>JBMOEL010000067.1:0-9939 GCA_049314715.1 Rickettsiales bacterium
ATTGGGGATTTCGTGACCATCGAAGTCACGGATGCGGATGAGTATGATTTATACGGAATAATCAAAAAACGACAATAAACATCGTCATCGCCCGAATCTGTGATTCTAGGGCGATCCATGGATTCCCCTAGAATCGCAAAACGATTCGGGGAATGACGAAAAGGGAAAGTATGACAGAAGAAAAGAAAAAAGAATCCACATGGGGCATGATTCGCTCGTTCGGTTATGCAGTATTGCTGGCGCTGGTATTTCGCTCATTAGCTTATGAGCCATTTCATATTCCCTCCGGCTCGATGCTGCCGACCATGCAGATTGGTGATTATATTTTTGTTTCGAAAACCTCGTATGGGTATGGGCGCTATTCGTTCCCATTCGGCACGGTATTCGACTATTTTGATGGGCGTGTGATGGAAGAAACCCCTAAACGCGGGGATGTGATTGTCTTCCGTCTGCCGAATAACACGTCGATTGATTATATTAAGCGCATCATCGGGCTGCCGGGTGATAAAATTCAGGTTATTGATGGTGTGCTGCATATTAACGGCAAGGCCGTGAAGCTTGAGCGTATCGAGGATTATAATGAAAAGCAGGAAGACGGCAGCGTGAAATCTGTGCGCCGTTATATGGAAACGCTTCCCAACGGTGTAAAGCAGATGGTGCTAGACGAGCGACCATTCGGGAATATTGATGTCAACGACCCTACGGGATTTGATTCCGATAATACGGGTGTCTATGAAGTACCTGCAGGGCATTATTTTTTCATGGGTGATAACCGCGATAATTCGGAAGATAGTCGCTATATGGAAACGGGGCCTGGCTATGTGCCTGCTGAGAATCTGATTGGCCGTGCGGATGTGATTTTTGTTTCGTTCAATACACAGGCGCGTTTTTGGGAATTTTGGAATTGGATAAACCATGATCGCTGGGTGACGTATGTTAACTGATGCGCAACTGGATGGGCTGCAGCGCAGTTTGGGTGTGCGCTTCGCAGACATCACCTTGCTCAAGCGTGCTTTCACCCATCGCTCTACAGGGCAGCAATTGCCAGACGGTACGCCCTTTAGTAACCAGCGCCTCGAATTCCTTGGCGATTCGGTGTTGGGGCTAGTGATTTCCGAAATGCTCTATCATCACTTCCCACATGAGGCAGAAGGCGATTTGAGTAAGCGCGAAGTGGCGCTGGTGAATGGTGTTACCTTAGCAGAGATTGCGCGTGAGCTGAAGCTGGGCGAGTATATGGTACTGGCACAAAGCGAAGAAGACCACGGTGGGCGCGATAATCCATCGAATCTTGAAGATGCTTGTGAAGCACTGATTGGTGCCATCTATCTTGATCAGGGGTTAGAAGCAGCACGCACATTCATCGAAAAATATTGGGGTAAGCGCGCGTTGCAAATGGCCGCGCCGCCCAAAGACCCCAAGACTGCGTTACAAGAATGGGCGCAGGCGAAGGGATTAGCCTTACCAGAATATGTATTAGTCAGCGAAACAGGGCCAGCCCATGCGCCGCAATTCACGATAGAAGTACGTTTGCAGGGCCAAGCAGCACAGCAGGCCAGTGCCGCCAGCAAAAAAACCGCTGAGCGTGATGCGGCGGAGAAGCTACTAAAATTACTTGGCTAGACTTTTGATGATATCGACTATTTTCTGAAGCGTTTCGTCCGTCATTGCGGTGCCTGAGGGCAAGCACAAGCCATCTCTGAATAAGTCTTCACTCACTTTACCACCGATCATTTCTGCGCCTTTGAATACAGGCTGGAGGTGCATCGGCTTCCACATGGGGCGGGATTCAATGTTATGTTTCTCAAGTTCTAGACGAATCGTCTCGCGGTCCGTGCCGAAGGTCTTGGCATCTACGGTAATAACGCTCAGCCAGCGGTTGGATTCACCTGTCGATGCTTCTGGCATGAAGCCAACCCCCAGTACATTCAGATGTGTCTCGTAAAATTTGAAGATTTCTCGACGACGTTTCACGCGATCTACCAGCACTTCCAACTGCCCGACACCAATCGCCGCACTGATATTGCTGAGACGGTAATTATAGCCATAGGTGGTATGTTCATAATGCGCTGCTGGCTGTCTCGCCTGCTGCGAGAGGCTACGAGCCTCGTCGATTAATTTTTTATCCGTGCTGGCGAGCATACCACCACCGCTGGTGGTGATAATTTTATTGCCATTGAACGAGAAAGCGGCAGCATGTGCGCCATTGCCTGCGTGCTTGCCTTTATAGGTTGAGCCAACGGATTCTGCGGCGTCGATAATCAGTTTTACGCCATATGCGTTGCAGAGTGCGCGCATGGCATCTACATCGCAACACTGGCCGTATAAGTCAGTTGGAATGACTGCTTTAGGTAGCTGATTACGTTTTTTATCTTCTTTCAATTTCTCTTCGAGCAGGCCGATATCCATGTTCCATGTGTTTGGGTCAGCGTCGATGAAAACAGGTGCAGCGTTTTGGAATAAAATGGGCGTTACCGAGCCAATGAAGGTGAGGGATGAGGCATAAACACGGTCGCCATCTCCTACGCCATAGCAGCGCAAGGCAAGGTGCAACGCGGCGGTGCCGCTGGTAAGTGCCACGCAATAGGGAAGGCCTGAAATCTTGGAAAAATCTTGCTCAAACCTATCAACCATCGGCCCAAGTGGCGCGATGTAATTGCTGGCAAATGCTTCGCTCACGTAGGTTTGCTCGTTACCGCCCATATGGGGTGGGGAAAGGAATATACGGCTCTGGGTCATTGCTTTCCTTTACGGTAATCATCAAAACGCGGCATGGTGACATGACCTTCTGCCGAGATACCCTCGCGTTTTAGCACAACTATTACGGTGCGCCATAAAATCCACAAATCGCTCATCAGGCTAAAGTCACGCACATATTCACGGTCATAGCGTAATCTGTCTTCCCATGTGGTAGCGTTGCGGCCGCAGACTTGCGCAAGCCCCGTAATACCTGGGCGCATGGCGTGGCGCTGATTTTCCTCCGCCGTGTAATAGGGCAAATATTCCGGCAAAAGCGGGCGTGGGCCGACGATGCTCATATCGCCTATCAAGATATTCCAAAGTTCGGGCAATTCGTCGAGGCTTGTGTCGCGCAACCATTTACCAAAATCGTTGAGGCGCTCTGCGTCACTACCAGCGCCATCACGCATGGTGCGGAATTTGATGAGAGTGAAGGGCCTCTCGTTCAATCCGATGCGAGTTTGGGTGAAGAATACAGGTGCACCAAGGTGTGACTTCACGAGGAAATAGAGGATGAGCAGTAAGGGTGATACTAATACACCCAAGCCGAGCGCTACCGCGATATCGAAGCCACGTTTGATGAGCTTTTGCATGGGTTTTGGGTAGGGCTTGAGGGACTATTTGTCAACGCGCATCCACTCGTCTATGCTGCTTAAATGGCTGATTTACCTTATATCATCATTGGTGGCGGCGGGCATACGCGTGTGCTGCTTGGCGTGTTGCGACTAATGGGCGAGCAGGTGCATGGCATTTTAACGCAGGATGAGAGCATCGTCGGCAATAGTATGATGGATGCGCCAGTATTAGGAACAGACGGTAAATTCACCATCGAAAAAGGCCAGTTTCAGCTTATCAATGGTGTTGGCAATCGCGCCAGCCGCAATGGCAGTGGCCTTGAGATTCGTGCCGCAGTTACATCGCGCTATGAAGCACTCGGCATTCACATGGAGTCGGTGATTGCGCCGAACGCGAACATTATGCCTGAAGTCAAAATACATCACGGTGCGCAGATTATGGCGGGCGCAACCATTCAGCCTTACGCCGTGATTGGCGCGGGTTCTATCATCAATACCAATGCATCGATTGATCATGATGTGAGGATTGGCGAGCATTCGCATGTGGCGCCCGCCGCTGTGCTGTGTGGTAATGTGACGGTGGGTAGCCTGACGCATATTGGTGCAGGCGCAATTATTCTGCAAGGCATCACGATTGGTCATGCTTGTGTGATTGGTGCGGGCGTTACTATCACCAAAAACGTGCCAGATGGTACGGTTGTTACGCAGTGACTTCCAAGAAAGACCTTATCCAAGAACTAAATCGCGGGGCGCTCGTCAAGCGTGTGCTTTACAAAGACGATGGTGTTATCGTGATTGATAAACCGTCTGGCATTCCGGTGCATATTGGCGCGCATGCGGGAGTAGCGTTGGAACAATTCTTCGATCAATTGAAATTCGATTTACCCCACGCGCCGTGGCTCGCGCACCGGCTGGACCGTGAAACATCGGGCTGTCTGGTGCTGGGTCGCACGAAGGAAGCACTCAAGCGTTTGGGCAAGCAATTTGCCGAAGGAAAAATCGACAAAACCTATTGGGCGATTGTTGTTGGTACGCCTGCGGAAGATGCTGGCATCATCAATCGACCTATCCTTAAAACCGGTAAAGGTTCGCGCTGGCGTATCATACTGGATGATGCAGGGCAGGAGGCCGTGACGGAATATCGCGTGCTTGGAAAAGTGGATGGTATCTCGTGGATTGAATTCTCACCCAAGACAGGGCGCACCCACCAGATTCGTGTGCATGCGGCTTATGGTTTGGGTTGTTCGTTGGTTGGCGACCCTTTTTATGGCGTAGAAGGTGCCTATTCCGCCGAGCATTTCTCAACCATGCTTCATGCGCGCGGTATTGCCTTACCTGCCAAACACGCGCCCATAGCTATAACGGCGCCGATTCCTGAAGCGATGCGAGGCTTATTGGAGCGTTGCGGATATCGTGATTAGTGCACAGGGTGGTGGTGATTGACGCGCGCATAGGGTGTGGCAATCCACTCCAGACCTTCTTGCATTTCGTTGAGCAGGCCGCGCCACTCAGCATTATACATGGAAGGGTTGAAATTATCCTGCACCAATTTGGTGTTGAGCGCGTAGATGCTGAATAAGTCGGTGCTTGGGCTGAGCAGTTCTCGAAATACAAGTTTCAGATTTTCTTTTACCTGATGGTGGCCGTTTTGTTGGAAAATGCTGCGTGACTGATTATCGCGCACGGCGGTCAGTCGCGTGGCGAGATTGCGCAGACGATCCACATCCTCTTTCTCAATGGCTATGCCGTAACTATTCACGCCCTTCACGGCAACGCGCAAGGTACTGAGCACACGTGCCATGACATGATGCATCGAAATCGTACGATATTCTGTGTCATTAAAGTGGTGGATATACATATCCGCCTTTGTACCATAATGCAGGCTGTTCGAACGCAGCAGCGCTTTCACCATATCCGCGCCACGAATCATCACATCATCGCCTATTGCATAGTGATAATTGAACAGATTATCCCATGTCATGGGATTGGCATTATGTTGCGCGAGTATATCGCTGGTCACGGACTCTAAAATAGTAGCAAGTCGTGCGTTATCGAGTGGTGCATTGCCTAGCACGCCTTTAATTAGCGCTTCAGCCTTAATAAGTTCTGCTGGTGCAATACGCGGGCGATTCAAGTCGAAGTTGAATCGTGAAAGTTGAAGGGCCAGATATTGCATATAATAATTATGTACGACGGCGGTGATACGCTCGCGTGCCAGCGAAGCACCTTCAGCAATCGTTGCCGAGGCGACCGCTTCCGCTGCAGAGGCAGCGTAGCCGTTGTTTACAAGCAATTGTGCGAAATTCATCATAGGCGGGCATTCTGCATGAGGATGTTTAACAATTCGTTAAGTTTCCATGGCACACTGCACAAAATAAAATCATTTTAATTCAATGACTTATTCGCCTTGCGATGCGCTGTAACCTGCTTTGCCGTCGAATTTGTAAAGGGTTTCGACTTTGAGGAAGTCAATCCCTTGGTCCGAAGCGCGTTTCAGCAAATCTGCGATGTCTGCCAGCGTGACAGTTTTCCCTTCTTTTGGCAGGTAGCGAGCGCGGAAACGGTCGGTCACATCCATCTCGGTGACGATGTTTGGCCACACCTTCAAACCCTTGCAGGAAATGAGTTGCAGCTTCAGATTATCGTTGGAGAGTTTCTCCAGCGCGGTGCCCAGCTCGTTAATATCTTTACCCATGAACTGCATGAATAAGTCTGCGCCCACCAACTCGCGCTTTTCGGTTTGTGGTGCCATGACTGCATGGATTTTAATTTCTTTCCCTGCTTTGAAATTGGCAGGGCGGAATTTAGTTGGCGTTTCACCCAAGCGTGCAATCACCTCGTCGGCAAATTCTTTGGTGCCGAGTTTGGCTTTGCTCATCTCACCATAAATATCGGCCGTGTGCAGACCATCTTCAATCGTCTTGAGCCATGCGTTTTGAATTTTATTCGCATCATCCGCCAAACCGAGATGCGAGAGCATCATCAGCGCGCCTTGCAGTAGGCCCGAAGGATTGGCAATGTTTTTGCCCGCAATGTCAGGAGCAGAGCCGTGAATTGCCTCAAACATGGCGTAGTTCGCGCCCACGTTCGAAGAACCAGCAATACCCACCGAGCCCGAAACTTCCGCCGCGATGTCAGAGATGATATCGCCAAAGAGGTTTTCAGTGACAATCACGTCAAACAAATGCGGTTTGCTGGCAATACGCGCCGAGCCGATATCGACAATATAATGCTCATTCTCGATTTGCGGATATTCTGCCGCGATACGTGTAAACGCATCATGGAATGCGCCGTCAGTGAGTTTCATGATGTTGTCTTTCGACATACAGGTCACTTTTTTACGACCGTTATTTACCGCATATTCGAACGCGTAGCGCATGATGCGCTCCGAGCCTGAGCGGGTGATGATTTTCACGGATTGAAACGCATCATGCGTTTGGCGGTATTCGATACCCGCGTATAAATCTTCCTCATTCTCGCGAATAATCACCATATCCATATTCGCATGCATGGATTTGATGAAAGGCGGATAAGAAATGCACGGGCGCACATTGGCATAAAGGCCCAATGATTTGCGCATGGTTACGTTGAGTGACTTATAGCCGCCACCTTGCGGGGTGGTGATAGGGGCTTTGAGCAGCGTTTTGGTGCTGCGAATCGAATCCCACGCCGCGGGTGGGATGCCCGTGGTCACGCCTTTTTCGTAGAATTTCTGACCAACTTCAATCGTTTCAATTTTCAGCGGCACGCGCGCTTCCGCCAAAATTTTCAGCGTCGCTTCCATAATTTCAGGGCCGATACCGTCGCCATAAGCGACCGTGATGGGTTTTGCAGCAGTGTTTTTATTGAGCTGAACAACGGCGGACATGTGAAACTCCCTGTGATGTTTTTATTGCTTGCGAGTATAATTATATGGCGTGAGTGCGCCACAAATTCGCGCCTTGTGTAGCATGGAAATGCTTAATTAATCGTGAACGTTACTTTTAGGCCGCGCTAGGCGGCCCTTTTTTGCCAACATTATAGGCGTTATCAAGGCGACGCCCCAGCTCTGATTCAGAGAATCTGCCTAGTGTCTGCCTAGCAACGGGATGTTGGAAATAGTCGGGTTCAATATCTAACATGGAGTGATCAATTGCCAGAAGCGGGTGTAAATCCTTATCGACCGCTTTGTGGTCCCAAATCGCGGTGCCGATCTTCTTTGCACCGAGCTGTTCGTAGTAAAGGTAGGCAGGAATCTTGCCAGTTGGCGTCATGACAAAGTCGGTGTCGCCCGTATAGAAATTGAGATTATTGACTCCATTATTGACCATGTAATCCATTTGCCAGCGTATCAAGAAACTACCATATTTATTGGCGCGTTCTTCTGGGCGCACGCCTACCATAATCCACGTGGCGGTTGATTTTGATACCATCTCATTATCATCCCATATGATAGCGCCTAGTGGTTTATTATCTCTAAACAAAACATTCACTCGCGCGTCACCAAACACTTCTTCCAAATCGTAATTAGGGTCTTCTAATGGCCACCAGTAAGAGTCGGTGCCGATTGCTTGCAAGATTGTATATAGTTGGTTTCTAGAAATCAGTGATTCACCGTCTTTCAGGTGTTCAGGGTGTAGTCTATAGGATTCGATATGGCAGCCTTCTGGCATCTTTACATTGCTGGACGCGCTCGCCATCGCGTCTTTACCGATTGTGTAGAAATCGATGTTAATCGGCGCAATGCTGATGGGGACATAGTATGCATCTCGCACCATGCTGCCCGACTTTAGGCTCCCATAGGAAATCGTGTTAGGGTCTGCTGGAACTAAGCGATAATATTCTAGTGTTTCGGGATGAATAAGAATTTTGGGGCGTGGTTGCATGTCGCCTCTGACGTACGCCTCAAATTCTTGAATGTTTTTTGGTTCTAGACTCATGCGCGCACTATAGAAAATCATCGCGTCTAAAGTATGACAAAATGATGAAGAATGGTGCTGCTAAGCCGCCATCTTTAGGATGACATCCCACTCCGCTTTCGTGACGGGCTGAACGGACAGGCGGGCAGAGGTGAGCAGGGACATGTTGGCAAGTTTAGGTTCAGCCTTGGCCTGCGCAAGGGTGAAGGGGCGCTTGAGGGGTTTTACGGCCTTCACATCCACCACCACCCAAGGTTCGCCCACTTCAGCAGTAGGGTCGGGGTAATGCTCGCGAATGACTTCGACAATACCAACAATCTCCTTACCCTCATTGGAATGGTAGAAAAATCCAAGGTCGCCTTTTTTCATGGCCATCAGGTTTTTCTTGGCGAGGTGGTTGCGCACGCCGCTCCAGAATGTTCCTTTTGCGCCTGCTTTTACCTGTTCGTCCCACGACCATGCGGAGGGTTCGGATTTGAGGAGCCAGTGGTTCATATGTTTCCTTTGTCATTCCGGCCTCCGAGCCGGAATTTATCTTTCTTATGTAAGAAGATGGATGCTGAATCAAGTTCAGCATGACGGTGGCTAGGCGGCGAGTTGTGATTTGATGGCGTTGATAGCCGCGTCGAGTTTGTCCCCTTCGGGGCCGCCAGCTTGTGCAAAATCAGGTTTGCCACCGCCACCTTGGCCACCGACCGCTGCGGATGCTGCGCGCACCAGTGTTGGTGCATCCGCTTTCGCATTTTTACCGACCGCGACGATGATGTTTGCCTTCCCCTCAAACGAGGAGGCGACGACCACGACAGAATCTTCATGTTGTTTGTGAAGATTGTTCGCTAAGTCTCTCAAAGATTTAGCATCCAGTTCGTCAAAAACCTTATAGGTGAGTTTGGTTGCGCCAACTTGTTCTGTCACGACATCCCCACCGCTGGAAGCGGCGGCTTGCTTCTTCGATTCAGCAAGTTCTTTGTTTAGCTTTTTATTCTCTTCGCTGAGTGCTTGCTGTGCTGCTTGCAGCTTTTCAGTCTCTGCACTGTAAAGTGCGATGGCTTCATAGAGCGGAGCCTTTTCGATTTTGCCGATTGCCGCCGCCTCAATCAAAGGCTTGGCGGGTTTATTGAGCTCGCCAAGCAGGCGCGCATTTTCTTTGATGGTGGCTTGCAATTGCTCGTTCTGCTTAGCTAATTGCTCGATCACAAAGCTGCGAACACCTTCACCCGTGACGGCTTCAATGCGGCGAACGCCGGAAGATACCGAACCTTCCGAAGTGATTTTGAACAGGCCAATTTCGCCCGTGCGCGAAACGTGCGTGCCGCCGCATAGCTCGACGGAGTAATCATTCTCGCCCATGCTCAGCACGCGCACCTCCGCGCCATACTTCTCACCGAAGAGCGCCATGGCGCCTGCTTTAATTGCCTCATCCGGTGTCATGAGTTTGGTGGTGGCTTGCGAATCTTGGAAGATAAGGCGGTTCACTTCCGCCTCGGCAGCACTGAGTTCTTCGCGCATGATAGCTTTGGGATTGGTCACGTCGAATCGCAACCTATCTTCCGCAACGAGCGAACCTTTTTGGGTGATGTGCTCGCCAAGCTGTTTGCGCAATACCGCATGGAGCAGGTGGGTCGCCGAGTGGTTGGCGCGAATGCGATTGCGAAATTCTTTATTGATATGTAGCTCAACAGAGTCGCCTACTTTTATGCTGCCAGCGGAAATAATTATTTCGTGCG
>JBMOEL010000068.1:0-9906 GCA_049314715.1 Rickettsiales bacterium
TACGTGAAGCAAACGCCGACGTAAAGCTCGAGAAACCCGTCCCACTCAAGTGAATTACATCACCCTGACCCCAGCTGCCGCTGAAATCGGTAATGGTATCCGCACCAAAGCTCTTGCCAGAGAAGTAGAACGTATCCGCACCCGTACCGCCCGCCAGCGCGTCATTGCCCTTACCGCCGACAATCCAGTCATTGCCTGCGCCACCGAAAATACTGTCATTACCATCGTCACCAAGAAGGCTATCATTACCCTCCCCAGCGTCGAGAATGTCGTTTCCAGTGCCGCCCCACGCGGTGTCATTACCAGCACCACCATAAATGGTATCATTACCAGCGTCGCCACGAACGCTATCAGCGCCTTCGCCGCCATCGATCACATCATTGCCATTATTGCCCAAAAACGTGTCATTACCAGCGCCACCATAAATCAGGTCGTCGCCATTACCGCCATCTGCCCAGTCATTACCCTCGGCAGCATAAACCGTGTCATTACCGTCACCGCCCGTGATGCTATCATTACCTTCACCAGCGTCAATGACGTCATTGCCGCGATACGCATGAATGGTATCGTTGCCCGCGCCGCCATAAACGAGGTCATTATCATTCCCGCCATGAACAATATCGTCGCCCTCGGCCGCGTAAACCATATCGGCACCCTCACCGCCATGAATACTGTCGTTACCCGCGCCGCCATCAATGATATCATTGCCTTGGCCGCCATGCAGCGTATCGTTACCGTCACCGCCATACATCAGGTCGTCACCATTGCCGCCACTGACCCAATCATTCCCATCGGCCGCGTAAATCGTATCATTGCCATCATCGCCGCGAATACTGTCATTGCCTTCGCCGCCATCAATCAAATCGTTACCTTGGCCACCATGCAGCGTATCGTTACCAATACCACCATACATCAGGTCATTGCCTTTGCCGCCATGTGCCCAGTCGTTACCTTCGTCGGAAAGGATCGTGTCATTCCCGTCACCGCCATAGATACTGTCATTGCCCTCGCCAGCATCAAGCACATCATTACCTGCGCCACCATGCAGCGTATCATTGCCAAGTTCGGCGAAAATCAAATCATCCCCATTGCCGCCACTCACCCAATCATCCCCATCGGCCGCATAAACGGTATCATTCCCGTCTTCTCCATGAATGCGGTCATTACCCTCACCGCCATCAATCACATCATTGCCGATCCCACCATGAATCGTGTCATTGCCCGCGCCACCGAAAATCAAATCTTCGCCACGGCCACCATGAATCAAGTCATGTCCCGCCGCTGCATAAATCGTGTCATTCCCATTACCGCCGCGAACACTATCATCACCGTCAGCAGCATCGATTACATCATCGCCATCCCAACCCGCCAGCGTATCATTACCGATACCACCAAAAATTGTGTCGCTGCCTAATGTGCCGCGCAAGCTGTCGTTATTATCGGTACCGAAGATGGTGCTGGTCATAGATGTGTCCTTTTGTAAGGTTGTTTTTGAAGTAGTCTAGTCACCGTGGTCTATGCAAGAAGCTTGCCAGAGTAGAACCCCCACCAAGCCATCCAAATTAGATAAAATGTACCATAAATTTTGTTAAAAAACCATTAAGAAGCAAAATAGAATATTTCAAAATGTTTCAAATTGCTTGGCTGGTATGGGATTTGGTGGTCGATAACGGATTGGATGCGAACTGTTCGGACAAATTTATCGAAGCAATCCAACGCGCCAGCAAGTTGTTCGATTCCGTTATGGTTGGTTAGATAATATCTAGAAAGTTTCATGGATTCTGATATTTCTCATACATGAGCAAACAATACATCATTGAGAAAATCCAAGAAATCACCAAATCCGACGGAGTTCCGCCGGGGATGCAGAAATTTGAGAAAATCACAGGCCTCAAGCGCACTGACTGGTACGGGAAATACTGGGCGCGTTGGGGTGATGCGCTTTCGGAAGCGGGTTTTGAAGGCAATAAATACAATCAAGCGTATCCTAAAGAAACGGCACTCAAGTTGTATTTGGATTTAGTAATAGAATTGCAGAAAGTGCCGTCCACAGGCGAGATAAGAATCAAATGCAATAACGATTCTGCTTATCCCGGCCATACAACATTTCAAAACGCATTGGGCAACCGCCGCGAGCAGCTAACTGCATTATTAGAGTACGCTAAGGCTCAGAACGCGCCCGCGCATATTATTGCGTTAATTGCGGAGGGACTAAAAGCCGCACCTGCCAAAACAACTGAAAAGAAAAGCAGTGCAGGAATCGGCTACATTTATCTGATTAAATTCGGTGATTTTTTCAAAATTGGCCGCAGTAATGACTTTAACCGCCGCCTGAGCGAAATCAAAACAAAGCTCCCTGAAGAAGGTGAGCTGATACACGTTATCGAAACCGACGATCCTGAAGGCATTGAGGCTTATTGGCATAATCGTTTCAAAGACCGACGCGCCAGAGGCGAATGGTTTAAGCTCTCCAATGATGATGTGAAGGTTCTACGCAAACGTAAGTTCATGTAATTGAGCTTGGCGACATCAATCGAACTTCCCGAACATGAACGTGGGAGCAAATTTTAGCCAAAAATTGCAAGTGGCAGTCCTCTTTGGTCACGCTGCAGCACCGGATTTATATAACTCTCATACTGGCAGGGTGGATGCGAGTGTTTGAGCCGACCTCAGTCGAGTTTGGTGGAGCGTAAGAGAGTGATTCGCCGCGTTTTAACGCTGCTCACCCTACGCAACCAAAACCGAAAAGTTTTTAGAGTTTTATAGCGCCCACAAGGCTGAAGTTTTCGCTGTTAGCAGGGATTTGTTTACTACCCCCACCTCAGCACCTTCCTGATAAAATACTCATAACTCATAGTGATGCAAACATTGTGAGGCACATCCATGAACATTCTTGAAACTCCAGCCTACCAAAAAGCATTCGTCCGCTACCTACGCAACGGTACTCCCATCAGCTTATCTTTAAAAGCAGGGCTAGATAATCAATCGAGCCGTTACTACATCTGGCGAACAGAGGGTGATGAAAAGGTACGTGCTTCTCATGCTATTAATAATGGTCTGATTTTCTCAAGAGAAAATCCACCGAGTACAGGCCATCCCGGAGAAGACTACAATTGCCGCTGTTGGGCAGAGCCTGTTGGAGGGATAATCTACACCGATCAATTACTCATAACGCCCATAAACGACAATTCACGCAAGTGGCTCACAGCTGATTTTATTTTGCACTATGTTAGCAGAAGCGGGAGGACCGTTACCTTATCAGAGACAGGGCATTTGGGCGGCGTAATCGAGCATTATGCTACACGTGCAATAGCGAGAGATGGTACTGCTGGAGTTTATAATGCAGTAGGGAAGCAGATATTGGATCAAGGGAAAGAGGTAAGTTCAGGTAGCTTCGAATATTCCTTTGAAGGAAGCTATGATTTTCAAGAGCAAATCACATTCAGTCTTGGGAACTCAACAGTAAAAGGAACGTTTCAAGGAGACGTACGTGAGGAAAGAAATTTTCTTGTGGTGTCGGGTTTCGTAACTTACAATTTCGAAGATATGTTCATTGACCCGACAAGTGGAGTAGAAAGATTAATGGAAGCTGAAGGTATTAGTCGAGCAGAAGCAGAAGCGCGTGTTGGAAGCTCAGGAGAGTATATAGGCACCCCATACGCTATTACAGACCAATGGCAAACCAAATTTAATGGCACAGTAAAAACGCAATGATAATAACCTCTGTAAAAAGAATACTTCGCTTTCTCTTGATGGCTTATGCCATTATTTCAGTGATTCTTTTCAGCCTATGGTTAAGTCGATATTATAGCAAAGGTTTATATGTGCTTAGTTGGATGAGCGCTCTTTCAATCGGCCAAAGCATCGTTGACACCAAGAAAATCTGTGACCAAGCAGCTTATGATTAAAGTAAATAAAACAATGGCCATGAGAACACTAAAGCTAACCGCTTTATTCTATGTTGCTATATCAATGCTGTTTACGAGTTTCTTTGTAGTTTACGCACTGCGTTATCCTTCTGTAAGAGAAACCTTGTTGGATGCCTATTACATCATCTTCCACTGTGCCTAATAACCGACAGATAGCAGCCAGTCCTCTTTGGTCACACCGCAGCATGGCTGAAATCGAACTCCCCACGGCTGGCGGTGGGAGCGAGGCTGGGCGGGGTTGTGTGGTGTCGGATAAGTTATGGTGGAGCGTAGGAGAGTCGAACTCCTGACCTCTTCCATGCCATGGAAGCGCTCTACCAGCTGAGCTAACGCCCCAAACGGGAGTGTCTGACTAAACAGTTTTCGGGAGAATCGCAAGCGCGTTTTCATGAATCAGCGCGCCACGTCATCCAAGTTCTGGCCCCCTCTAAACTGCTCAATATTCTTTATACCAAACATGCCATGCAGATCAACCGTGCCCTGCGCTTGGTCTTTACCATAGCCATAGACTGCTACCACGTTGGTCCGCGGGAAGAAACCAACGGAAAACGCTGGGGCATCGACATGCGTTGCACCCAGAAACTCTACATCGCCAGTGAGTAGATTGCGTAGCATGTCGGCTTGGAATGCGCCTTCTTTATCGGGCATAATCGAGTCCTTGCCAAGCGATCGGCTACCAGTAAAAATTGCCACCTTTTTTGTGCCTGCCATCGCATTAATATCAGCGATATGCTGCAATAAATCATCCCCAATAGATTGAGGGGCAAGATGCAAGACCGACGTTTGCCCCGTCGTAACATTTTGTATGATTGCTGCCGAACAGATGGTCACTGCTTTAGCAAATATCGGGGCTCCGTTCGTCGCGGTTGTGACAAAACAATTTCCATCATTAGCAGATTGTTCTGAGCCCGCGGCATTATGGCCCACCCAGAATCGCATCTCGATTGAGCTTAAGTCGTTCAAAACCACATCTACAAAGTAAGTAGCTAGGATATTTCGTAACCTACTCTGCCGTAAGAAGATTAAGAATCAATGTAGATTTGATCTAATCATCCATCTTCATCAAATCTTCATATTGCTGACTGCCCGTTGAACTATAATCAAACTGCCAATTTCTGTATGGAGAACATGGTTCAACAGACAATAGAGCAAAAGAAGGATAGCGCACACGACTCGGAACAAGCCCCGCCGAGCGGGCTCGACGTATTACGTCAAAACACACCAAAAATACTAACCGATAACGCACCGCGCGTTGTTGCTGGCTTTAAGATTGCAGGCTCCGCAGCGATGATCGCAACTGGCAACTGGGCTTTTCGTGTTGCGGGCAGTATGTTCATTCTCGGCAATATCGTCATGTCAATTTTCGGCCAAAAGAAAACCGACGAAGAACGTGAAAAATTACAAACCCAAGAAGCAAGTGCCACAAAACCGCCAAGCGATAATCCGTTCCTTAATCATATGGGTAAGGTGGTGAACCCGCAAAAATACCCGATTGAATCCGCACTAAGTATCTTCTCAGTTGGAAGTATATTCTGGGCATTATCGGGGTTAGTGAAAGGTAAAGGTGGCAGTCTAGGCGGTGGCCTTTTCAGCATGGCTTCCGATTTGAACGGCGCATTGAACAAAGAAAATACGGACGATGATCGTAAGCTAAAAGATTTGCAGTCACCTCAAGAATGGTTCCAGTATTTCAAAAAC
Source organism: Rickettsiales bacterium (assembly GCA_049314715.1). Classification (GTDB taxonomy): domain Bacteria; phylum Pseudomonadota; class Alphaproteobacteria; order Rickettsiales; family UBA3002; genus JAFLDD01. The sequence continues at coordinate 5,628 of JBMOEL010000068.1, forward strand.
CGACCCATCCTAACGTCTTCGCTGTTAAATATCGGCGCGGATGTAACAACCGCAGTCGATGGCATCAAGCATCTACGCACCGGCAACCCCTTCCAACTTATCGCAGGGCTTAGCATTCTTTGTGGGAATATTTTTCAAGCGATTTACGTTAATAAAAACGATTATAATATCGAGAAGCGCAAACCTTCAAAGGATACAGCAGCGCAACTACTGTCTGCTCCAGCAGCGACCAACGCCCCAACCACACGAATAGATGCTGTTTCTCATGAATCATTGCTGCAACTAAACGAAGCACATCAGCAACGTTAGCTATCATCACCCATTTTAAGCGCTGCAATGAAGGCCGATTGTGGGATTTCGACATTGCCCACCTGGCGCATGCGTTTTTTACCCTTTTTCTGCTTGTCGAGCAGTTTGCGCTTACGCGAGATATCACCGCCGTAACATTTGGCAATAACGTCCTTCCGGAGTGCTTTAATGGTTTCGCGCGAAATGATTTTTGCTCCTATGGCAGCCTGTATGGCCACTTCATACTGTTGCCTAGGTATCAGTTCTTTCAGGCGACCGCACAGGGCGCGGCCACGCGGATCGGCCTGCGTACGATGCACAATAATGCCCAGCGCATCCACTGGCTCGGCGTTCACCAGAATCGACACTTTCACAAGGTCTGACTCACGGTAACTATCAATATGATATTCAAAGCTTGCATAGCCACGCGTGCCTGACTTTAAGCGGTCATAGAAATCAAACACCACTTCGTTGAGTGGCAATTTATACTCCACCAAAGCGCGCGTACCCACATAGGTCAGGTTCACTTGCTGGCCACGCTTCTCCGTACAAAGCGCGAGCACGTTGCCCAGATATTCGTCGGGCACAAAAATCGTCGCGTGAATCCACGGCTCCTGCTGCTCTTCAATGTATGTTACATCTGGATAATCGGCAGGGTTATGAATTTCCACCTCACGCCCATCGGTCATTTTCAATTTATAGACCACGCTTGGTGCAGTGGTAATCAAATCCAAATCAAACTCGCGCTCAAGGCGTTCTTGAATAATTTCTAAATGCAGCAGCCCCAAAAATCCGCAACGGAAACCAAAGCCGAGCGCATTGGAACTTTCCGCTTCGAACTGGAAACTCGCATCATTCAAGCGCAACTTGGCGAGCGATTCTTTCAGATTCTCAAAATCCGCCGATTCAGTCGGGTAAAGCCCGCAGAACACCACAGGTTGCACGGGTTTGAATCCCGGTAGCGGCGCGTCGGCGAGATTTTTCTCATCGGTAATCGTGTCACCCACATTGCAATCGGCAACCAGCTTAATACCTGTTTGAATATAGCCCACTTCACCTGGTGTCAGCTCATTCACCGTGAGTTTTTTCGGGGTGAATACCCCCACAGCCTCGACCGTTTGCGTCACACCCGCATTCATGAAACGGATTTTCTGGCCCTTGCGCATTGTGCCTTCAAATACGCGCACCAGAATAATCACGCCCAAATACGTGTCGTACCAGCTATCGACCAACAATGCCTTAAGCGGCGCTTTCGCATCGCCCTTCGGGTGCGGCACGCGCTTCACAATCGCTTCCAGCAAATCGGGAATACCAATCCCTGTTTTTGCACTCACTTGCAGCGCATCGGTGCAATCAATGCCGATCATATCCTCGACTTGCTGCGCCACACGTTCGGGCTCGGCGGCGGGAAGATCAATTTTATTCAATACAGGCACAATCTCATTATTATTATCGAGCGCTTGGTACACATTCGCCAGTGTCTGTGCTTCCACGCCCTGCGACGCATCCACAACGAGTAGCGAGCCTTCGCACGCCGCCAAGCAACGGCTTACCTCATAGGCGAAATCCACGTGGCCAGGCGTATCCATCAGGTTGAGCGTATATTCAATGCCGTCTTTAGCGGTATACTTAAGCCGCACCGTCTGCGACTTAATGGTAATACCGCGCTCTTTCTCAATATCCATCGTATCGAGCATCTGCTCATGCATGTCGCGCGCTTCAACCGCATTACAGGCTTGGATGATACGGTCCGCCAGCGTGGATTTGCCATGGTCGATATGGGCGATAATCGAGAAATTGCGTATCTTGCTTAGTTCAGTCATGAGCGCGGTTTTAGAGGAAATGGAAGGGGTTGCAAGCACTATTGCGTAGCGCCGATGAGCTGCGCGAGCCACGCAGTGGCGGGGGAGTCACTGAGGGGGTAAGACCCCCTTCGTAGCAATCACCAACCTTCATCAAACTGTCACACACCGCCTTAGGCAAAATGGGTAGAATGCAAAGGAATGGAGAACCCTATGCAAGAACCAACTCAGACTGCTCCCGTTGCCCAAGAAATCGCGCTCGACGCGCTCGCGCCAGTGCCAGCACCCGTTGCTGTCCCCGCTCCTGCTCCTGCGCCAGCACCTGCCGCGGCCTTGCCAGAATTTCCAGCCATGCCAGCACCTGTTGCACAGACTCAAAATCCAATGCCAATTGAAAATCCACCCACACTCGCCCCTACCCTGAATGCTCAGGAAAAAGAGGTCATGTATGGCGCGCTACGCAACAAAATCAAAGACAGCGCCACTATGGTTGGCGGCGGTCTTGGTGCAGCCGCAGGTGCAGTGATTGGTGCTATTTGGTCAGTTGCAGCTAAAGGTAAAGGCTTGATGCTAAAAACGGGTGGACCCTTGGTTGCTCTAGGTGCTATTGGCGCTATTGTCAGCCGCATCACATGGGGTAAGGGCGAGGCAGATAAAGCCGTCACCAATCTCGAACAGCAAATTTCTGCCCTGCCACCCGAGCAACAAGCAGCAGCCTACGAAGAAATCCGCAGTCATTTGGGTGTAAATCCGAACGCCCCCAAAACCTCAATCGCTGCCGAAACTGCGCAGCTTCAATCGACGCAGGCGATGCAACCGGCGCAGCAACTGGGCACGTAATAAACACCGTTTCCATTTTCCATATTTACTTTTTAGCACATAAGATTAGCGTAACCTCCATTCAATCATGGAGGTTCTATGCGTCATCTTTTTGCTACCACCGCTCTCATTGCAACGCTTTCTACCGCAGCATTCGCACAAAACTGGGCACCTCCTTCGACCGCATTAGAAAAAGTTCCAAGCGGTGTTTACACGCTCGACAAATCCCATGCGAGCATCACCTTCACTGTCAAACATCTTGGTTTTTCTAACTATACAGCGCGCTTTAATACACTCGATGCCAAACTAGATTTTGATGCCAAAGACGTCACTAAAAGCAAACTGGAAGTAACCATTGATACGGGAAGCACCAGCGCCAATAACCCCAAAATGGAAGAGAAGTGGGACGGCGCAACCTTCTTCAACGTTGCACAGTTCCCAACCGCGACCTTCAAGGCTACTAAAATCGAAAAAACATCTGCTACTGAAGGCACGATTACCGGTGACTTTACCATGTTAGACGTCACCAAGCCCGTTACCTTGCGCACCACCTTCAATGGCGCTGGGTTTAACCCTTATGCGGGCGCGAATGTGCTGGGCTTCAGCGCTGTGGGCAAACTCAACCGCTCCGATTTCGGCATGAAAGAATATTTGCCAGCCGTAGGCGATGAGGTTAAGTTCTACATTGAAGCTGAATTCAACCAACCGTTGGAGAAAAAATAATGTCCGAGCAGCGCTATAATAAGGTGGCCGTTTTCCTACATTGGGCAATCGGCATATCAATTATCCTGATGATAGCGCTTGGGTTGGTAATGGAGGACGTAAAACCTCTGACGTTACGTATTGATGCTTACAACTTCCATAAATCGCTGGGCATCACCGTCTTATTCCTCTCCCTATTTCGTGTGTATTGGCGATTCACCCACCCTGTTCCTGCGTTACCTTCTGGCATGAAATCATGGGAGGTGCTGGCTTCCAAAGCAACCCATATCGCGTTTTATGCGCTGATCATCATCATGCCGCTTTCTGGGTGGTTAATGGTTTCTGCCTCGGGCAAATACCCCACGATTTTCTTCTGGTTATTTGAAATGCCGCATTTGCCAGTTACAGGTCAAAAGGCACTCGGTAAACAAGCCTATGAAATACATGAACTCACCACACAATGGATTGCGATTCCACTTATCGCGCTTCACATGCTTGCCGCCCTCAAGCACCATTTCTTCAACACGGATGGGGTATTGCTTCGTATGTTGCCGCGCTTTATTGCGGTGAGATTAGAACGCTAACATGAAAAAACTGCTTCTGGCGCTGGCGTTGATTCCATCACTCGCTCAGGCGGCGGAGTGGAATGTTGATAGCAAAAAATCCTC
>JBMOEL010000069.1:0-9797 GCA_049314715.1 Rickettsiales bacterium
TGAGGATTGCGATAACGCTCTCTCACAAAGCCAATGGTATCCTCTCCAATCAATCCATCTTGTGCTTCTGCGGACATGCCAATCATGCTTTGGAATTGACGATTGTCGCGACGAATGACGCGTTGAATCGCTCCAGATAATATCTCCGCAGCGCGCGGCGCATCCGCTGCGATCATGGCTTCTAGCTCGCCTCTGGCACGTGAAGCATTACCTTCATTTGCTACAGTCAGTACTTCCAATATACGACCGCGCGTATCTGTCCCCCAAGCGCCATCTTGTTCAGCTTCTGGCATACCCGTGGCAGCTTGCATCCAGCGAACCGCGCGCTCATTTTGTCTCCAATCAGGCACCACCACTGCAGCCATGTCGATGGCAACACCATCTGTGGTACGAAGATTTCGCGTCAGGCCTGATGCTTTAATAAGAGGCAGCAACAAATCACGGCTTGCAGCAACATCCAAACGCTCACCCGTAACAACTGCCGGAAGCCTTATCTCCACACCCTCTCTTTGGCCTGTGAAGTTCTGCCTGAAGGCATCATAGTCAATCGTGCCATCGGCTTGTATGAGGCTATGTTGTCGGCCGCTAACGCTGTAACTCATATTGGCGGCAATGGCCTGACGCAGCACATTACGCTCTGCGGAATTCTCTCCTGTGATTTGTATGCCGTAGATATTGCCAACGTAAGCATCGAACATCTGGATAGATGTTCGCGTGGTTTGCAATCCACCCGTTGCCGTTTCGCCCCTAACCAATGCTTGTCTTTGCTGTGCGTTCTCTGCAGCACGCTCAAGTGAGCGGATGACGCCATCCGCACCGCGCTCCACCTGTATTTCTCCCGAAGCAATGGCATCCTGTACGCGGCTATCGAAATTGGTACGTTCCGTTGGGGTAATCGCCGTGATGCCGCGTGGATATCCCGGGAGCAAGCCCGGGCGCACTGGGGTAAAATTCGCGTTTTCAGGGCGTAACGCTACGACAGATTCTGCGAAACGTTGGAAATCCTCCTGAGTCGGATTATCACCCAGCAAACGTCTGGTGATAGGTCCGGGAACACCTAGTTGCGCTGAGATCATGACGTCGGCTTTCAATTCAGCGACGGTGACATAGGTGCGCCGTGCCTGAAGTCTTGGGTCGGATTGCTCTATATCGGTAGGGTTGATACCGGCAGCACGTAGCTCCGCAGTCGTTGGCCTGTCAATACGCATATAGCGCTGATCGCCATAATCCCTGAACGTATCAATGACACCAGCGGGCCTGCCTTGCGCTACTTCCCACATATCTTGGATGCGTGCATAGGCGTATCTATCCGCCGGGGTCAACCGTGCCCAACCTGCCGGGGTGAATTGCTGTGCACCGGGCACTATGGCCGCTAATAAGCTTCTCGTATCCTGTATTTCCCGCGCGGTGTATTGTTTCCGGTCACTGTCAGAGAACTCTGCGCGGAACTCTTGGAATAATCGTGTATAGACAGGGCTTGGTTGGGTTGCGGCACTTGTGTCCGTTGCCCTTTGCAAACCAAATTCCAGCAGATGCTGTTCCAGCTCTTCGCTCGTCAAGGAACTACGGTCTTGCTGCAAATACGCTAATTGGGTTTGTGTATTACCGCGATCAATGCTGCGCTGTACATCTTGCCCCCATGGCGTTGCAGCGGCGCCAGATATAAGCGCCCCACCTAGCCCACCTATCGCTGCACCCCAAACACCAGCGCGACTACCGGTAGCAGCCCCTTCTACAGCAGCACCGCCAATCTGTACGGCGAGGCGCATTGCAAGGCCTCGACCAACGGCACCTCCCAGGAAACCACCTCCTAATGCAGCACCACCACCTGCTACGCGTCCGAAATCATTCTCGGCGGCGCCTGCAGCCATTTCGAACACGCCTGAAGCAATCACCGCCGGCAGCGTAATGCGCCCTACACCTTGCAGTAGTCGAGTTCCCTGCGCGGCCACGGTTGCTGAACGCGCACCCATCATTCCCATAGCTATTGGTTCGGCCAATCCGGTGGTCGCTGCTACCGCACCAGTGAGAAGCGAAGCACCCGATGCGCCGATTTGAAACGCATTATCAGAATCCAAATCATGATTCAAGAATCGCTCAGCCTGTAGATACGTGAAGTAAAGACCAACACCCGCACCTGCACCTGAAGTGCCCCATGCTTGTGGTCTAGCAATGATTGGGGCGGCACCTCTGCCAACTACACCCTCTATGGGGCGATGCACGACACCTACTGATGTGTCGGTGATAGAAAGTACGCTTCGACTTGTCATATCCAGTTGAATTTCGACAGGGCGTCCATTGATCTCACGGCGAATCGTTGCAATATTATCCGTGACATTGCCAGTGGCTCCCTCCGCATTCACCAGCCCCTCAAACGTAAGTGGAATTGTCGGATTATTTGGATGGGTAAAATCGACGATGCCTGCCAACGAACCATTTTCCCTTCTGACCACTTCCAATGGCCTTAGCGCTAACGCTTCAATGCCTGTAGGCTCTGTAGGAAGACTAGCCGTTGTCGAACCATCACTTACACTACCCAGCGGATTTCCATCCACTGGGAAAAGAGCGTCTGGTGGAGCTTGGTCCGCAACCGCCACCCATGCGTCACCACTATCGAATGGTAATACTGCCGTTATTTCAGCACCCAAAGGTTGGATACGCCTTGCATTAGAAAAGATGGGGGCGTCCGCTTGGGCAACAACGCCCGGCAGCTCAAAGGATCTTAACGTTCTACCATTATGGTCGAACGCCACTTCTGCGATCATCACACTTCCGTCATTACGCGCACTATAGTTTACACGCACTTCTACACCACCGACGTTCACCGCAACAGGACGATCATTTTTAATGCTCCTGATGGCACTCGGATCCATATTTTCTGCATTGAGATGAACTACCGTATCATTGGTAGTGTTGCGCAATGCAATGATGCGATCCTGCTCATTACGAATCACAACAATCGGCGCATCACTCGTCACCGATATTTGGTGCGGTTGCAGACCTTCAACGGGCGGCACAGGAATATGTTCTGCGCGGCGAATAGTATCTATCGGTGTGCCTGCAGGGTAAACTGTGCCGTCTGCCGCTGTCCACTCACGAGCCAACGTGAACTGATCCGTAAAACCATTCAAATAGGCTTCATTCCCATAAGATGGATCCATATTGAACATGAGTGCTCTTCCGGGATTTTCAGAACCACCTTGCCCAGCGCCCCAATCCGGCCGAGGTATGCTCAGTTCAACCGGCAAACCCATCATGCGCCCAGCATTACGCGCACCCGCATAGACCACTTCAAGAGTAGCTCCTGGATTTGCAATGCGGATTTGTTCTAAAACAATGGCAACTTGTGCATCGGTCGATTGTACGCGAACCGTTCTTCCCTCCAAGGCAGCACGTGCATCCGCTTCTGTTGCGTAAGTTCTACCTTCGCGCATATCGCTAAAGCGCTCAAGACTCTCTGCATCACCTTGACCAAGCATCTGTCCAAAAAGCACTCGCTCAGAATTCTGAGTGACGCGCACAGCACCACCTGGCTGGATAGTAACCGTACGACCATTAGCAGTCGTTACTCGAATAGGTTCGGTTCCTCTATTGATAATATTTGCACTGATATGCCCGGACTTGATGACTTCCGGCGCATTTGCCCATAAGCCGGCATCGCCGGCTAAAGATAAATGATCAAGTGTCAACGGGCGTTGATACTCAGCTAAACCACCTACTGGTTCACCCACCACTTGGGCACGAATGGTTGTTGGAATGGTTGCATCTTCAATTATATGCGAACCAAACGTTGCTGACTCAGTAATGGGTGCTACAGCATCTACGATGGGTAGACCTTCGAGCGCACCAGCTCTGTTAACCATGGCACCATTTTGTGTTGTATTAAATGCTACGTAGCGAGCCGTCCCATCATGCGCAAAAATATCGCGTGCGGTATAGGAACGGCCCTCTGGCACATTTGCATCAGTGACCGTTCCGCTAAACGCTACTCCATCAGCAGCGCGCAAAGGTCTCCCCTGTTGTTGTGAGACGAGTGCTGCATGTTCAGAACTTAAAGCAAAGCGTTCATCTATGACTGAAATTGTTGAGAGAATCATGGGCCTGCTGAATCCAGTGCCAAGGGGCCCATCACTGGTGAATATTTGCGTTAACCCACGATCTATTCTTGCTATTTGTGCATCAAGTGCAGATTTCCCACCCCCCTCCTGAGCCACGCCAATAACGGTAGCGTCAAGCTCGACAGCGTTAACATCAGCTCCACTTATAAGATTTGGAGCATCAGCGCTGTACATGCTACGCAAATGCTGCTCAGCGCGATCATAGTAGGCATCAAACTCTGGTGAATTTTCTGGTTTACCTGCCCTCAAACGCCCGACTGCTTCATCAACAGGTGGCAGGGTTGATGGTATACTACTCCCCAAATCATTACCCGTTCTTACTGTAGTTTGGAGATCTTTGGGCTTAAGTCTTGGATCCAAAGCCGCAAGAATCTCAATATTCATGTAATTAGCAATGTTTTGCGCTTGTGCTGTTCTAATCTGTGTTGATAAATCTACTTGCTGAGGCCCTGCAGATTGAAATGTTCCAATATTTGCGGCGCTCGCTCCCAGCCTTTGCCGCTCTGCAAGCTCGGCCTGAAAAGCATTATTGCTCGCTGCATCACTCAACTCTGCTTGCTGCGGATGATTGCCTGCAAGCACTTGCTCCATCCCTTGCTGATATGCGGCAACGAATTCCGGATCACCCTGAGCAAAGACCATACCCTGCACATCTGCTTGAACTCTTCGGTTTCGCCTCATTGCCTCAGCAATTGCATCCTCTTGGCTCATGCTTGGGGTTTTTGCTATTAAGGCATCAGGAGAGACGTATCCAACATGGTCAGGCTGGATATACGTGTAGCGTGTCAGGCTCTGCTCTAGTGCAGCATATACCCGAGCGTTCAAATTATTTTCTCCGATAACACCTGCTCGAACATCGTTAACAACAACCTGACGCACTGTACGTAACTCATTTTGCGCGCGATAAAGTGGAATATCAGATGTAACGGTGTTATTATGTAGTTCTAGAAGTGTAGAATCAGGTGTCCCCGTCACGCTAACGGTAATGTTGTCACGCAATAGTGCGGCTACTCTGTTATGCCGCTCCGCATCAGCGCCACCTGTAATTTCATGCGATTCATCGATAAGAATATTTCTACCTTGAAGATAGGGCTGCGCTGCAAGCAACTGATCGTGACTTAGCACAACATAAGGATTATCACTCAAAAACGTCTGTAATTCTGTAGGATTCTCGATCATTCTTTGAAAATCATTATCGGGAATAACGACAGCCCTTTCACCGTTGAGGAAACCCGAGCTATCTTTAATCATTTCCGGTACAAGATCAGTGGGTACACTGAATATGGCGTTTTGCGTAGCCATAGCATAACCCGCCAATATTGCAGTTTTGCCAGTCCCCGTGCCTGCGGTTATAAGGGCATTTTGATGACCTGATCCTGCAATATCTAAAATTGCAGCCTGCTGGTGGTCGTAAGGAGCAGATACACCTTGCTTAAGTTGGAGTTCATAATCAGATGAACCAAATCGCTGCTGCCTCTCTTCACGGGTGAGGCCATGCGTCAAGTCAACGCTGATTTCCTGCGTTATTGGGTCACGAACAACAGTAACTGGCTCTTCGGTGATGGGTGATATTTCAATGCTACCATCATTATCGATATAATTAGCCATTGATACACTGAAAGCATTCGGATCAGTTACGGAAGTATCAATCGTTACGTTATAAATATGGCCTTGAAGTTCAACGGCCACATGTCTGCGGTGGCCAATGAGATTACCGTTATCTCTTATTTCAGTAGATGGTATATCACTATTAGTACCTACAGCGGTAATCAGCTCATTGAATATTCGCCATGTGCGTTGTGGTCCTCTAATTGCTACCAGATCATCCGAAAGTACAATTCGATTCTGATATTGACTTTCGTATACATCCGCAGGCAATCCATTTCCAGATAACCATGCCCCTGTAGCGCCAAGGATGGTACGACCTTGATCGTATAACTCCAAGCGACTCCTATTAAATGCTATTTGGCCCTGTATTTCATTCGGCATGGCGCTACTCCGAAACTATGAGCCGCGCGGCCCTACGCCGCTGCTAATATGATTAAAATCATCGATGGCCTGAGTTAAGACGGATATGTAGTGTGGTAATTCTTGGTCTGGCTGTGCAGAACGATGAATTCTTAACTCAAAATTGAGTGCGCTTTCGATAATATCGAAAAAATTTGCATTAACAGAAATAGCGCCGCGACTAGGATTACTTTTTTTGAGTGCAGCCAATATTTTATCTAAGCTACTACCCTCTTTAATATACGTTTCTATAATTCCTAACGATTCCTCCAATGCATGTTCAAAAGTTGGCCTTTTCAACTGGGCCAGCTCTTTTACTGCACTAAAGAACTGCCTTTCAATTGGATCATTCTCGCTTATTTGATGTGCAGCACCCATAATTTTGCCTTTCATTAGCAATTAGAGACTGCATCCGTGATTTTATCTGTTTTGGGAAAATTTTCGTGGCACCAAAAACAGAACATTAACGAGACAGCCTGTAATTTTTTGTTTCTCAGGCTATTGTGCCGTAAATTGGTTAGCATTTTATTAATATGCGCATTTTTTTGCGCGTACAAAAAAAATACACAACCATCTGATTTATATTAATATTACTGATTTTTGCCTATCAAATTAGCCACGTGCTCAGCCCATAAATCTAAAGCCTCACGTTTTTCTTCGAAATAATCGTGGCGATTATAAACCGCTGCAACACCGCTAATAATGCCAGTTTTATGATTCAAAACACTCTCAATCACATGCGGTGCAATTTTTAACCGCGCCATGCCGCTTGCAACCGTGTGGCGCAGATCATGCAACGTCCAAGGCTGCATTTCTGGCGAGCGCTTATCGAGCGTAGCGAGCTTGATTTCGCGCGCGAAGGCGAAGCCGAGCACATTCTCATGGGTGCGCCATTAATCCTTAATAATCTCATACCCAATCTCAAGCACCTCGATGCTTTCGGTGCCTACAGGTGTGCGCAGTTCCACCATATCGCCTATGGTTGATTTCATAAGTGCACGCGCGACGGGCGACAGCCAACTAATATGGCCGATTTCTACTTTCGCTTCATCGACACCTACGATTTTCACTTTCACCTCGCGCTCGTCTTCACGCAGATAGGTTACCGTCGCGCCAAAAAACACATGCTCTAAATGTTGCTGCCCTGAGGGGTCTACCACCTCGGCGCTTTCAATGCGCTTGGTGAGATAGCGCACACGCTTATCAATCTCACGTAAGCGTTTCTTGCCATAGATATAATCACCATTCTCCGAGCGGTCACCATTGCCCGCCGCCCATGAGACAATCTCAACGATTTTAGGGCGCTCTTTGTAAAGTAACTCACGAAGCTCAGCCTGCATTGCTGCAAAGCCTGTTGGTGTCATGTAATTCTTGGTGTCTTTTGGCAATGCGTCTGAGTCATCCGCATCATCATGCGGTTCGTCACCATCACCTTCTTTCGTGAATGCTTTGCTCATTAAGCGCTACGTTTACCGATAATCCCCGTCGAGAGCAACACGCCACCCGCTACCAAAGCAATGCCGATAACATCCATCATATTGGGCATTTGACCAAGAACGGGAATCGCAACTAGTGTCGCAATGACCGGTATCATCGGAATGAAAGCGCTCGATGCGCTCACGCCCAATAACTCTACACCACGATTATAGGCCATCAACGCGAAGACGCTATTGATGATGCCTTGATAGACGGCCTGAAACAGCGCCGCGTCCCAATTATGGGTGCCAACAGTGATAGGCAGGAATAAAAAATATATCGGCAAATAGAGCAGTGCAGAATACACACATACGGCAGCAGCAACATGCACAGGGTCGAGCTTCCATGCGCGCATGAAGAGCGCATAAGCTGCCCACATCGAACCACCAATGAGAAACAGCATGTGACCTAGCGCCAAATTTCCCGCTGTAATATCACTATGCAGAATATCGACAATCACCAGCACACCAATGATACTAATCACAATGCCCGAAAGTTTAAGGGGCGAGCTTTTCTCGCGCAGTAATACAACCCCGCCTAGCGTCATTAGCGCCACGCAGGAACTATTAATGAGCCCCGCCGCATGCGAGGCAGGCGCGAACTTCATGCCATAAATGGTGATGGTGTTATAGGTTGCACCCATCAAGCACGCGAGCCAGATGCCGCTCCAGATTCCCCATGGGCCAAGCCGCCAGCCTTTTTTCATCAGCAGCGGCAACATCACCAAACCTGCAGTGCCAAAACGCAATGCGGTGATGTCATAGGCAGAAAGCGAGCCACGCACGCCATAGCTGCTCACAATCATCCAGCCACTCCACACGAGCACGGCGAACATCACGAAGCATATGCCACGTGCACGTGTATCCAGCATATCGAAAGCGTTTTGAAATTTTCGCATATTTTTCTTTATCGCGTCACCCATGGGTCGACAATCAGATTGTTGGAAACGCTGCGTTTGTGTAGTCTGAAAGCATGACTCAACCCGCATTCCTCAAAAAACCGCTAAAAGAAATGACCGCCGCAGAATGGGAATCGCTGTGTGATGGATGCGGTCTATGCTGCCAAATACGCGTTGAGGATGAGGACACAGGCGAAATAGCCCTGAGCAATGTGGCATGCAAATATCTCTGCCTGAATTCACACCAATGCACGGACTATGCAAATCGCCAGAAAAACGTAGCCGACTGTGTAAAAGTCACTCCCGAAAATGTGGCGAAACTCACATGGTTGCCACACACATGCGGCTACCGCCTCGCCTATCTTGGCGAGCCACTGCCACGCTGGCATCATCTGGTGTGTGGGGATAAAAACCGCGTCCATACCAAGGGCCCCTCGATGAAGGGGAATATCATCTGCGAGGACGAGGCGGACTGGCAGTAATTTCACTAAACTGTCACACTCGTTAAGACCAAATTTCGATAGACTCAGGGGTGTAGAAAACCGTAAAGGAGCATGCCATGAGTCTAGAAACTTTGGCCGCAAACACCGTGGAGGCGCCCGTTGCGCCGCCTGTGGTGCACACCCCATCCGAGCCGATTGCGCTGCCAAAGGTTGAAAATCGACCCTTGCTGCTCATTTATCGTGACGCGGACGGCAAACAGCAAGTCATGATTGCAGGTGACGGGAATGGAAGTTGGCTTCTGCCCAAACTGAATGAAATTCCGCGTGAGAATCTGGATGCGCATCAGCATATGGTGATTCCACAAGCCAATGTGCAGATTATCGATTTTGGCACGGCAAAACCAACCATCGACCTTGCACAGCACGCCGTGTGTTCATGGGTACCAATGGATACGGCGCAGAAAATTCTTGGCCGCCAATGGCAAGCATTGCAAAGCGAACCAACTAGCAAAGATGCAGCGATGGAAGCGAATATTAAGCGCCTCTCCGATGCGCTGGATGCGGCCGTAGCAACGGGCGCAAAACCCCATGCATCAAGCTGCGGTGGTTGCCAGAGCTGCAGCGCTGACACGCCCAGCACCACAACCATGCCAAACTCAGCGCAGCACTTAGGATTCAACACACCGACACAATCGATGCTCGCGATGTTAGCAGATTCCACCAAAACCCAGATTGGTGCAGCACATTAATCATGGCGGGATTTTTTAACAATCTGTGGAATGACTTTGCCAAAGCCTATGAGGGTATTGAAGACCGTATCGAAGATATGTTCAGCTTCTCTGGTATTCCCCTGCC
>JBMOEL010000070.1:0-9569 GCA_049314715.1 Rickettsiales bacterium
AAGCCTGCCGCCAGCGTTCGTTCTGAGCCAGAATCAAACTCTCATGTTTTGATTCGTCAAGATTCTACCGAAGTAGAATCTAGAAATTGAATAGACTCACACAAACCGTACCAAACTAAACTTGCCACAAGGGACTTACTGTCTAGCCGATACATACTTGCGTTCTGAATTTATAAATAAATTCGTTTTGCGTATATGCAGGTAACGGTTGTGTGAAAAATACTCACATCCACCACCTGCGCTTAAAAGCTATTCACGATTCATTCAGCAGAAGATTCCAAGGCCGCGCGACTCGCTGCGGTGAAACCTGCGTTCCATCGAAATGGGAAGTGGGGTTTAGTGAAAGGACCCTCCCCTGTCAACAACAAAAAACATCTTTTTTCAGATTTTTTGGAATAGGTGCTTTTTGTGGATAAGTAGATACGACTTAATGCGCCGTAACTGGCTTTCTACAAAACGCCTCAACGCCATTACCAGCAAGCGTTATCGCCACTTCTTCAGCGCCCAATAAACGCAGTGTTGCTTCGATCTGTGGGCCAGTGCGTAAATGCTTATAATAATCCGTCAGCGCATCATGCGTGTCGAGCAGCGCCCAATCATAATATTCCTGTCGATTGCGCAAATGGAGGATATGGTAATAAAACGCAATCGGCGAAAAGCGCGGTAAGATACCGCGCATTAATCGTGAATCTTTAAATTTCCAATGAATACCAAACCAGAAATCGACGAGTTTTTTGACCACATCAAAACGCTTCGCCCTAGGCAATGAAAGTACATAATTGCGGTAAAGGCTTGTCGCGTAACCAATAGGCGGCGGAAGTCGCCAGCGCCAATTCGCGATGTAATGGTCAATCACCAAATAGCCACCTGGTTTGACCATTTCATAGAGGCTTTTAATGGTCGCCTCAGGGTCGGGCGTATGCTGCACAACACCAATACAAATCACATAATCAAAGCTCGCGCGCTCAAAAGGGATTTTCATGATGTCGCCCTGCGCCAACACAAAGCGCTCGGAGGGCGGATTATTCATGGCGTTCGCCTCAACAGCATTACTCAAATCAAAGGAACACAGCTGCGCGCCCGCTGATAGTAATATCTCGGAAAAGCGCCCTGCGCCTGAGCCTGCCTCCAGCACGCGCTTGCCGTGAAGCTTGCCTAAATGCCCACATAAGTGACGTTCCAGCCTATCACGGCTAATGGTCAGTCCTGTATAGGAATCAAGCTGAGTCTGGCGGAATGTGTTCCACTGCCAACCAAAATCATCGGCATAATTTTCTGCATTCACAAAGCGCGGAATACCATTTTTAATGGGATAAGACATGCCATCAGGCGCTATCAGCGCACCCCCCTCCTCACGCAATTCATGCCCCGTTACAGGCTGGCGGAGGACTGAGAATGCTGATGCCACAATGACGACTCCGAGAGAATTATACCTTCATGCTCAGCAGCTCATAAAGCTCTGCTTCCGTATTCACGACTTGGAAGAAATCGCGCGTATTGGGCTTGGCGAATTTTTCGTTGATGATGTGCTCCATCAGCTCAATCAGCTTGGTCCAATAGCCATTATGATTGAAAATAATGACAGGCTTGGTGTGAAGTTCAATTTGTCGCCACGTGATGACCTCAAACATTTCATCGAGCGTGCCGAAGCCACCTGGTAAAATCACGAATACATCGGAATTCTGATACATGATGAATTTACGCTCATGCATGGAGTCCACCAAAAACATGCGGCTTAGGCCCTTATGCTCGACCTCAATGCGATTCAGGTGACGCGGAAATACGCCAATCACATAACCCTTTTCGGTTAATGCGCCATTGGCGACTTCGCCCATCAGGCCGCAATCACCGCCACCATAAACAAGTTTGCGATTATTTTTAGCGAGGTTAACTCCAAAGCGATTCGCCAATTCTAAATGTTCCGTTGCGACCGCACGCTGCGCACCACAAAACACACACACAGAGTCAAAATGCATAGTTGTTCCTTGTTTGTTTTTTTATTATCCGCGGGAATATAGGGAAATAGAGGTGATTTGCAACTACTCAACCTCAGCGTTATCATCGGAGTGTAATAACGCACGCAAACGCTCGGAAGCTTGATAGGAAGTGATAGCAGCTTTGATGTGCAGGCCCAATACCAGCGCCGAAAGCCCCAGCACCAAGCCAACCTCAACCATATTGAGACTACCCCAACCCAAGCGGCTCACTTGGTAAGCAACTAATGTTGCAAGCCCAGCAGTCACCATAAACCAGCAGGCTGAAACTGCACGCAAGCGCGACGCATATTTGGTAATATCAGCGCCCGTATTACCCCATTGGGCTTTTTCGGTATTTAAATTTTGCCATACGGCATCGAGATTTTTGCGCTCTTCACGCAGCTCTGCGCGCAACGCACCAAGCCTCACCGCCTCGCGCTGCAATTCTTTTTTCTGCTCGTCTAATTGCGATTTAACCGTTTTCTCGGTGTGCCCAAGCGCGCTGGGCGCTAAATCTTCCGCCGCTGTAAGGTCGCTATTTTCAAGCAACACACCTTCGAATTTTGCATTTTTACAGTTAGCTTTTTGCCACACGACGCTGTGAAATGTACTGCCATTGAAATCTGCTTCACGGCAATCGGCATTCTCAAGCGTCGAATCTTTCACACGCGCCTGATGCATCGCCACCGCACGAAGCGCAACTTCTTGCAACTGCGAACGGGCTATGTCTGCGCCATTCAGTACCGCTTCACGGAAATTCGCAGCAATCATATGGCAGTCGTGAAAACGAATAGTGGGGGCCTTCGCTTGCAGAAAATTAGCTTTTTCTAAATGGCAGGCATGAAAACGTGTGCCAACTAAATCAGCACGTGAGAATAAGGCACGCAACATAATGCAGCTTTCAAACACCGTATCATGGCAACGTGTTTCCGAAAAATCCGCGTCCTCAAGCAGTGTGCCGTTGAACCGCGCCCCATCCAATATCGCGTTTCGGAACGAGGCTTGTGATAGCTGTACGGCAGGGAATTCTTCGCCCGATAAGTCAAGGCCTCGGAAATTGGCGCGCTTGCCTTCCACCCCGTCCGATTCGAGCCATAATAAATGTTGCTCGACAATTGCCTGTAGTTGCATTCCCATGCGTTTCTTTTTATCGTGCCCTAACACAGATTGCGGAACAAACTCCTCATATGACAGAAGAGCAACATTATCTTGGCCATCGCCAGCGACTGCGTGAGCGGTTTCTATTAGCATCGGGCGACGATCTCCCAGACTATGAATTATTAGAACTAATTTTGTTCGCTGCCAAGCCGCGAGGTGATGTTAAGCCCCTCGCCAAGCGCCTGTTAAAGATTTTCGGCACCTTTGATAAGCTAATCTACGCCTCGGAGGCCGAGTTACGCAAGGTGGAGGAGGTCGGCGACGCAGTCATTAGCGCGCTAAAAACCATACGTGTGGCATCCGCGCGACTACTTCGCTCCTCGATTGAGGATAAACCCGTCATTCAAAGTTGGACGGCGCTGATGGATTATTGCCGCCTCAGTATGGGTAAAGAGAAGATTGAGCAGTTTCGTGTATTATTCCTTAACAACCGACACGCGCTGATAACGGACGAGGTATTACAGCAAGGCACCGTGAACCATACGCCCGTTTATCCACGCGAAATCATCAAACGTGCGTTGGAATTGCACGCCTCAGCGATTATTTTGCTGCATAACCACCCAAGCGGCGACCCAAACCCATCAAAAGCAGACATCGATATAACTAAAAAGATTGCCGAAGCGGCACAAACTGTTGGTGTTGCGGTTCACGACCACGTCATCATCACTGAAAATGGCCATTACTCGTTCAAGAGCTTCGGGCTGATTTAATGAAAAAACGCGGCTTTGTTTATATCGTTACCAATAGACCTTTTGGCACGTTGTACATAGGCGTCACCAGCACACTCGTCCAAAGAACAGGGCAACACAAATTCAAATTAATAGATGGTTTTTCTAAAAAACATCATCTCAGTATACTGGTTTATTATGAGGTTCACGAAACCATTGAAGCAGCCATTTTGCGCGAAAAGCAAATGAAGAAATGGAATCGTAATTGGAAATTGCGTCAAATTATAGAAATGAACCCAGAGTGGCGCGATTTGTACGATGAAATCACTCAATAGTGTCACCCCCGCGAAGGCGGGGGTCTATGCCAAATCTCTTGGACGTCCCAGATTGTTGGCATGGATTCCCGCCTTCGCGGGAATGACATTCTTAGCTTTGGGCTGATTTAGCGCGTTCGCGTGAAGTTTTGGGGTGATGTTTTTTCACCAAGAATACTTTATCAATATCGAGTGTCGTCTTTTTGCCAATCGCCGCTTTATTTTGCTTCAGCCATTGATCGGCCAATTCGTAACCCACACCATGTAAAAATTCGAAAAACTCCCAATTCGCGGTGAGCTTTGTGCTGGCGGTCATGCCATGCATTGCGTCAGGCGAGAAAATCATATGCATGCGGATGTTTTTATACTCACGGTCATCCAACTTACCTTTTTCGATAAGCTTTTTCACAAAATTAATCGCGCGCATTTCGGAAACAAGGCTCGAGTTAAAACTAATTTCATTGAACCTATCGATAATTTCCATGGAGCGCATGGGCGTTCCCGCCCGCTCAAGCGGGTTGATTTGCACGAGCAAAACATCATCACAATGCGTTTTATAAATGAGCGGCCAGATGGATGGGTTCCCCATATATCCGCCGTCCCAATAAGGCTCACCCTCAATTTCCACCGCTTGGAACAGAAACGGAATACAGGCCGAAGCCAATAATACATCTAACGTAATTTCATCACAGGCGAACACGCGCGGTTGCCCAAGTTGCACATTGGTGGCGGTCACAAATAAGTGGATGCCATCATCACGATGTAGTTTTTTCCAATCCACCATACGCTCCAGAATATCGCGTAGCGGGTTATAATTCATGGGATTCAGTTCATAGGGCGAAAACGTGCGCGAAACCGCGTCCAGCCAGCTAGCTGCAAAATTCCAACCAAAATTAAACTGCTTGGCCTGATCAACATCCAGCTTTTGAATCGGACTAAAAACACCGCTAGATTGGCTTACTTCATGCCAAAATTCTCTCAGTTGCTCTTTGGCTTTTTTACGGCCACCTTTATTGTAACCATCCGCCATCACCACCGCATTCATCGCACCCGCAGAAGTACCGCTGATGCCAACAAACTCGATATCTTTCTCATCGAGCAATCTATCGAGCACACCCCATGTATAGGCGCCATGCGCCCCACCACCTTGTAGTGCGAGATTGAGTTTTTTAGGTTTTATTTTCTTAGCGGCCATCACTGCGCCGTCCAGCCACCATCGTGACTGAGGCTCGTGCCCGTCATATTTGCACCACCCTCCGAACATAGGAACACAGCCAGCGCACCAAGCTGTTCTGGCGTTGAGAACTTCATGCTCGGCTCTTTTGCTTCCAACAGCTCTTCGGTCGCTTTTTCAATCGTGCAGTTATTGGCCTTCGACTTATCTTCAATTTGTTTTTGCACGAGCGGCGTGAGCACCCAACCTGGGCAAATTGCATTACACGTGATGCCTATCTGTGCATTCTCGAGCGCCACGACTTTGGTAAACCCAACAATACCATGCTTCGCTGCAACATAAGCTGCTTTATTGGCGGAAGCTACCAAACCATGTGCCGAAGCGATATTGATAATACGCCCCCACTTGCGCGTTTTCATGCCCAGCAATGCAGCCTTGGTTGCGTGAAATGCTGCACTTAAATTGATCGCGATAATCGCGTCCCACTTCTCGGCGGGGAATTCTTCAACCGGCGCAGTGTGTTGAATACCTGCGTTATTGACCAACACATCCACCGAACCGAATTTCTTTTCTGCATCCGTTACCATGGCTACAATCTCTGCGGGCTTACTCATATCCGCTGCCGAATAGTCCGTCTTCACGCCAAACTTTGTAGCAGTTTCCTGCACGAGTTTGGTAATTTCAGCCTTATCGCCAAAACCGTTGAACACAATATTATAGCCCGCCCCAGCAAGCGCATGGGCAATACCCAAACCAATGCCAGAGGTGGAACCCGTAACGATAGCTGTTTTGTTGGACATGAAAGTCTCCCCAGTGAATGTGAGCTATATAGGTGAGAAGACGTAAGGATGCAATTGGTGGCTCGAGGGTGATTTGAACACCCGACCAAGGGATTATGATTCCCCTGCTCTACCACTGAGCTACCGAGCCACGCTGCAGCGAGGCGCGACACTAGCCATTTCTTATCGCCTGTCAAGCCGCCTGAACACTGTCGATAGCGGTTTTAAGATCATAAATGAATCGGCGTGATTCTTCTTCACTGTATTCAATACTCTCGCTGCCCCAGACAGGGTTCGGCCACGCTTTATCCCCTTTATAACGGGCAATCAGGTGCACATGTAGTTGCGACACTTGATTACCGAGCGCCGCAATATTCAGCTTATCAGGCGTCACGAGCGCCTGAAATAAATGTGAAACAATGGCAATTTCATCCGAAAGCTGGTGCTGATCTTCGCGACTTAAGTCTATCCACTCACTCGCACCTGCACGCTTAGGGATAAGTAAAAGCCACGGAAACATTTTGTTGTTCATTAAACGCACCTCGCACAGCGAAAGTTGCGTGACAGGCAATGAATCTGATTCTAGCCTACGGTCTAATATGAATGCCATACTACGAAACCTTACAAAAATACTGCGCTCACCATGGGCTTATGTGTACGTGGCGATTATCCCCATCGTCAACTGGTCCTTTGCACATGTGCCAACCGTGCCTATGCCAGACGGCGGGCAATGGGCCCCCTTTGCGATTATCACAGGGCTGGTGCTGGTGTTTCGTGATTTCGTACAGCGCGATATTGGTAATCTCGTGTTCATTCCGCTCACTGTTGGTGTCATTATTTCCTATAAAATGGCTGGGCCCGAAATCGCGATATATAGCGGCCTTGCCTTTGCTATCAGCGAATTTGTGGATTGGTGCGTCTATAGTTTTACCAAAAAGAAATTCTCCACACGCGTACTTATTTCCAGTGCGGTTTCAGCACCCGTCGATACGGCAGTATTCCTGATGGGCGCAAATATGATTGTACCCGGAATCTTCAGCTACAGCACGATGCTGACATCCATCGCCAGTAAAATGCTCGGCGCGTATATCGTCTATCGCATTGTACGTTATAACGAGAAAAAAGAGGCGGTGATTAACGCTTCGCTCGGCCAAACACCCGTGCGAAAATTTCGTCCACGTGTTTAGTGTGATAGGTGATATCAAATAGCGCTTCGAGTTCTTTGGCTGAAAGGGCCTTGCGTACCTCTTTATCGGCCTTTAGTTCGGTCAAGAAATCCTTCCCCTGCTCCCACACCTTCATCGCATTACGCTGAACAAGCGTATAAGAATTTTCGCGGCTCACACCTTTCTGTGTCAAAGCAAGAAGAATACGCTGAGAGAAAACTAATCCGCCCATCTGGTTAAGATTTTTGGATAGTCGTTCAGGATAAACCACCAAGTTTTCCACAAGCCCCGCAAGGCGGTGAAGCGCAAAATCCAACGTCACGGTTGCATCGGGCCCAATCATCCGCTCAACAGAGCTGTGCGAAATATCACGCTCATGCCAAAGGGCGACATTTTCCATCGCGGGAATCACCGCCATGCGCACAATGCGCGCAAGGCCACACAGATTTTCCGACAGCACAGGGTTACGTTTATGCGGCATGGCCGAGGAGCCTTTTTGACCTTTGCTGAAAAACTCCTCCGCCTCCAGCACTTCGGTGCGTTGTAAATGGCGAATTTCCGTCGCAATATTCTCAATCGATGAGGCGATAACACCAAGCGTCGCGAAATAGGCTGCATAACGATCACGCGGAATCACTTGCGTCGAAATCGGCTCGATTTTGAGTCCCAGCTCCTTCGCCACATGCGCTTCCACCTTGGGATTGATATTAGCGAAGGTTCCCACAGCGCCGGAAATAGCGCACACCGCAACTTCCTCACGCGCAGCAATCAGGCGCTTTTTATTACGCTCAAATTCTGCATAAAATCGTGCGAATTTCAGCCCCATCGTCACGGGCTCAGCGTGAATGCCGTGGCTGCGACCCATGGCCGGAATATTCTTAGTTTCATACGCACGCTTCTTGAGCGCGGCCAACACCCTGTCCAACCCCGCCAGTAGCAGGTCACTCGCACGCGTAAGCTGCACAGAGAAACAGGTATCGAGCACATCGGAACTCGTCATACCTTGGTGCAGGAAGCGTGCTTCATCACCTACTTGTTCGGAAACATAGGTCAGGAATGCAATCACGTCGTGTTTAGTGACGGCTTCAATCGCGTCAATGCGCGCAATGGCTTTTGCGTCGTATTTTTTGGGTGCCTTCGCCCAGATTTTTTTGGCGGCTGATTTTGGAATCACCCCCAGCTCCGCCATCGCATCCGCCGCGTGCGCCTCAATGTCGAACCAGATTTGAAATTTGGTGGATGGGTCCCATATCGCAACCATCTCGGGGCGTGAATAGCGTGGTATCATGGCGTTTCCGTTTTTCTAATAGTCATTCTCGGACTTGTTCCGAGAATCCAGATGGATACTCGCAACGAGTGCGAGTATGACTATAGAATAAAATTCAAAGTGAACAAGGGGGGATTAGCCTCTAGCGAGTTGATTAGGCACACCCGGAGTGCGTGGAGGCACAACCAATACTTCTCTCTCTTCAGACTCACTATGCTCATCATGAGCGTGCTGGTGCGTCTCAGGCAATGCGCCACGACGATTGATGCTTTCGGCTTGCACAATGGGATCACGACGCCGACCATTTGCATCAATTTGCTCATAATGCAAATGTACACCCGTAGCTCCGCCCGTCATGCCCATGGTACCTATTTCTTGATTGATTTCGATTCTGTTACCAACTGCAACTTCTATATCCGCTAAATGTGCGTAGCGATGTCTTACGCCGTAAATATCCATGATTTCGATGGTATTTCCATACCCACCTCGCCAACCAGTGTAGACTACAATCCCTGGCATCGCAGCACGAATATCTGGATCACCAACCATATCCACACCTTCATGCATCCGATCTTCACGATGAATAGGATGAAAACGCATTCCTCTCAATGAATTGACTTCGCCATCACGTACTGGTGAAACTGCTTCAACGCGCCCGCCATAACGGCGTTCATACTCTTGACGCATACTATATAACTCTGCCGTATCAGCAGTAATCTGAGAAGGTGTAAAACGCTCTATGACACGTGCACGTTGATCACCATAGCGCTGTTGATCTTCAGCAGCACGTCGATCAACTTCATTACGATCTTCTGTTTCTACGTTGAGGTAAGGATCTTCTTCTTTTGATAAATCAGATAAGAATGAACTGAACGCATCAAATAGGAGTTTAAAAAACTCTTCAAAAAAATTTTTACTGGCGTTTTCTTCAGCAATATCGTCCGCTATCTGCGTGTCTCGAATTTGACGACGTTCTGCTTCTTCAATTTCTGCCTGACTTACCATACCCCAAACCTACCATTTCTATATGACAGTTTGATGACAGTTTGGGAAAATATACCGTTATT
>JBMOEL010000071.1:0-9403 GCA_049314715.1 Rickettsiales bacterium
ACGGGGCTGGAGGTGGATGCTTCGCATGTACGCTGTGGCAATGGTGGCAAGGGCGCACTCACCGGTGCATTTGCCTATCTCGCAGGTAAAAACAAACCTGTGGTCATGTTTGCCGCACCTGCATGGCCCACGAACTATGATATGTTTCCCCATGGCGCGCGGATTATTGAAGTGGATACGCATGGGCGCGGCCTCATGTCGGCAAAAGAACTGAGTGAATCGCTCAAACAATTCCCCAATCCTGAAGTGATTCTCATCAATGCGCCTTCAAACCC
This sequence comes from Rickettsiales bacterium, assembly GCA_049314715.1. Lineage (GTDB taxonomy): Bacteria > Pseudomonadota > Alphaproteobacteria > Rickettsiales > UBA3002 > JAFLDD01. Next base: position 276 of record JBMOEL010000071.1, read on the forward strand.
CACAGGTGCGAATTATTCGCCTGAAGAACGTGAAGCCGTATTAGCGGTGATCAAGAATGAAACGAAAACAACCATCGTGGCGTTTGATGACCCGTATGGCAAGCTCGTGTTCGACCGCGAACCTTATGACATTAAAGCCGTCTTACAACGCGGCGCCGTTGAAAAAGAACTTTTCGCTGCGGGTCGTATCGCGACATTCCGTACCGCTTCGAAGGAATATGGTATGGCAGGCTCGCGCGTGGGTTGGCTAGTCACGCGCAATAACGATATGCTCGTGAGCTTGCAAAACTACAATGAATCCAAAGGCGGGGGAATTTCCTCGACCACCCAGCTTGAAGTGCAGGCGGCACTCTGTTTTGGCGATGAGTTCATCACCAGAACGGTGGCTGTACTCAAAGAAAAACGAGCTATTGTCATGAATGGTATCGCCAAGTTGCAATATGCAAGCATGTTGCCACCACAAGGCACTATTTATGCGTGGATTGATTTTTCCAAACTCAAAGGCAAGTTCGTGCCAATGGAAGCACTACGTACCGAAGCCGCTCAAGAAAGCCCAGAAGTGATGAGTAATTTACAGCGCAAATCTGGTGGATTCACGCTGGATGTGCCCGCCGATCTGATGCGCTATTTAGTGTTTGTTGCAGGTGTTTGTCCCGTACAGGGCACACCGTTTTTTGCACCAGAGTCCCCCGCAGGGCTAACCGACTGGCATGTGCGCATGAGCATTTGTAACGACGTGGCAGAACTCACCCGCGGTTTAGAGAAGCTCCAAAAAGCAGAAGGTCTACTCAAGAACTCTGCAGGCGAAGCAGCCGCTTAGCGCTTACGCTTGCAGTGACCCTTGCAGCAGCACGACTTTTTGTATTGAATAGGGTGTGCACGCAGTTCCGCTTGTGCCTTCGCAAAATCCTGCTGGAATTGCGGAATCGTTTTCATTTTTGCCACGATTTCACCTGCCAATAACTGCCCGCCTTGTAAGTCATGCGGGTAATGTACGCCACCCATCATGCGGTGCTGCGCCACTTCCAACGCACGGGCGTAAAGCGCTTCGCGCGCGCTTGGTACGAGGTCAGAAAGCACCTGCGCCCATACAAAGTTAGTGGTGGTATGCCCACTCGGATACGCATTGCTGGTAATCGACTCAGCATATAAACGCACGCGTTTATCCATGAGGTAGGGGCGGGTAGTGCCCCAATAATCTTTAGTCGTATCACTAATACGCCAGCTATCCGAACCCGTACGTTTCAACAACTCAAACAATGCGGGATAGCGTGCCTCAGTTACATTCGAACCTAATACGCTGGTCGCGAGCATTTCTGGCAGCACTGGCTTTTCGGCTTTGATTTTAGCAATCGTATCAGGCGTGATATTTTGCTGTGATGCAATCACCGCATCCACATCGCGATACCATTCTTTCGAGTAAGCTGCAGGTGGTGCGGGAATAGTCCGCGCGCTCACCGTATCGGGTGATACATAATTAGGCGGGTAGGGATATTTGCTGCCGCAGGCAGTAAGGGTGAGTGCAACGGCGATGAATAACAATTTACGCAGCATATAAAACTCCCTAATGAAGCTCTCTTGTAGTCGAACTATTTCAGAGGTCAATCTGCAAGCATTGCATAGTAGCTATGCTAAAGCCGCACAGCTTCTTCGCGGCGTAGATTCATGTAAATCAGTAGCGTTGCCGATACATAGACCGAGGAGTAAGTGCCAACCACCACGCCGAAGATCATCGCCGCGCTAAAGCCAAACAGCACGTCGCCACCTAATGTGACCAGACCGACAAGCGCCAACAATACCGTACCGCCCGTAAGAATGGTGCGCGACAAGGTTTCGTTGATGGATTGGTTGAGCAGTTGATTCAGCACCAGCGTTTTATATTTGCGCAGATTCTCACGCACGCGATCATAAATCACCACAGAGTCGTTAATGGAATAACCAATAACCGTTAGCATAGCCGCCACCGAAGTTAGGTTGAATTCAATCTGGGTGACCGAGAAGAAGCCAATCATCATCACTGTGTCATGCATCAAGGCAAGAATACCGCCCACGCCAAATTGCCACTCGAAACGGAACCAAAGGTAAAGCATCATCATGGTGAGTGCAGCGCAAATCGCGATAATACTACCTTCAATCAACTCATCACCCACTTGCGGGCCAACATAATCGACACGAAGGAACTCCACCTTCTCGCCGTAGTTTTTGGTAATGAGTGTACGCACCTCATCGGCAGTTTTGCTTTGCTCCATACCTTTTTGTGGCGCAAGTCGCACCATCACATCATTGCCACCGCCAATTTCTTGAAGCATCGCCTCACCCGTAGGGGCAGTACTGATAATCTGGCGGAGCTTGGCAATATCCGCCTTTTGCTCCGTGCGAATTTCCATGACCACACCGCCAGTGAAATCAATGCCGAAATTCAGGCCCTGCGTATAGAGTGAGCCCACCGTGATGAGCATGCCTAAAATTGTAAAAATGAACCCATACCAACGGTTGCCGATGAAATCGAATTTTGGAACCTTGTCGAGGAATCGGATAGGAAATTGCATGGAGATTACTTAGTAGAAGTACGGGTTTTGAACAATGAAAAAATGACGGATAATCCAATCACCACCACGGTAAATAGCAGCGAATATTCAACCTGAATGAGCTTGAATTCCACATGGTGATTAATCACCATCTTGCCACCAATAAAGACTAGTACGAGCGACAAGCCGTATTTCAGATATTCGAAACGATGCATCATCGCCGCAAGTGCAAAATACAAGGCACGCAGGCCAAGAATCGCGAAGATATTACTCGTGAACACCACGAACGTATCCTGCGTAATCGCAAAAATCGCTGGGATAGAATCCACAGCAAATACCACGTCTGCCACGTCAATGACAATCAACACAAGAAAGAGTGGTGTAAACCACAACACACCGTCTTTACGCACAAAAAAGCGATTGCCCTCATAGGTTGGCGTCACACGGAAGCGGCGACTAAAAAAGCGAATCATTTTATTGTTTTCGATATCGGGCTCTGCGTCGGCAGCGAGCAGCATTTTAATGCCCGTATAAATGAGGAATGCGCCGAGTATATACATCATCCAATCAAAATGGGTGATGAGCTGAGTGCCCGCCACAATAAAGGCGCCACGCAGGATAATCGCACCTAAAATTCCCCAAAACAATACGCGGTGCTGATATTCCTGCGGCACTTGAAAATGCGTAAAAATAAGCACGAACACGAAGATATTATCGAGGCTCAGGGTTTTCTCAATCAGATAACCGCTGAGATATTCATAACCCGCTTGCTCACCAAGATTCTCAAATACCCACATCGAGAATGACAGGCCAAGAATAATATAGAAAAGGCTAAGTTTCAGTGCTTGCCCAACACTTAGCACGCGTTGTTTGCGATTAAGAACGCCAAGGTCAAACGCCAGCAATATAGATACTAGAACAAAAAACGCACCCCACATCCATAGTGGGTGGTCAAGCAGCATGACATCAAGCACAGCTTAATCTTTCTTATAGTAGACGGTTTCGTTGAGCGTGCCTTCCGTATGATCGACCATTAACGTAATCGCGCAATCACCAGTAATGTTGATGGTCGTGCGCACCATATCGAGCACGCGATCAACGCCAAGTAACAAGCCAATCCCCTCAATCGGCAGACCAACGGAATGAAGCACCATACCCATGAAGATAATCGAACCAGATGGTATGCCCGCTGCGCCAATCGATCCAAGCGTACAGGTTAGTAGCAGAACCGCGTAATCAGCCATCGTCAAATCTACGCCAAAAAGCTGTGCAAAGAACAAGGCACAAATGCCGAGGTAAATGGCTGTACCATCCATGTTGATACAGGCGCCAAGGGGTAGCAAGAAATGTGCACTTTGTTCGGAAACGCCTAGCTTGGTCTGCACCTCACGCATCGCGGTGGTGAGGGTCGCTTTCGAGCTAGAAGTTGAAAACGCCATCAGCTGAGTTGCAGCTAACTTTTTATAAAAATAAATAGGATTAAGGCGCGTGAATATCGCAATCAATATACCAAATAATGCATACTGAAAGGCACAGGCAGCTAACACTGCAGCCACGAGATTGATCAGAATCTTCACAATCTCCATTCCCTGCGTACCCACCGACCATGCCATAAACCCAAACACAGCAAGGGGGGCAAGACGCACGATATATTCAATCATCTTGAAAATCACTTGCGCAAAATCGTGAATGATTTCACGCGGGCGTGCGGCTTTCTCGCCCATCATATTCATCACAACGCCGAATAGCACCGAGAATACGATGACTTGGAGTAAATGTCCTTCTGCGAAGGATTCAAAGATATTGGTCGGAATCAGATGAAGTAAAAAATCAACCACGGTGGGTGGTGGTGCGTCGGTGGCAGCGGCGGGAACATTACCCGCGAATTCCTCGATGTTTACATGCAGGCCTTTGCCAGGTTCAAATAGAATCCCCGCAGAAAGGCCGATAATTACTGCAAATAGCGCCGTGGAAAGATACGCGCCAAGCCCTTTAAGACCCACGCGTTTGAAATTCGCACCATCACCCATGCTGGTTATACCTGAGACAAGCGCCAGAAAAATCAAAGGTACGACCACCATTTTGATAAGGTCGATAAAAATAGTACCCATAGTTTTGAGGGGTGCTGCATCCTCACCAAGTGCAAATCCTGTGATAATACCAAGCGCCAAGCCAATAACGACCTGCTGCCACATTTTTAAACCAAATACCTTGAATTCTTGAACGTCTGCGCCAGCCATAAGATTACGTAACTTCCTGTTGCCGTTGAAAAAGGTGGACGCACCATAATGAGCATGCCACGCTTTGGCTAGCGGAACTTATGGGTTAGTGTGCGGTGCAATATATGGGCTAACAAGCCTTCTTATCACTAAGCTTACGGTACAGCGTCGATTGGCCAACTTCCAGTGTAGCTGCGGCTTTGGGGACGGAATCGCCATAATGCGTGAGCGTGTGCATAATGACTTCATCCTCAATTTCACGCATGGTTTTGCGCGATCCATCGCTACGTGTGAGCGAAACCGCACCCTCTGCTACGTGTGCTGTCACATCGCCCTTTGGATTCAAGAATCCTTCTAGTTCACTGCGTGATATGGAGGCACCGCTACTTAGTAACAGTGCGCGGGAAATGCAGTTTTCCAATTCACGTACGTTACCAACCCATTCATGTTCTTTAAGCAACTGCTCGGCATCAGCATCTAACGTGCGAGGGGGGATACCTTCACGCGCCATCATACGTTCGGTGAAATACTGCACGAGGGGTAAAATATCTCCCTTGCGTTCCCGTAGTGCGGGTAAATGCAGCGGCAATACATTTAAGCGATAAAACAAATCCTCGCGGAAGCGCCCTTCTTTGACGTGCGAGGTCAAATCGCGGTGTGTGGCAGAGATAATGCGCACATCCACCATAACGGGTTTGCCTGCGCCGACAGGCTCAATCTCCTTCGATTGTAAGGCGCGCAGCAACTTGACCTGTGTATCGTGCGGCAATTCACCAATCTCGTCGAGAAAGAGGGTGCCGCCTTGCGCCTCGCGGAATTTACCGATGGCTTTAGCCACGGCACCGGTAAATGCGCCTTTTTCGTGACCGAACAGCACGCTTTCCGCCAAATTGGCGGGAATCGCGCCGCAGTTAATAGCAATGAATGGCTTGCCTGCACGCTTGCTTTCACCGTGAATAGCGCGCGCAAAGGCTTCCTTACCCACACCACTTTCACCCGTAATTAGCACGGGTAGGTCGGAAGCGGCGATTTTGCGCCCCGTCGTCACAGCCTGTTTAAGGCCGCCCGCATGACCAATCAAATCCTCGAAACGAAATGTGCCTGACGTTTCGCGCGTCAGGCGCGATACTTCTGCCGTCAGCGTGCAAGTGCGCAGCGCATGTTCAATCGAGATACGCAGGCGTTCTGCATTAATCGGCTTGGTGATAAAGTCATAAGCGCCCGTACGTACGCATTGGACTGCGTTATCCGTATCGGTACTAGAGGTCACGACAATCATCGGCAGATTAGGGCGCAATTCTTTGGCGGCAATAATCAGCGCTTTACCATCCATAATCGGCATATTCAGGTCGGTCAGCACCAGCGCGACTTGCTGGTTCGCATCGTCTTTAATCAAGGCGAGCGCCTCTTGCCCATTAAGCGCCTCGACCGTGTCATAGCCCAGATGTTCGCATAAATGACTAAACGCAAAGCGCTGCGTGGGTTCGTCTTCAACAATGAGAATGAGGGGCTTCATGAACCCGCACGATGGTAAGAACTCTGTACGAATGCAAGCATAAGTTGAATGATGAGGGTCTAATGAGTATTTACCACACTGCCTGTATCAATCAGGAAACAGCGTGTTTTGAATGATTTGCAGCTTGGCAAGGGCAGGTTTTGCCTAGTAAATGGACCAAAACATGGAGCAGACATCATGATGAGGAATAAGCTCATACTTTTAGTGGGCATTGGCGCATTGGCTTATGGCGCTTATTGGGGCTACGGATACTTCATGACACCGGCTGCGCAGCAAGGCGGTTTCGCCATGGCGGTCGAGGCGTATGATGTCACCCCCCAACCACTCGATGTGACGATTGAAAGCGTCGGCACCTTGCGCGCTAATGAGTCGGTCACCTTGCGCCCAGAGCTTGCTGGCCGCATTACCGAAATTCTCTTTACCGAAGGCGCATTGCTCACTAAAGGAACGCCGCTTTTTAAGATTGATGATCGCGTCTATAATGCCGAGGTAAAGCAAGCATCCGCTAATTTGCAACTCGCCAAACTCAATTTCGAACGCTTCCAGAAACTTTCTAAAACGGGCGCATCGACTCGCCAACGTTTTGACGAAGCGCAAGCTAATCTTGGCGTCGCGCAAGCGAATTACGATTTGGCGCTTACACGACTAGACTATGCCACCATCAGCGCGCCGTTCGATGGCACGGTGGGGTTGCGTAAAATCAGCCCGGGGGATTTCGTGAATGTCGGCCAAGACCTTGCCAACTTCGTGAGCTACGACCCCATGAAGGTGGATTTCAACATCCCCGAGAATCAATCACGCCAGCTGAGAGCAGGGCAGACGATTGATATCACCGTTGAAGCCGTTCCGGGTAAAACCTTTACAGGCGACGTATTCGCCATCGACCCGCAGATTGACGTAAATGGCCGCGCCGTTGCTTTGCGCGCAACGATTGCTAATCCTGAGTATATTTTGAAACCAGGTTTTTTCGCGCGCGTATCACTGCTGGTTGAAAAGAAAGATAGTGCTTTGTTGATTCCTGAAAATGCGATTGTGCCGCAAGGCAATGATAAGTTCGTATTCAAAATTAAAGAGGACAACACCGTCACACTGGTTCCCGTAACGCTTGGTATTCGCAAAGATGGGCAAGTGGAAATCACCCAAGGTCTTGCAGCGGGTGATGCGGTGGTGACCAGTGGCCAAATCAAACTGCGCGAGGGCGCGCCCGTCAGACGTGCTGAGCAGACGCCACATGCAGGCAAGCCAAAAGAAGAGAAACCCGCCGCCCCTCAAAAGGAATAATCCGTGAAAATCTCGGAAATATGCATCCAGCGTCCTGTATTTTCGATGGTGATGAATTTCATCATTATTCTGCTCGGTATCGTCAGCTATGACCGCCTGACCATTCGCGAATATCCTAATATCGACGTGCCGGTCGTTACGGTCGAAACCAACTATCTCGGCGCTTCGGCAAAGATTATCGAATCGCAAGTCACCAAACCGCTTGAAGATTCACTTTCGGGTATCGAAGGCATTGACTTCATCAAATCCATTTCCCGTTCTGAAAAATCACAAATCACCGTGCAATTTCGCTTAAGTCGCGACGCAGACGCAGCAGCAAGCGACGTGCGTGATCGCGTGGCGCGCGCGCGTGACTTGCTGCCCGAAGAGGTAGACGAGCCGATCGTTGCAAAAGTCGAAGCCGACGCGCAGCCCATCATCTGGATGGCGCTCAATAGCGACACCCACAGCCCACTCGATATTTCCGAAGCGGCGGACTTAATCGTTCAAGACCGTGTGCAAACCCTACCAGGTGTTGCGAACGTGATTCTGTTTGCCGAGCGTCGCTATTCGATGCGCATCTGGGTCGATCGTGAGCGTTTAGCGGGCTACAACCTCACCACCCAAGATGTTGAGAACGCACTTCGCGCCCAGAACGTCGAGATTCCCGCAGGGAGAATTGAATCGAGCCAGCGTGAGTTCACCGTCGTCTCGCAAACGGATTTGAATACGCCCGAACAATTTGGTGACGTGATTTTGCGCGAAACCGAGGCAGGGCATTTGGTACGCATGAAGGACGTAGCGCGCGTGGCTTACGGCCCCGAAGAAGAACGCTCCATCGCGCGCTTTAATAGCAAGCCCTCCATCGCGCTGGGTGTGGTCAAACAATCCATCGCCAACCCACTTGAGATTTCAGCGGCGATTCGTAAAGAACTGCCGCGCATTCAAAAAAACCTACCTGAAGGTATGACGCTGAGCATTGCCTATGACTCCTCGGTATTCATCGACCAATCCATCAAGAACGTGTTCAAAACAATCATGGAGGCGGTGCTACTCGTCGTACTCACCATCTTTTTCTTCCTGCGCACCATGCGCGCCACCCTCATTCCGCTAGTCACGATTCCTATCTCGCTAGTGGGAACGCTGTTCATCATGTATACGTTGGGCTTCTCCATCAACACCCTCACGCTGCTTGCCATGGTGATTGCGATTGGTCTGGTGGTGGATGATGCGATTGTCGTGCTCGAAAATATCTATCGCCATATCGAAGAGGGGATGGATGCGATTCACGCCGCCGTAAAAGGTATGCGCGAGATTGGCTTTGCCGTCGTCGCCATGACGTTGACGCTTGCTACCGTATTCGTGCCCGTCGCGCTCACCCCAGGGCGCACGGGGCAACTCTTCGTTGAGTTCGCCATTACCTTGGCAGGTGCGGTGATTATTTCAGGCCTTACGGCGTTGACGTTGTCGCCGATGATGTGCTCTCGGCTGCTCAAACCACAGCATGATGCGCCGAAATGGAGCAAGAAAATCGAAGGCTGGATTATTGCGGTTGAGCGTGGCTATAAAGCGCTTCTAACCTCATCACTTCGCTTCCGCCCGCGT
>JBMOEL010000072.1:0-9353 GCA_049314715.1 Rickettsiales bacterium
CGCATTTCCGCCGTTATTTGCACCATTGTAATAGGAGCCGCCATGAGCGCCAACGCCAAGGACAAACCCCAAGTCACCGACATGCAACATTACGTTACCAAGGAAAACGGCACCGAAAGACCGTTCCAGAACGAATATTGGGATAATCACGAGGAAGGCATCTACGTCGATATCTACACGGGCAAGCCGCTCTTCAGCAGCACCGATAAGTTCGATAGCGGCACCGGCTGGCCGAGCTTCAGCAAGCCGATTGATGAGAGCATCATCGCCAAGAAGGTCGATGGCAGCCATGGTATGGAGCGAGTGGAAGTGCGCTCGGCGGCGAGTGACTCACACCTTGGCCACGTGTTCAATGACGGCCCCAAGGAAAAAGGCGGCCACCGCTATTGCATCAACAGCGCATCCCTACGCTTCGTACCGAAGGAGCAATTGGCGCTTGAGGGTTATGGGGAATATTTGGGATTGTTTGATAAGTAACCGTCATTCCCGCGTAGGCGGGAATCTCCCTCACCTCTTGCGCAAGACTCTAAAGAGATTCCTGCCTGCGCAGGAATGACAAAGTGGGTGGGCTATGGGGAATATTTGAAGTTGTTTGATAAGAAGTAGATTCTAAGATAGCTTCATATCATCGAAAAGCAACGGCTCAACCAACTCAAATCCAGCGGTTTTCTTAAACTTCATGCTATGAAGAAAATTTTTCATAGAGTCTGAAGGATCTAGGTTGCTCAAATTAAGTGTTTTCAATGTTTCTTGAGGGATTAAAACAGAGAGAATAGTTTGTTCTTCAATGTGCCCTGTCTTGCCATTTAGGAGGTTATCTTTTGCATTAACAATACACCTTTGAATCGGCACCAACATAAATAGTTCAGAAGCCACCCGCATAACAGCACTACAAACGTAATCTTGATACAACGTATAAAACTCACTCTTTGGCATATCCTTAACTGATAAAGTTCCACTTGAGCGTAAGCTGTATTTTTCTTTAGGTATGATATCCTCACTCTGAACATTTAAGTCGGCGGTAATATTTCCGAGTGTATCGACAAAAAATTTAACCCCTACCCCCAAATTTTCTATGTCTGAGAAAACATTAAACTCCTTTATGGCATCAATGTACGATTGCGGTTCCTGTGCAATCACACGTTTAGCCAACTGTTTTTGCCTATTCCATTTCTCATATTCCAACTGATAATCAGACAGTTCATTTTGATAAATTTCTTGGTCTTGCAGTACCGCAACATCAATCTTTTTCTTGAGAACATCTCGTTTCTTCTCTTCTGATTTGAATAACTTATGCAGTAGATTTGGCCTAAATGTTTCGTAAACGTGCTTTGCTTTTTCTTCGTTGCGATTAGACTTTTTTGGTTCTTGAGGAGCAAGTCTTTCAGCAATGTCTTGCCATTGAATAGGATTAAGCGACCGTGCTTTATGAAACCCAGCGATTTTGTTTAAATATTTTTCGAACGCCTCAACAGCATTCTGTGCTTCTTGTAGTTGCTGAATTTTTAGATCTTGCTTGCGCGCGCGTTCAGTCTCTCTAGCTGCTCTTCGCATATCAGCTTGTATAGTTCTGACTGCGCCTTTCCAACCCATGAACCCTACCTATATCTCTCTCTATCCGCCGGATAGACGCCCAATACATTTACCTTGTGCGTAAAAAAGCCGAGTTCTTCGATGGCGAGTTGCACGTGCTTTTGGCGCGGATGGCCCTCGAATGTCATGAAGAATTGCGCGTTCTGGTTTGCGCCGCCACGAATATAGCTTTCGAGCTTAATCATATTCACGTGGTTGGTGGCGAAACCGCCGAGGCTTTTATACAGCGCCGCAGGAATGTTACGCAGGGTGAAAAATAAACTGGTCAGCACCATGCCGTCTTCGGGGTTGGGGTCGGCAGGTTCTTTCGCCATGACGATGAAGACGGTCTCGTTATCTTCCGCGTCGTTGATTTTTTCGGCGAGGCGTTCCAGCCCATACAAACCACCCGCGAGTTCGGAGCAAATGGCCGCTTTGGTTTTGTCGCCCCACGCGGCCACGTCTTTCGCGGCCGTTGCCGTATTATCATGAATATGGGTTTTGAGTTTATGCTCGCCAATGTATTTGCGGCACTGGAGGAGGCCTTGGTGGTGGCTGTATACATCCGTCACGCCATCTGCCGTTGCGCCTTTGACGCCATATAAATGGTGCTCGACCTTCTGGATATGCTCGGCCACGATGCTGAGATTGGTGCGCGGCAGAATATTATGAATCTCCGCCACCCTACCCGCTTGGCTGTTTTCAATCGGAATCATGGCGTATTTCGCCGTGCCCGCTTCTACGGCTGCGAAGGCTTCCTCGAAGGAACTTAGCGCCATGGTCTGCATATAGGGGTAGTTTTGGCGGCAGGCCAAATCGGCATTCGCCCCTTCCACGCCCGCGAAGGCTATCGTATGTTCTGCATCAATTGGACTGGACATTTCAACCCCTTAACCCTACATAATACCGCACATTTCCTAGGCGAATGGGGCCTAGGGCGCAAGTTTTTAATGTCATTGCGAGCACAGCGAAGCAATCCAGACTGGATTGCCACGTCGCTAACGCTCCTCGCAATGACGAGGTGGAGCATATGGCCAAGGTCGAAAAAATAGAAACGAGCATGCCCGAGGCATGGAGCATTGATAGCTGGAGAGCCAAGCCTATCAAGCAGCAGCCCGACTATAAGGACGCGGATGCGCTGGCGCGTGTTGAAAAGCAGCTGATGACGGTGCCGCCGCTCGTCTCGCTGGAGGAAATTCGCCGCTTGAAGAAAGAGCTTTCCTTCGCGGTCGATGGTCGCGCGTTCCTGCTGCAAGGTGGTGATTGCGCCGAGTCGTTCGCGGAGTTCTCGGAAAAGAACCTCAACAACTTCTTCCGCGTGCTGATTCAAATGACCATCGCGCTGATGTATGGCGCGGGCTCGCCCGTTATTAAAGTGGGGCGCATTGCGGGGCAGTTCTCCAAACCGCGCTCGGAAGGTACGGAAAGCAAAAACGGACAAAAGCTGCCAAGCTACCGTGGCGACATGGTCAACGGCATGGAGTTCGACGCTGCGCAGCGCGTGGCGGACCCTGAGCGTTTATTGCAAGTCTATTATCAATCAGCAGCAACTTTGAACTTCCTGCGCTCGTTGGCGCGTTCGGGTTATGCAGCGCTCAATCGCGTTTCGAAATGGAATGCGGATTTCGTTTCTGGCTCACCGCAAGGTCGTCACTTCGCGGACGTTGTGCAACGCATCAATGACTGCCTCGACTTCATTACCGCAACGGGTTTGCAACTCGACACCAGCGAAGAACTTTCCGAAGCGCGTTTCTATACATCGCATGAAGCATTATTGCTCGGCTATGAAGCGGGTCTTACGCGCCGCGATAAAGACACGGGCGAACATTATGTGGGTTCTGCGCACATGCTGTGGATTGGGGATCGCACCCGCGACCCAAACGAGGCGCATGTGGAATTCCTGCGCGGCGTTGCCAACCCGATTGGTTGTAAAGTTGGCCCAAGCATGACGCGTGATGATTTGTTGAAAGTGTGCGACACGCTCAATCCGAATAATGAATCTGGTCGCCTCACGCTTATTTCACGCATGGGTAGCGGCAAGGTCGAGGAAAAACTTCCGCCACTCGTGCGCGCATTGAAAGAAGAAGGCCGCAATGTTGTTTGGTCGTGTGACCCCATGCATGGCAACACCATCAAATCACCGAACGGTTATAAAACGCGCAAGTTCACTGACATTCTTGGCGAGGTGCGCAAGTTCTTCGCGATTCATGCGGGTGAAGGTACACATGGTTCGGGCGTGCATTTCGAAATGACGGGACAGGACGTCACCGAATGTTTGGGTGGTGCGCAAGCAATCAGCGAACTCGATTTATCCAATCGCTATCACACTCATTGCGATCCGCGCCTCAATGCGTCGCAGTCGCTTGAGCTTGCATTCTTGATTGCTGAGTTGCTGAAGAAAAATTCTTCGAAATAATTTTAGCGCGTCCAAGCCTCAGCACGCTTCACACGCTCGCTCTGTTCTGGATGCGTAAATTTGGATAGCAGTTTAATATAGGGATCTCTTTCTTCACCTGCTTTTTTGAATGCTGCTTGAGTATCAGCAGTCCAAGCAGGGTCTTTTTGGAACCCTTTACGCAACATTTGCAACGCATTTGCCATTGGTTTACCATCTCCAAGCAACTCTGCAGAGAATCTATCGCAACGATATTCTTTTCCATGACTCAAATGCCTAAAGACACCCAATCCCGCAGCACCGCCTAAAAACCCTGCAATGGTATATCTAGCGAACGTCTTTATCGCATCTATGAAGACAGGATCATCATCAGACTTTTGTGTATGAGATTCTAGTTCTTTTAACTGCGCCGCACGAACTTCTTCGGGAGTTTTACCTTCTGCTTCATATTTTTTACCCTGATCTTTAAGCATGTCGTAAAGAAACATCGCAGAAAAACCCGCCATAACTCCCAATAACGGAGAGCTGTATATTAAACGGTATTTATTTGGGTTCAAATCTTTGAATTTGATATGACCCATTTCATGAGCGAGTACTGCTTTTAATTCTTGGGAGATGTGTTGGGCATCTACTGTGTCACCCATTGAGCGAATCAGGCCTTCGCCCAAAACGTAATGATAACCTGTTCTAGAATTTATCGCGGCCGCATTATGATTCCATGAAAATCTATGGTAAGGATTAGCAGTATTCGCCGCATCAACAATATAAACGGGAAATTTATCTATACCCGCTTTTTGAGATAATTCTTCTATCGCACGATAAATGCCTGGAGCTTCCTCGGGGCTCAACAATCTCAAATGCGCACCACCAACTGTGCGTCTTGTTTCTGTTATGTCAGACATTCAGAAATTATATCAAAATCACTGCGATAGTTTTGTGAAGATTGTGTGACAGCACATACTAGTGATTGTTGTTTGTGACGCAGTGCACATCAACATCTATGTTGCAACGTTGCAACGAATCAAAACACTCATGCAAAAAAATCATACGTAAAATGTTCTTAGTGCATTTCGTTCATAGAATTTTAACCACCTCACGCGTATAGAAGAGGTGTTGTTAACTTTTTTATGGAGACTACCATGGCTGTTAAGAAAAAAGCTGCTAAGAAACCTGCTGCTAAAAAAACTGCAAAGAAGAAGACCGTTGCTAAGAAGTCGGCTTCGAAAGTAGTTAAGTCGAAAAAGAAAGTAGCTAAGAAGAAGAAATAACTTCTTCTCTACTTCTAGAGATGAAAGGGCGCTCAATGAGCGCCCTTTTTGTTTGTGCCGTATATACACCTAAAAAAGGGCGCTGAAATTTCAGCGTCCTTTTCGTTTCGTCTTTCGTGAAGACTACTCGCCGCCTTGTTTCTTGCGACGCATGGTCTTACCTGACATTTCGTACTGATCGGATAAATCAGCACCCGTTGCCTGATCCACTACCTTCATCGACAGGCGGACTTTGCCGCGCTCATCGATATCGAGTACTTTCACTTTCACGCTTTGACCTTCGGAAAGCATATCGGTCACTTTCTCGACGCGGTGATCCGCCATCTCGCTCACATGCACGAGGCCGTCTTGACCGCCCATGAAGTTCACGAATGCACCGAAATCAACGATGCGCACGACTTTACCGTCATAGATACGACCCACCTCGGCTTCTGCCACGATGAACTGAATCCACTCCAGTGCCGCTTTGCCCGATTCACCGGTGGTTGCGAAAATGTTGATGGTACCATCATCCGCGATGTCGATTTTTGCACCAGTCGTCTCGGTGATTTCACGAATCACTTTACCGCCTGAGCCAATCACTTCACGGATTTTGTCTTTGCTGATCTTGATGGTGGTGATGCGTGGCGCACGTGATGACATCTCGGTGCGTGGCGCGGTCAATGCTTTGCCCATTTCACCCAAGATATGCGTACGGCCTTGCTTCGCCTGCGTCAGCGCTACCTTCATGATCTCCTCGGTGATGCCTTGGACTTTAATATCCATCTGCAACGAGGTGACACCACGCTCGGTACCCGCCACTTTGAAATCCATGTCACCCAAGTGATCTTCATCACCCAGAATGTCAGAGAGAACCGCGAATTCTTTACCTTCAAGAATCAAGCCCATTGCGATACCCGCGATTGGGCGCGACAGCGGCACGCCACCATCCATCATCGCCAGCGAAGAACCGCATACGGTCGCCATTGATGACGAACCGTTCGACTCGGTAATCTCCGAAACGATACGCAGCGTGTATGGGAATTGCTCTTTGGTTGGAACGAGCGGGCGAACTGCACGCCAAGCCAGTTTACCATGACCGATTTCACGACGGCCTGGTGCACGCAGCATCGTTGCTTCACCGACTGAGTATGGCGGGAAGTTGTAATGCAACATGAAGCGCTCATCATACGTGCCATCGACCGCGTCAATCATCTGCTCGTCTTGCGATGTGCCGAGGGTCAACACCACGAGTGCTTGGGTTTCACCGCGTGTGAACAGCGCCGAACCGTGTGTACGTGGCAGAATGCCCACTTGGCAGTCAATCTTGCGGATATCAGCAAGACCACGACCATCAATACGGCTTTTCTCTTTCACGATTGCGGTGCGAACAATGTCTTGCTCGAGTTTCTTGAGGAGGCCGCCAACCACTTTCTCGCTGGTGGTTTCATTCACGAACTTCTCTTTGACTGCTTTCTTTACTTCGTCAATTGCCGCGACGCGCTCTTGCTTCACGGTCTTTTTGTAAGCAGCACGCAGACCAGCTTCCGCTACGTCTTTAATGCCTTTCACCAAATCAGCAGGCTGCTGAGCGGGTTTGAAATCCCATGGCTCTTTCGCTGCTTCTTCAGCGAATGCGATGATGAGGTCAATGATGGGTTGGCAATGTGTGTGACCAAACATCACCGCTTCGAGCATCTTCTCTTCTGGTAGCTCTTGTGCTTCTGATTCCACCATCAATACCGAGGTTTTGGTGCCCGCCATGACGAGGTCAAGCGTGCTGGTGGTGAGTTGGGTTTTGGTAGGGTTCAAGACGAACTGACCATCAATCATACCCACGCGTGCGCCAGCGATTGGGCCCAAGAACGGTACGCCAGAAATAGCAAGCGCTGCGGAGGTACCAACCATCGCTGCGATATCTGGATCATTCTCGATGTCGTGTGACATCACGGTCGCAACGACTTGCACTTCGTTATAGAAGCCTTCCGCGAACATCGGGCGGATGGGACGGTCGATGAGACGTGAGGTGAGGGTTTCTTTTTCCGTTGGGCGGCCTTCGCGCTTGAAGAAGCCACCAGGAATTTTACCTGCTGAATAGGTTTTCTCGGTATAGTTTACCGTGAGTGGGAAAAAGTCGATATCGGGCTTGGGAGCTTTGGCAGCGGTCACGGCAACCAGTACCATGGTTTCGCCGTAAGTGACCATCACGGCACCGTCAGCTTGACGGGCGATACGGCCGGTTTCGAGGGTCAGGGTGCGACCACCCCATTCGATAGACTTCTTAGTAACGTTGAACATTGCGTTCATTCCTTTCTTTCTTCCCCTCTGCCGCTGTGCAGGCCCTATGCCGTACACCTCATTCCGCAAATAAAAACGATCTATTCCGCAGTGCCTCAGGCGGGAAGCCTGTTCATGTACCGTTTACAGCCGCCCTGCCCGCGCGGTACATGAAGCGCGGGCAAGACGTATTCTTATAAAATTACTTACGCAGACCTAATTTACCAATCAGCGTGTTATAGCGCGCGCTGTCTTTGCGCTTGAGGTACTCAAGCAGCGAACGACGGCGGCTAACCAACATCAACAAACCACGGCGCGAGTGGTGATCTTTCGCGTGGCCTTTGAAGTGTTCGGTCAAATTATTGATACGTTCGGTGAGCAATGCCACCTGAACTTCTGGTGAACCAGTGTCACCCTTGGTGGTAGCGTATTCTTTAACGACTGCAACTTTGCGTTCAGCAGTGATACTCATAAGACTTCTCCATACGACATCGGGTTTAAAAAATATTCAGCAGCCGCTTCGTTTTGATAACCGCGCCGTCACTTTCCGCGAGCGCCACCAGTTCTTCTTTATACAGAAGCCCCATTAAAGGGGTTGGCGGGTGCGGACGTTCAAGTACATGTCCATGGCGAAGCCGTTGCCATTCACTGTCACCTATCGTCACGGCCGGGATGTCGTCCAGCGCGGCGCGGGTAGGCAGCAACCATTCAGGGGTTGCCCCCTCAAAGGTGGCGGGAATATGCGCAGAGTTTTCCAAAAAATCCAGTGAAATCGCCTGCGCCTCGTGGAATGGGCCAACGGATGCACGGTGCAGCAGGCTAATAAAGCCTTCTGAGCCAAGGGCTTGGGCAATATCGCGCCCTAGGGAGCGTATATAGGTGCCCTTGCCTACCAATGCCTCAAATTCGGCCTCATTAGGCTTGGTAAATCCTTTAAAATCAATAGAATGAACGGTTATTGGACGGGCGTTCAGCGTTATACTTTCCCCTGCCCGCGCTAAATCATAGGCGCGCTCGCCGTCCACCTTAATGGCGGAATAGATGGGCGGGGTTTGCAGAATCTCGCCCGTGAAGCGCGGCAAGATGTTGAGAATATCTGCTTCGGTTGGAATGTGAGCGCTGGTGGCGATAACTTCACCCTCAGCATCATCGGTGCTGCGACGTTCACCGAAGGTTACACGGAAGCGATAGATCTTCTTCGCGTCCATCAGCAGGTTGATGCATTTCGTGCCCTCACCAAAGGCAATTGGGAGAATGCCGGTCGCAAGCGGGTCGAGTGTTCCCGCATGGCCGAGTTTTTTTGCTTTAGTAAGCCATTTGACTTTATTGACAGCAGCGGCAGACGTCATGCCGATGGGCTTAGTGAGATTCAGCCAGCCATTATAAGAAATTTTACTCAATGCTGTTCTTTCTTAGTAGCGATAAAACATACCTAATAACAAAGAGCAAAGCGGCAATCACAATTCCAATAATACTTAATGGATAGAATATCATCCCGACGAAAAGTCCCAGCAAAAAACAGAATCCGCTACCTGCACCACAAGAGCCTGGATAGACAGATTCCGACACAGAACTAAACAAAAAATAACCGCCTGTGAGAAAAGCTGGTAAAAGAAGCCACTTGTAAATATTAGATTTCATCTTTGGTGACGTCTTGGCGCACGCGGTCGGATTGCAGCAGCGTGTTGATGCGGTTTGCCACTTCAAAGGAAGTATCGAGCTTGAAAAAAATCTTCGGTGAAAAGCGCAGCACGACTTTCTGATTCATCAAATAACGAATGCGGTTCACGTTTTCTTTAAGCGCCGCCATGATTTTTTCTTTATTGCTGCCCGCCAGCGGCATGACGAACACGGTAGCGTTT
>JBMOEL010000073.1:0-9179 GCA_049314715.1 Rickettsiales bacterium
TATCGCCATACCATGCATCGTTCGTAATGTTTAACAGCCAAGCGGGTCGATCGGTCTTTTTGGCCGCGAGCCATGGAAATACCGCCTCATAACAAATAAGTGGGCTAAATGCTGGAACGCCTGCAACGCGCAACGTCCTGACGCCTTCACCGCGGGAAAAATCAAGCATTCCTGGTGTGATTTTATTGATTGGCAACATCTCGCGCAGCGGTACAAATTCACCAAAAGGCACTAGTTGGTGCTTGTCATAGTAATCGAGTGATTCGCCCTCGCTATTCACCACCATCATGCTGTTCCAGACCTTGTCACGATGTGAGCGAATGACGCCTGTAATGAATGCTCCACCATCTGGCGCGAAGTGCCGCACCATATGAAACCAGCCACTGCCATCAAACACGGTGAATGGAAACGCAGTCTCTGACCAGATGACGACATCCGCCATCGGCGCGTCCGTTTGCATATGGGTGAGCACGCCATGAATACGCATCGACTCGTCCTTGCCCGAATCGGTCCACTTCATTTCTTGTGGGATATTGGGCTGGACCAGACGCAAACGCGTATCCGTCACGGGCGCTGCTTCGTTTGGCACACGCCACATGCCATAACTATAAACGCTTATAAGCAGCGCTAAAATCGCGCAGAGATAGGTTCTATTGCGATAAATCAGCGGGAATACGGATAGGGCGATAAGCCATGAAAGGCCGAATGTTCCCGTAATCGATGCTAGCTGCGATACGCGCTCGGAGGCCATGGAAACATAGCCTAACACATTCCATGGAAAACCAAACATACCCGCCGAGCGCAGATATTCAAATGCGACCCACAGCAGTGCAAACAGAAAGATATTCGCAAAACGATGTGTACTGCGTAGTTTGGCGAAGACATAGCCTTTCACTAGAAAATACGCTGCAAAAGCGGCGCTTAAACCAAATACGGAAATGGGGAACAGCCAACCGAACTGCGCTGCATCCACCAATAGTGAGAAGGCAATCCAATAGGTGCCTGCTACAAAGAATCCGTAACCAAAGAAAAAGCACCGCCAAGCGGTTTGGCGCGCTGTTCCTTGCTCCATCTGCAATAGTAAATAGGGGAAGGTTAGAAATAATATCGGCCATAGGTGATAAGGTGCAAAAGCAAGCGCGGTTAATGCGCCCGCCATGAATAATACAAGGTAGCGTTGCCAGCTTTGGCGATTGAGGAGCCACTCACTCCACCTCGTGAGTTGGGCAATCATGCGTGCTTGGTAATGCGCAAGCGGCGAATACGGCGCGGGTCAGCTGCAATAATCTCGCACTTATAATGCGGGTGAATATGCAGCACTTCGCCTTTAACCGGCACACGGCCCAACAACGCGAAGACAAGCCCACCCACTGTGTCTACATCATCGCCTTCTTTACGAAGCGTTTCATTAAGCATTTCTTCAAGCTGCAAAATCGGTACGCGCGCGTCTACTTCCAGAATATTCGCACCAATCCATTCGACCATTAATTCTTCATGGTCTTCATCGTGCTCGTCTTGGATTTCTCCGACCAATTCTTCAAATAAATCCTCCATGGTCACGAGCCCATCCGTGCCACCATATTCGTCAATCACAATGGCGATATGGCACCCCGAAATACGCATGCGTACCAACAAATCGACAATTTTCATCGAAGGTGGAACAAATAAAATTTCGCGCATCACCATAGCGATATCGAATGGCTTGGCGCCCGCCACAAACGGGAACAAATCTTTGACGTGAATGAAGCCCTCAATCTGATCCAGCGATTCACCATACACAGGAATACGCGTATGGCCGATGCTGATGATATGCGTTTTGAGTTCTGCCAGCGATGTTTGCTTGGGCAACGCTAATATCTGCGTGCGTGGCACCATGATGTCGTGCACCGTGAGCTCGCCAAAATGAATCATGTTCTTGAGCAGGTTTTTTTCTGCTTCACTGATAGATTGCATCTCGGGGGAGTTTTCCTCAAGCACCTCTTCCAGCGCTTCTTTGAGCGTGGCCTCAGGGCGGCCAATCACTTTATGGCGAAACCACTTAATCGCAACTTGCATGGGCGACGGCGCTGCGTAGCCGTTTTTGCCGGCTGTGTGCGGTTTTAATTCCAGTCCAGGGAGTTGCGGTTCTATTTCAGGCTGTGCCATAAGGTTCGTGGAATCTATCGTGTCTCGTAGGGATTCGCAATAGCCAATCGCTTTAAATAGGCGATTTCAAGCGCTTCCATTTCTTCCGCTTCTTTTGATTTTTCATGGTCATAGCCCAATAAATGCAACGTCGCATGCACCACGAGATGCAGCGTATGGGCGCGGAGGGTCTTTTTTTGCTCTTTGGCCTCACGCTTCACCGTCTCATAGGCGAGAATGATATCGCCTAGTTCCATTTCCTCCCCCCGCAGGGGGGAGGTTAGGAGGGGGGCATTATTCGCTCTACCCTTCACGACCGCCCCCTCCCTAACCCTCCCCCTACTGGGGAGGGAACTTTCGGCAGGAAACGACAGCACATTAGTAGGTTTCTTCTTCCCACGATAGAGGTGATTGAGCGCTGTAACATCGTCGTCGGTAGAAAACTTGAGCGTCACAATGGCGCCCTTTGCTTCATAGTCTTTCAGCACCATGCGCACTGCCTTCAGCACATCCACGCGCAATGTCTTGAAACTATTGCGCCAGCGCGGGTCATCGACGAGTAAGTTAATTGTCATTCTGCTCGGCGAATTGTTTTTTCTTTTCTTCCCACTCGTCATAGGCCTGCACGATTTTCTTCGCCAGTGGGTGGCGCACCACGTCGCCGTCACTGAAGCGAATCACGTCGATACCGGGGATTCCCTCAATCTTCGGGATACAATCGGCAAGGCCAGACTTGATGTCTTTCGGCAAGTCGATTTGCGACAAGTCGCCCGTAATCAGGATGCGTGAACGCTCGCCCATACGAGTGAGGAACATTTTCATCTGCGTGCGGGTGGTGTTTTGCGCCTCGTCGAGAATCACGAAGGCGTTGCTGAAGGTTCGCCCACGCATGAATGCCAGTGGCGCCAGCTCAATCTCGCCATTATCCATATGTTGCTGCACGCGCTCGGCGGGCATCATATCGAACAACGCGTCATAAAGCGGGCGCATATAGGGGTCGATTTTGTCCTTGATATCGCCCGGCAGGAAGCCAATTTTCTCGCCCGCTTCGACCGCTGGGCGCGAGAGAATAATACGCTCCACCTTTTTGTTGATGAGTTGGTAAACCGCCATGGCCACGGCAATATAGGTTTTACCCGTACCCGCAGGCCCGAGGGCAAATACCAATTCGTTATCATACAGCGTGCGCATGTAATTTGCCTGCACATGCGTGTAAGGCGCAATGGTTTTTTTGAGGGTGCGGATATAAACATCCGTCTCTAAATCCTGACCGTCGCGGCCTTTGGGTTTTTTATTGTCCAGCACCACGGGCGGAATCAGCCTTACCGCCGCGTCCACGTCCGCATCCACGATTTCTGCGCCGCTTTCAATTTGCTTATAGAGCGACTGCAGCACCTGCTCGGTCGCCTCAATGTCGCGCTTATGGCCAGTAATCGAAATCATGTTCCCGCGCGAGACGAGCGTTACGTGCAGCAACTGCTCGAGGCGCTCCAGATTGGAATCATTGGAGCCATACAGCATCGGCAGATAATGATTATGTTCGAAAAAAATGTTGACGGTCTGGGTTTCGCGGGAAGATTTTTTGTCTGGCTTAGCCATAATGCGCTACGCGCTCCTGCTGAGGGTTGGGAAGCTGCGAAGTGCCAACCACCTCGCCCTTGAGACTGTTAGCGTATGCGCCCGTAATGTGCACGTCAACGAGGCGATTTGCATAGGCTATGCCGTTATCCACATACACAGACTGCATATAGGGCGACCTACCCTGCATCTGCCTCTCAAGCCTACCTTCGCGATTAAATAGTACTGAAAGCGTAGTTCCAAGCTTCGATTTATTGAAGTTTGCTTGCTGAACGCTCAGCAAGTTTTGCAGGGTTTGCAGGCGCGCATCCAACACCGCTTCTTCCAGCTGCTGCGCCTTTTCTGCCGCAGGGGTGCCTGCGCGCGGGCTGTATTTGAAACTATAGCCTTGCGTGAAGCCCACGGTTTCAACCAGTCGCAACGTGTCTTCGAAATCCGCATCAGATTCGCCGGGGAAACCAACAATGAAATCGGATGAGAATTGTATATCAGGGCGCGCGGCACGCAGTTTTTCAATCGCCGCTAAATAATCACTCGCTGTGTGCTTACGGTTCATGGCTTTGAGAATCTTATTCGAGCCTGATTGCACGGGCAAATGCAGCATAGGCATGAGGATTTCAATATCGCCATGCGCTGCTATCAACTCATCATTCACATCATTAGGGTGTGAGGTGGTATAGCGAATGCGTTTGACGCCTTTAATCTTTGCCACTTCGCGGATGAGCTTACCAAGCCCCCACTCTTTCCCATCAACACCGATGCCGTGATAGGCATTCACATTCTGCCCAAGCAGGGTAATTTCGATTGCGCCTAAATCGACCAGCTTGCGGGTTTCTTCCAGCACATCACGCACGCTGCGTGAATATTCCGCGCCGCGAGTATAAGGCACCACGCAGAAGGTGCAGAATTTATCGCAGCCTTCTTGTACCGAAACAAATGCACTGGAGCCTTGGGTGAGCGTGGCTTCGGTGAGTTGGTCGAATTTTGGTATTTCTGGAAAATCGAGGTTGATGGCCGCCTTATTCGAACGCAACGTCTCACGAATCATGTTGGGTAGATTCTGATAGGATTGCGGGCCGACCACTACATCCACATACGGCGCGCGGGCGATGATTTCTTCGCCTTCCGCTTGCGCTACGCAACCCGCCACGCCAATCAGCATTTTTTGTTCAGGACGGGATTGCTTGATGTCACGCATACGACCAAGGTCGGAATAGACTTTTTCAGCGGCTTTTTCACGAATATGGCAGGTATTCAAAATCACCATATCCGCATGATCAGGCGCATCGGTTTGCGTATAACCCATCGGTGCCAGTAGCTCCGCCATGCGCACGGAATCATACGCATTCATCTGGCAGCCATAGGTTTTGATATAGAGTTTTTTGGTCATAGGAGGGCTATACAAAGTCTTTTTACACTTGTCACCCCGTCGAATGACGGGGTCAGCGCCTAAATATCACTCGTCATTGCGAGCGTCAGCGAAGCAATCCATCTTTGTCATCCTGAACGGAGTGAAGGATCTGAGATTCTTCGCTATGCTCAGAATGACAAGAAAAATGGATTGCCGCGTCGGGCTTTGCCCTCCTCGCAATGACAAAAAACGCAACCCCACAAAAATCTTCTCGCAATCTTAACACTTTATTTACCCCCCCCCCCCTCTAAAATCAAAAATGTAACAAACAATTTTAAGGGATAATTTTTTATGGCAGACCCAGTCAGAATTCCAGGACTTGGCTCGGTAACCGTTACTAACGAAAACGGCGTTGGTCAGATTAAATTAGAAAAAACTGATGGAAGTACATTTACAGTAAATGCTAGACCCGCACGCAGCACAACTACTGACGGCGTAACAGCTATTTACACTGATCAAAAAGTTATCGGAGTAGGTGAGATTTATAGCAGACCAGTTCAGGATGCTGTGCAAGGACTGGTAAATAACATTCTTACTGACGACATAGTAACTCCTCAAGAAGGGCTAGTAGCCGCTGATAAAGCTCTAGAAATCATACAAGCTCTTCAAACAAATATGGATGGTGAGTATGATGAAACTCCCAACCCGTCAGTTCGAGATGCTCGCGCACCTAGCGAGAGCAAGAAGAGATAATCAATACCTCAGGATAAAACATCAGGGGCGCAATGAATAATTGTGCCCCCTTAACTACTAAATCGCGTCTACCTTCGCTGCAACGATAAAGTCATTGCGGGTTAGGGCGTTGAAAAAATGCGTCGTCATTGTCACGTCAACATAGCCCCAGCCGAGGCCTAAATCGGGGTGATGCCCCTCTTCTTCCGCCACTACAGCGATTTTTTGCACATAGGCCAATGCTGTCATAAAGTCTTTGAATTCAAAGCGCTTATGGATGGCAGCGCCGCTTTGTGCGAAGTTCCAGCCCTTTAGCTCTTTCATCAGGATTTCCGCCTCGTCATGCGTGAGCGCACTACCTTCACCATGGCATGGGCCACATTTTTCTTTTTCGAGACTGCATACCGCCATAAAAAACTCCTGCATTTGTATTTTTTACAATATAGAGCATCACTCATGAATGACAAGGCTACATATCTCGCATTTGACTGCACCTCGGGCGATAGCTCGGTGGCGCTGCGCGTAGGCGATACACACTACTCGCAGACGATTCCTGCTGGTAAGCAATCTGCCCTGCTCATTGCAACGATTGATGCACTGCTGAAACAGGCAGCCGTTAAATATGAAGATATCACCGCTATCGTTACTACCACTGGGCCCGGCACATTCACAGGTATACGCATCGCATTGGCGGCGGCACACGGCATCCACCTCGTGACAAAAACGCCCCTTAAAACGTTGACCACAACCGAAGCCTATGCATGGCAAGCTGGCCAAGCGTGTGATGTGGTGCTGAATGCTGGTAAGGGCGAGCTTTATCACCAGTCATTTGATTTCACCGATAAGCCGATTGCCACTAGTAAGATTGTAATGATTGTGCCAAGCGCGTTGAAACTTCGTACATCGCATGTCGTCGGCAATATATTGATTGACCATGTAGTAAGCATGGTTGCACCGATTGATGCATCTATTCTGTGTAAGGCAGCGCCAAGCCTCGATATCACGCCACTTCACGAAGCTGTGCCCCTTTACATTCGCCCACCCGATGCCAAGTTGCCCGAAGCACGACAAGCTGCTACATAGTCTCACCACGGAGGAACGTATGAAAAAAATATTCTTTGCACTCAGCGCACTTGCGCTACTTGGCTGCCAACCGGCACCCGCACCACAAAACCTTACGCCCATCAGCTTTGCGAATCAGCCGAAGATTCGATTAGCAGCCGTAGAAATTCGTGTGGTTGAGCAATATGAGCCACCGATGAAATCACCTAACGTGGAGCATATTTTCTTCATGACGCCTACAAACGCAATTAAACAATGGGCGAGCGACAGACTACAAGCCGCGGGCACGAGCGGGCTGATGGAAGTAACGATTGATGATGCCTCCGTTGTGGAAGTTCCCTTGCCGAAAACAGAAGGCCTGCGCGGCTTCTTCACCGACGATCAGAGCGACCGTTATGATGGTAAAATCCGCGCCACATTCCGCATCTATGACGGTGTGCATGCTGTGGCGATTGCGGAAGGCGACGTGAATATCGTGCGCTCGCGCTCGATTAATGAAAAGGCAACCTTGCAAGAGCGTGAACGCTTATTCCACAGCATGACGCAAGAAATGATGACGCAATTTGATAGCGAGGCGGAAAAACGCCTGCGCCAATATTTTGCTGCGTTTTTGAGATAATCGTTGCAGGTATATCTCCCCATTGCCGAAATCTCGGCCAATGTTTTTGAACTCGTGGCGCTTGGTGGCGTGACGGGGGTGATGGCTGGCCTGTTCGGTATTGGTGGCGGATTTTTGCTCACGCCGATTCTTATGTTCATGGGTGTGGCACCTGCGGTGGCCGTTGCCACTTCAGCCAATCAGATTATCGCCTCGTCATTCTCGGGATACCTGAATCACCTAAAACATAAGCGCGTGGATGTATTGATGGGAAACCATCTGGTCGCGGGCGGTATGATTGGTGCAGCGCTGGGTATTATTTTGTTCAAAGCATTGAGCCGCGCGGGGCAAATCGACCTCATCATCACCTTGCTCTATGTAACGATTCTCATACTCATCGGTGTTCTTATGGCACGCGAGGGATGGCTTTACCACCAAGGCCGCAAGCGTGATATCGCAGAAGACGAAATTTTATTCCCACTCCTCGAAAAGTTACCTTTTCGTCGTCTATTTCCGCGTTCCGAAGTGACGCATAGTATTCTTTTGCCGATTGGGATGGGCATTCTCACAGGTCTTTTAGTTGCGTTAATGGGAATTGGCGGTGGCTTCATCATGCTACCCATGATGCTCTATGTGCTGCGTATGCCGCCTTCGGTCGTGGTCGGTACTTCACTCTATCATATGACCTTTACCACTTCATTCACAACGCTGCTGCACGCCGTAACCACCCAAACGGTGGATGTTGTATTAGCATTATTATTACTACTTGGTTCCGTGGTGGGTGCGCAATGGGGCGCGCGTCTTACTCACCGCTTACCCGTGCATTACTTACGCGCTTTGCTGGCACTGATTCTGTTCGCCGTGGCACTACGCTTGGGATACGGCCTGTTCGTCACCCCATCAGAAATTTTTACACTGACGG
Source organism: Rickettsiales bacterium (assembly GCA_049314715.1). Lineage (GTDB taxonomy): Bacteria > Pseudomonadota > Alphaproteobacteria > Rickettsiales > UBA3002 > JAFLDD01. The sequence goes on from JBMOEL010000073.1 coordinate 8,368, forward strand.
TAATTGAGCGATGAGGTTATTTTTACTCAGTGCACTGTTACTGACTACGAATACAGCTCTGGCCCAGCCTTTAGCGAATTTTAATACACCCATTGTGTCGGACATATCCAAGCGCACCATCCAAATTCATGAGCGTTTCAGCGGCGAAGAATTGCTGCTTTATGGCGCGCGTAACGAGCAAGGCGACTTGGTGGTAGTCGTGCGTGGGCCTGAGGCTGATGTACGCATTCGTCGTAAAGAAAAAATCGCTGGTATGTGGATGCATGTAGAAAGCAGGCGCTATGGTCCGTTGCCGCTTTATTACGCGGTTGGCAGCACCAAACCGTTGGATGAATTACTCAGCCCAACGATGCAGTCCTATTTGGGGATTGGCGCAGAGCATGTTATTGCGAAAGACACCAGCAGTAACGCTGTATTTGACCGCGGCATGCTTGACGAATTCTCGCGGCGACATTGGTATACGCATACGGCACCCATTCGCTATTTTGGTGAAACATTATTCCGCACCACCATTCCCTTTCCGGATTCGCTTGCTGAAGGAGATTACACTGTCATTAGTTACTTAGTGCGCGATGGTAACATTGTGAGCAGCCAAACGATTCCCCTACGCGCTTACAAAACAGGGGTTGATGCATGGTTATTTAGTGTCGCCCATCATCAGCCATGGTTTTATGGGATTGCCAGCGTATTACTCGCCATTGGTGCTGGCTGGTTCGCCAACCGCTTATTTGCAAGATAAATGAAGGGGGCCTTGCCCCCTAACCCCCGCCGCAAGCGGCTCGCGCAGGTTGGCTACGCCTCTCTAACGAGTC
>JBMOEL010000074.1:0-9071 GCA_049314715.1 Rickettsiales bacterium
GGTATTGGTCATGGATTGCACCACCACAGGCGCATCACCACCTATCGCTACATTTCCAATCATCGTGTGAAGAGATTTCCGACGCATCATCATTGGCGCAACCATGGTAGAATAGACTCTTCTTCTTTTGCTTTCTTTTGTTTTTTCTTCTCTGGTTTTTTTTGCGTCTTTTTTTCCTCAAGACTCACGGCTGCCGACTCACGACTAACACCCCACTTCACCGGCTTGGTGAAAATATCGGGGTGAACCATGGGGTGGCCATCCGCTTCATGTGAGGCAGGCTGCAAGCATGCAGCAAGCCGAATGCCCTGTGCGCAACGTAATGCACGATCTACTGGCATGACCATACTGCGCGAACTTTCTACCAACGACTCTGGCACAGGGGCGACGCTCGTTTCATCCTCGCCACTGCCCGACATGCCACACAAGACATAAAGCAGCGCCAGCACAATACAAACTACCGCTGCGAAACGCATTTTATGATGCAGTCCAACTCCCAAACGCGCCGGTTCGGGAATAAAATATTCTTCGACTTTTTCTTTGGTTTCGGTTCCCAAAAAACGCTCAACCGCATTCTCGGGGTCAATACCCAAGAACTCTGCATAGGTCGAGACATAGCCACGCGCATAGACCTTACCAGGTAGCTGGCTCATATCACTGGTTTCAATCGCCTGAATATACTTCACGCGTATGTGCAGGCGCGCCGAAACGTCCTGCTCGCTCAGCCTATAATGCTCGCGCAAGCTACGGAAATACGGGCCGATGTCGTCAAGCTCCATCGATTCTGGCAAACGTATGAGTTGGGTAGATTGATTCATGGGGCAAGATGTAGTCGAACTTACCTTGCGGTGCAAGAAGCTAGGGGTCTATCCCGTTATTCGAGATTCAGGAGAATCAGTCGTAAACTCTCTTAACTAAAAACCGACGCATCGACGCCCGTTGAGGGCGACTCGAAACGAAGTGGAGAGAGGCGAGCCAAAGTACCACTTATATTCGAGCCAACGGCGCGCGCCGCTTGAGCGCAGCTTGATACTAAATCTCTACGCCATGGTCTCTCGCAAACCGCTCAAGTTGCGGGCGCAGGCTGGGCAATGGCTCCGTGATAATATAGTCAATAAACTCACGAAGCTTTGCCACATCGAGTGAACGCACCATCGCCTTCATCGGGCCAACGGCCGAGGGCGGTATGGAAAGCGAGGTGATGCCGCAAGCGATAAGCAACATCGCATCCACGGGTCGTGCTGCCAAATCACCGCAGAAACCAACGTCAACATTGTGCTTGCGCGCTTCTTCAGCAATTGACTTAAGCAAGCGCACCACGCCAATCATCAGCGGGTCATAGCGCCCTGCAACGCGCGGCGAACCACGATCACATGCAAATAAAAATTGCAGTAAATCGCTCGACCCAATCGAGACGAAATCCACACGCGACATGAGTTCTGGCAGTTGGAAGAGAATCGACGGCACCTCAATCATACTGCCTAACTTAATCTGCGCAGGGGGGGTGATGCCCTCATCTTTGGCGCGCTCAATCTCTTTCATGAGCAGCGCTTTGGTCGCGTCAAACTCCATGAAGGTGGCGATAAAGGGGAACATTAAATGCAGCTTCTCGCCTGCCGCCGCACGAATGAGTGCGCGAAATTGCTGGCGTAAAATCACTGGCCTATCAAGACCAATACGCGTGGCGCGCCAACCCATGGCTGGGTTTTCTTCGTCCTCCACCTGAATGTAGGGAACTTGCTTATCGCCGCCAATATCGAAGCTGCGGAAAATAATGCGCTTACCTTTCGCCTTGTCAAACGCGTCGCGGTAAATTTTTTGCTGGTCTTCCACACTTGGTAAGTCTCGGCTCGCCAGATACGGCAGCTCAGTGCGGAATAATCCCACCCCATCAATATCGGGGCTGCCAAGTTGGTACGCGTCCACAAAAAGGCCAACATTAAGATTAAGCGAAACCGCAATCCCGTCTTTGGTGATGGCGGGCAAATCGCGCTTAGCAGCATAGGCTGCCGTTTGTGCAGCTCGCGCACGTATATCCATATCAATGGCTTGCTCTACGTCTTCGGGAGGGCGAATATAGACGAGCCCATGATCCCCATGCACCACCGCTAAATCATTGGGCTGCACCATGCTTAACACGCCTTGAATGCGCCCGACCATTGGCACATCCATCATCCGCGCGATAATGGCAACGTGCGCAGTCACCGCACCTTCAGAAAGAATAATGCCCCTGAGACGTTTTGCATCATACTCAAGCAACTCAGCAGGCCCGAGTGATTCAGCGACGAGAATAAATTCTGGCGGCAAATCCGTATGCGCCGCCGTCGGCTCCATGCCCGCTAAATGATAGAGCAACCGCTCTGACAAATCCTCAAGGTCATGCACGCGCTCTTGAATATAGGCCGAGGAAATTTGGCTCAATCGTGCATGCATTTCTTCTTGCACTTTGCGCACCGCAGCTTCTGCCGTTAACCCAGTATGAATCGCCTCGCTGATACGCTCAATCCACCCACGGTCTTGCGAGAACATGCGGTAGCTTTCCAAGATTTCTTGCTGCGCCGAGCCTTCTTCAATTCCCGCAGAACTAATCAGCGCATCCACCGACTGCTGCAACGACAAGAGCGCATGATTGAAGCGTTTTTCTTCTTCCTCTGGCGCATCGCTAATCAGTTTGGTGATTTCGATTTTAGGCCGGTGCAGCACAATAGGCGCTTTCGCAACACCGCCTGAAAGCGTTACGCCCGATAATTGCTGCGACTGCAGCGAAGGGTGCTGCTGTCCTGCAATCTCGAAGGGGTCAACAATTTTACTGCCAATCACAAGCTCGGCTGTAACCATCGCAACCGTGTGCAAAATCTCGACCAACTCTTCACTGAAAAGGCGCGAGACTTTACCCTGAATCACCAGCACCCCAATCACCTTATGCGAGTAGAGTAACGGTACGCCGACAAAACTATGATACATCTCCTCACCCGTTTCGGGGCGATAGGCAAATTTCGGGTGGTTTTGCGGCTCGGCCAAATTCAAATCTAGTGCCGTTGCCGCCACTTCGCCCACCAAACCTTCACCCACGCGCAAGCGCGTTACGTGTAAAGAGGTTTGCTTAAGGCCATGGCTTGCGAAAAGTTCCAGCACATCACCAGGACGGGCGAGATAGAGCGAGCAGACTTCGGAATGCACGGCTTCAGCAATTACACGGGTGAGCGTATCCAGCTTCTCTTGTGCAGAAGCAGCAGGCACGGTCATCACGTCGCGCACCTTGCGTAATAACAAAATGGGCGATTGTAACGCCGACGCGCTCGCGTCTATGGGAATAATACTCGCCAAGCAAATGCCTCCTGTGCGGCTGCAACGAAATGCGTGCTCTTATTGCATTGCAATAGTTTGAATTACGCGGCGCGCTTGTTCGAAAGATATAATGCCGCTTGTGACACTAGTTCGTCAATGATTTCTTGCGTTGGCTGAATGCACTGCACCATCCCTACCGACTGCCCTGCCATCAGCGAACCGCGCTCAACGTCGCCGTCAATCACAGCCTTGCGCAAGGCACCTGCCCAGAAATGCTCAATCGCAAGCTGGCCTGCCTCTTTATCCATCTGACCGGAAAAGACTTTCTCCACCGTTTCTTTTTGGAAGCGGGTGAATTCTTCAGCGGCTTTATTATTAATGGCACGCACTGGGATGACTGCAAAATCGGGGTGATATTGCACCGAAGGAATCGCATCGCGCGCATTCGCATTGATAAACGCATTCTTAAAATTTTCATGCGCAATCGATTCTTTAGCGCACACAAAACGCGTGCCGAGCTGAACACCCGAAGCACCCATTTCTAAGTAAGCCGCAATCGCCTCACCGCGACCAATACCACCTGCAACAAATACGGGAACCTCGCGCAACACGGGGAGGATTTCTTGGGCCAGCACCGAGGTCGACACAGGGCCGATATGCCCACCCGCCTCATTACCTTCAATAACGATGCCATCCACACCCATTTTCACGAGCTTCTTGCCAATCGCATTGGTCGGCGTGAAGGCAATCACCTTAATCCCCGCCGCTTTCAATTTCTCGACCTGCGGGCCGCGCGGAATACCACCCGCCAACACCACATGCGTCACGTTATTGGCGATACATGCATCCATCAACTCATCCAATTTCGGGTGCATCAAAATTAGATTCACGCCAAAAGGTTTTTGGGTCATGGCCTGCGTGGCTTTGATTTCTTTATCCAGCAATTCTGGCGGCATGCTCGATGCAGCAATCACCCCAAATGCCCCTGCATTCGAAATCGCCGAAACAAGGTTGCGCTCACTCACCCAGCTCATCGCTCCGCCCATAATGGCATGCTCCGTACCGAGTAGTGCGCGCCCGCGAATCGAAAGCTCTGAAATCGTTTTGCTCATTACCCGCGCTCCTCCGTTGCATCCAGACCGTACACCGTGTGCAGTGCGCGCAGTGCGAGCTCGAGATATTCTTCAGCAATCAATACCGAGATTTTAATTTCCGATGTCGAAATCACGATGATGTTGATGTTTTTATCCGCCAATGTGCGGAACATTTCCGACGCAATACCCGCATGCGAACGCATCCCCACCCCGATGACCGATACCTTCGCAACGCCAGAATCAGAATGCAGCGAATCGAACTTCGGCATATTTCTGCCGTTCTTCACAATCTCCGTGGCACGCGCCAAATCGGTTTTACCCACGGTGAAGGTCACGTCGGTCTGTTGACCTTTTTCCGTCACGTTCTGGACAATCATATCCACGTTGATGCCTTGGTCGGCGAGTGGGCCAAAAATCCCTGCCGAAACACCGGGTTTGTTTTCCACGTTCGTCAGCGTGATGCGCGCTTCGTCGCGACTGTAGGCAATGCCCGTCACACGTTGTTGTTCCACGAGTTCCTCCTCATCCACCAATAACGTCCCTGGGATATCGGACGCATTTTTATCATCAAACGTCGAGAGCACCTGCACCTTAACGCCATAATTCATAGCCAGTTCCACCGAACGCGTTTGCAGCACCTTGCTGCCGAGCGATGCCATCTCCAGCATCTCTTCGTAGCTCACGCGGGTAAGCTTCTTCGCTTTCTTCACGATACGTGGGTCACAGGTATAAACACCGTCTACATCCGTATAAATATCGCAGCGTTCTGCACCAAATGCTGCCGCAATCGCCACCGCCGAAGTATCCGAACCACCACGACCCAGCGTACTGATACGGCCTTCGCTCGTAATGCCTTGGAACCCAGCCACCACCGCAATCTCGCCCTTCGCAAGTGAAGTATTCACCTGTTTTACATCGATATGCTCGATACGCGCTTTGGAATACATCGTGTCGCTGGTGAGTGGTAATTGCCAGCCAGCCCATGCACGCGCTTTTAGCCCTAACGTTTGTAGCTGCAATGCCAGCAGACCCGACGTCACCTGCTCACCACTTGCCACTACGTGGTCGTAATTCGCCCGCGCATCATTGCTCACCAGCGTATTCATCGCGTTACAATATTCAACGAGCTGATTGGTCACACCCGCCATGGCCGAAACCACCACAATCACCTGATGCCCTGCATCCACCTCGCGCTTCACCAGCGTTGCCACATGTTTGATGCGGTCAATATCGCCCACGGAAGTTCCGCCGAATTTCTGTACAATCAATGCCATAAGCGGCGGTTTATAAAGCCTGAACCTAGGCTTTGCCAACAGATTTTTCCCGTTAGTCGAAGATTACGTCATCGCCCGAATCTTTGATTCTAGGGCGATCCATGGATTCCCCTAGAATCGCAAGCGATTCGGGGAATGACGAATACTACAATGCCTTACGCATACACACCGCATCAGCGCGCCCACCATCAGGCGCGGAATAATAATCTTTGCGGATGCTGAATTTCTCATAGCCTTGCGCTTCATAAAGCGTCTGAGCGGCTTCGTTATTCACGTTTACTTCAAGCACCATATATTTACCACCCATGTCACGCGCACTATGCGTTGCATAGTCTAGCAACATGATGCCAACCCCGTCACGGCGATAATCGGGCAACACACCCATCGAGAGCAAATCGCATTGGTCCTCAATCAACCAGCACAGCACAAAACCCACGGGCTTACCGCCCGACTCATACGCCATGGCTGCAAATACGCCGTTGCGCTCAAAGAAGCTTTCAAACTCCAGATGGCTCCAGCCTTTGGGAAAACATTTAGTGTGAAGTTCTGCCAGTGCTTTTGCATGCGCCTTGCCAACAGCATGAATACGGTACGTCATATCTGCTTCCTCATCACCACCATGCCCGCCGCAACATCAGGATAGAGATTCACGCGCTCTTGTAACGCAACACTAAGTCCCGCAGCTTTTGCGGCATCTTGCAAATAGGCCGCGCTATGGCCAAACTTACCCGTTGCAGGGTTCACACCATAAGCCGAACCCGCCACCGCAGGTTCAACGGTGAGCGTCATAATACCATCGGGCTTTAACCACCCCGCCGCCGCGCGGAATACACTATTCAAATCACCCACAAACTGCGCAACATTACACAGCAGAATAATGTCGATACTTGCAGGCGCAATCGCAATGGATTGCATTGCATGAAGATCTGCAACAATAACGTCATCAAACACAGCTTTACTCTCTATGGTCGCCGCACGCGCTTCACGCACCATTGCCTCAACCATATCAACACCCGTAATGCGCGCTGCTTTGCCGCGCCATGGGCGGGCGGCAAGTCCCGTACCACAGCCTAAATCCAGAATCTGTAAATCCGCTTTCTGGGAGAGATGTGCTAAGGATTTTTGTTCGCACAATGCAGGGCCTGCATAACGGTTTTGCGTTTCCATATCGTTATAATAGGGTGCACTGGCAGCAAAAAACTTTTCAACAATCAAACGTGGCATGCGCGTTGGCCATTGCGCGCGCGGCAGTAATGAAGGATTCATCGCCGCCAATAAATAAACTGCTTCCTCGTGGCGCGGGTCTAACGTCACCGCACGGCGAAACGCATCCGCCGCTTTTTCTTTATCGCCAAGCTGCATGAGTGCGACACCGAGATTATACCATGCTTGCGTAAAATTCGGGTCAATCTTCACCGCGATACGAAAGCGCATCGCCGCATCACGCATCGCGCCTTGCGCCGCAAATCTATTACCCATTTCGAAATTCGTACCGCTTAAATCATTGAGCTTACCGCGCCACTGGGCAATCATGCGCTGCGGGCGCAACACGAACATCTCACGAGCTGCATCAATCATTGCAGCGATTTGCGTATTGGCAGAAGGCTTCATGTGGGTTATGTCTCCGAAACCCCATTCGTACCACGCATTATCGGATAAGCGCAAATGATTGAAGCGGCACGCAAAACCAGCATAGACCCCCAAGAAGTCGAGCAATTCTCCCGTATTGCTGATGAATGGTGGGATAAAAACGGCAAATTCAAACCACTACATCGCATCAATCCGTTGCACATTTCCTACATAAAGCAGAAGATAGAGCAGCATTTTGCCAAACCGATGCACGACCTCACCCTTGTTGACATTGGTTGTGGTGGCGGTCTCATCAGCGAACCCATGGCAGAGTTAGGCCTTCAGGTCACAGGGGTAGATGCTTCTGAAAAGAATATTGAGGTTGCAACGCTCCATGCAGAAAAATCGGCGCTCGATATTCGTTATCTCGCCACCTCTGCAGAGGCACTCGCCGCCAATGGCGAATCATTCGATATCGTCCTTGCACTGGAAATCATTGAGCATGTCGCCGATATTGATGTGTTCTATGATGCGCTGAGCGCACTGGTGAAACCAAATGGTCTGCTCATTTTATCAACCATCAATCGCACAACAAAATCCTATGCGATGGCGATTATCGGCGCGGAATATGTCATGCGCTGGCTGCCTAAAGGCACGCATGATTGGGCCAAATTCGTCAAACCTTCCGAAATGGCACGCGCATTGACCTCACGAGGCATGCAGATTCATGAAACTATCGGCATGAATTTCAACCCGCTTGAGTGGAAATTTGCACTCAATAACAAAGACTTAGATGTTAATTACCTCATGGTCGCCACGAAGGCTTAAGCGCCTGAAAAATAAACGGCATTGTCATCATCCTGTCACACATAAACGGTAGGATGTAGGAATGGGAAAAGATTCCAAACAGCAAGAAGGTGATATCCTTGACGAGAAGTACAAGGGCGCAAATGCAGCGGTTGCTGCTGCTGGCGAAGCATATTATGCGCACTACTGGATGGCACTCGTTGGGCTAGTTGGTGGCGGTATTGCAACCTATATATTCCATAAACCTATCGCAAAAATCATTGGTGGGCCTCAACAGATAGATGGCATTTTTCAAAATAGCGGCCTTCGCGGATTGGCCGAACGCTGGAGTGGCGAAGAAAATCATTTTTTATCCCGTTGGTCGGGTAAGGCGATTAAAGGAATTTTTGGTGAGGGAACCTCTGAGCGCATCACGACATGGCGTACAAAATTTAAAGAAAATAACCATGGTTTTGGTGATGACATCAAGTCGATGGAAAAATTCAAAACAGACTTGGTGTATCAAGAAAAAGGCTTTGGCTTTTGGTTGTTCGACCACACCGTTGGTCTTGTCAAACCCGCCAAGGAATGGATGAAACAAGCGAGCAAAGATAGTGAGAAAGTCAGCTTGTCATTAACGTCTGGCGGTTTATTGGGTGCTATCGGATTTTTTGTTGCGCCATGGATATACGCAACCAAAGGCGTGCACAACGCTGATCAAGGCAAAAACCAATTCAAGCGCGCACAGGAAGAAATCCAAGTATTGCGTGAAGATTTAGAATTTATGGAAAAACGCAATGAGGATTTGCGCAATGAGTTACGCACCGTGCGTGACGAACCACTCAGTGTGACGCGCGACGAACCACCCAGCATGCCAAGCGACACGAGCGACCAAGTAACCTCACAAGACGCGGTCATTCTGCCTAAACGCAAAGACGATCATGCACTAGAGCCTTTGGCCTCACACGCAACGCGCCATGCCGCCACGGCTGGTAAATCGCACAGCGAGCAAGCGCTTGCCAAAGCAGATGCTGAGCAGCTCGCTCTTGGCGCTTAAAAA
>JBMOEL010000075.1:0-8669 GCA_049314715.1 Rickettsiales bacterium
GCACGCATTCTACGACACTTGCCAGAAATGACGTCGTGGATTGGGATAAAATCACCGCCGTTGAGAACGCTCAGGATGATGGATTCAACACTATGATTCGCTAAGTTATTATTGATTAAGGGCGCTCGCTACGCGGCGCACTGCGAGCCGCAGGCCGCAGAACGCGTAGCGCCCGAAGGGTGAACCGAGTAAAGCGAGGTGAATCATACCGCCGCTCACGGCGGACGGTTTTGGAAGTTGTTTTATAAGAAATCAAAACAACTTACCCACACCCACTATATGTAGCATACTATATCTAGTGGGTTGCGCCTTTATCACACCCGCCCCATTGTATTTTATAGTGTTTTCAAGCCATGCGTTTTGTGCATGGCTTGGCTTCCGAAACAGCACTCCTCATTGCAGCGCAATAAGCGCATAAGGGCGGCAAGACACAAACGCCCCACATGGAGCCGACACATGAAAACCGTAATTGCACTTACTGCCGTGATGCTCTGCCTCACCGCCTGCGGCAACCAACAAAAAACTGCAATGCTGGATCGCAACAAAGCAAATTGGGACGAGTTGGCAGCAGCCCCTGAAGCAGCTCGTGTGAAAAACGGCTTTCTGATCATGATGCGCTAGCGCCTAACGCCGCGCTTGATACGAGTCACTTGCTCTTAGCGGATCAAACGCATTAATCTTATCAATCAAATCATTTACCTGAGATGGATAATCAGCCGCTAAGCCTGATATATCGCTTTGGTAGAGTTCGGTGTCTGGTTTGAAGCTTGCAGCGCGGTGATGTCGCAAATCTAAGCTAAATCCTGTATGAAGCCAAGCATTCAGCGCTCCCGCCAGCGCGTTATGCTGAGGGCCAGAGATTGCCACTTCAAGAATCGTTTTATTATCTCGTTTGATTTTCTTGACGCTCTCTACTTTGCCATCGACTGCCATGTGCATTTCCTTAGTTTATGCGTTAGCAGATAAAGCTATGCAGTAATGAGGGTAAAATCAAGGAAACTTCAGGGCAAGCTACGTAGGTGGGCTGCACCACTGGCGAAAAATTTAATAAAATCCAATACGTTATTTTTATCTCGCGCTTGCAATTGCGCTGCGAAAGGCGCAACTTATCCACCATAACCAGATGGGTATAGCGCAGTGACGACATCCGAACCTGCTTTTTATTCGCCGTGGATTCCTTCTGAGCATTATTGGCTCATCTACCAATGCGCGGATGCATTAGTATCGGATCGTCTCAAACTAGATTTTGCCGCAAAAGGTTTTGAGTCGGTCTATGACTCACCGCTACTTTATGGCGCCGCTATCAAACATCCGTGGGTGAGTACATTCAGTGATATGGCGGAAATCATCAAGAAGCACGGTGTTGCATCGATGATGAAAGTGGCGCTGATTCCTGCGCAGCCGCAACCACTCAAAGAAGAAGTATTGCTGCTCTTGCGCTCTTACATCGAAATAGAGCAAGCGAGTAAACATATTTGGCTCATGCATGCGCTGCTCGAGAATCGTCTCATTTGTTTTATGCAGCGCGTGATGGATAAGCGCGGTAAAATTGCAGGCTACGAGGCTTTTGCACGTATCGAGGATGAAGATGGGACCCTGCGAGATGGTGGCGCGATCATGCTCGCGAGCCGCATGTTGAGTCTTGAATTCCAACTCGATCGCATGTTGCATAAAGAAGCCGTGCGCACCTTTGTGGGCGCAGATAGCGAAGGATATCTGTTCATCAATTTCGTGACGGGTTCGATTAGTCGACCTGAGCATTATCTCGAAGGCTTGTCGCAGGCCGTCGAGCGCTATGGGCTAATGCCACGCCATATTGTGCTCGATATTTCAGTTCAGCCACCGCTTGCGGGCCTGAAACAACTGAAGCCATTGGTTGAGTATTGCCGCACGCGCGGATTCTCACTGGCGGTGGATGATGTCACAACAACGGAAGAACTCAAACAGGTCATTGAACACTTAAAACCCGATTTTGTAAGAATTGAAGGGCGCCTGAGTCGCAATGTGATGCAACCACATATTGCTGCGATTATATCGGGCATGATCGATCTTGCGCAAGTATCAGGTGCAACGGTGGTTGCTGAAGGTGTCGAGACCGAAGAGCAATATCAGCACTTGATGGGGCTCGGTGTCGGCATGTTCCAAGGCTATCTGCTGGGCGTTCCGGAGAGAATGCAATTTGATTCAAATGCTAATAAAATGTTAAAAATCAATAGCTAGTAAAGCATCTAAACCTGTGGTATGGTGCCACAGTTAAAAACAAATACGTCATAATAAGCCGAATCATCGGCAGAATGTACAGGGGAGAGCGATGCAAGGACGAAGTCTCGTATTGCTAGGCGTTGCTGCTACGTTAGCGCTAGTTACCGCTTTGGGCCTAAAAGGTCGCATGAGCAACGATGATGTGAATTCTGGCCCACGTATTTTAGTTTCTACGGTTGATATTCCTGCCGGTGCCTTCGTGCGCGCCAATGATTTTCTAACGTTCAAAGAATGGCCTGAAGATAATATCACCGACTCCATGTTGGTAGATGGTCAAGTGAGTTTAAAAGAATTTGATGGCTCCGTCGCCCGCCGCGCGGTTCAAAAAGGCGAACCCGTCGTAAAAAATGTGCTGGTGAAAGCCACCGAGGGCGGGTTCATGTCGGCGGTGCTGGAGCAAGGCAAGCGTGCGGTGTCGATTGCAGTCGATTCAACCTCTGGCAATGCCGGCTTTATTTTCCCCGGCGATAAAGTCGATTTGATTTTGACGCTCTCTACCGGAAGTCGCCAGTCGCCGGTGCGTGCCAGCGAAACCTTCGTGGAGGATGTGCGCGTGCTTGCTGTCGACCAAATGCTCGATAACCCCGAAAATAAAGCCATGCTGGCGAAAACGGTGACACTTGAAGTGACACCCAAGCAGGCAGAGAAAATCAATGTCGCCAAAGATTTGGGTAAGATCAGTTTAAGTCTGCGCAGTCTTGCAAAAGATGATGACTCGGCAGATGTGCAAGATGTGGGCGAAATCGATTTGAATAGCTTGTTGGATAAGGCGCAAGAAAAACATGAAGAGAATGTCACACGCGATAGTGATGTCAGTTCGATTGTCACACCGCGTATGTCTGTCGGTGCAAAAGTGCAAATTATTCGCGGTGGCAAAGAGCGCGAAGAAGTGGAGTTCCGCTAATGACCTATCCACATCCATCCTTACTGCATCGCGCTACATCCTATTTTGCTACGTGTGCACTGGTATGCGCCAGCGCGCTGCCAGCCACGGCCGCAACCACTCAAGCTACCAGCGAATTTTATGACACACTAAATCGTTCGTCGCTCGATAGCGGATTCACCGTTGAGGTGAATAAAGGTATTCCTGTGCGCTTGAAAGGCGCGGCGGTTTCGGTAGTCGTTGCCGATTCGGATATCGCCGATGTACAAGTTGTCTCGCCCCGCATGATTTACGTGAACGGTCGTAATATTGGTGAAACCAGCATTATGGCGGTAGACGCGAATGATAAGATTATTTTGCAAGGTACCGTGACGGTAACGCATAATCTGAGCAAGCTACGCAAAGCCGTTGCGCAGATGATGCCAGGTGCGAATATCGACGCGGCATCCACCGATAATGCGATTATCCTCAAAGGTGATGTGGACTCGCCCGTACTGGCCGAGAAGGTCAATCGTCTTGCCACCTCCTTCTTGCGCGGCACGGGGCAAAGCGTCATCAACATGATGGATACAAGTCAGAGCGACCAAGTCTTGCTCAAAGTCAAAATTGTCGAAGTGGCGCGCACCGAACTCAAGCGTTTTGGCATTAATTGGGAAAGCTTATTTAGCGGCCCAGGTAATATCGTGTTTGGTCTGGGGCAGGGGCGTGATCTGGTGAGCGACGCAGGCGCATTGCTACGTAACACTACGGCGGGCGATAATAGTCTTTTTATTCGTAACATTGCGGGTGGTAATAGTATCACTGCGGTGGTGGATGCGCTGGAGCGCGATGGTCTGGTCAGCATTCTTGCTGAGCCAAACCTTACTGCGCGCTCAGGTCAGGCGGCGAGCTTTCTTGCCGGTGGTGAAATCCCCATTCCCGTACCGGGTGATGATGGCACCGTCACCATTGAATATCGCCAGTTTGGGGTGAGTCTACAATTTACGCCAACCGTCATGAGCAAAGACAAAATCAACCTCGCTGTGCTCCCTGAAGTCAGTGCGCTTTCCACGGAGAACGCAATCACGGGCGGCACGTTCGGCACCATCCCTGCGCTTACGACGCGCCGTGCGAATACCACCGTCGATTTAGGAAGCGGGCAGACCTTCGCAATTGCCGGATTGCTGCGTAGCGACAATGCAAACAACATCAACAAGTTCCCTATCTTAGGTGATATTCCGGTGTTGGGTGCGCTCTTCCGCTCCAGCGAATTTCGCAATAACCAAACCGAATTGGTCATTCTCGTTACGCCCTATATCGTGAAGCCGATTGATGATCCATCCACTATTGCTACACCGCTGGATGGCTACACGCCGCCAACCGATTATGAGCGCATCGTGTTAGGAAAGTTGCAAGGCGAGTCACCCAAATTGCCCACTTCCGAAAAAGCCATTCGCAATGCTGAAGCAGCGCCCGTGGATGAAGCACAGCAACAGGATTTACCACCCGCAGCACCTGCTGCCCCCACCACGCCCGATGCAGCATTCGCAGGTAGTCGTGGCCAAGCCGGATTCTTGATGAGGTAATGCCATGAAATATGCTACATGCTTGATTCTGCTTATTACGCTTACGTCATGCGATGATTATGTGCCCACCGAGAAAAAGGTGGTCATCAATCCTGTGACACGTGAAATCACCAAGCCTTCGCCCTGTCCAGATTGGAGTCACCAGACCGAAAATTACGATAATAGTGTCCATAGCAACTTCGGGTGCGCGACGACGAATAATATCGCCATTCAGCTCGACGACCCTGCCGACGCCGTGCGCGGCCATGGCAGTGGTACGGATACGGAAAGCACCGTGCGCACCATTGGGCGTTACCGTGCAGGAGAAATTCCACAACCCCTCCAACCGCTCAGCGATATTGGCAATTAACACTAATACTCTATAGGCGACCATGAAAGTTATAGCGTTTCTTACCGATGGCCCCAGCAAAGACGCCTGCACACAGGTGTTTGGCGCGCTGCCTTCTAAAGTGATTCACGGTGGCGCGAGCGAAGCCGTCACTTATCTCAAAGAAAATCCATCGCCCGAATTCGTGATTGTGGAGGTGCCCTCTGCCGAGGCTGCACCCGCCATGCTCGACCAGTTGGCCGACGTGGTGGCACCTGAAACCAAAGTAGTGATTACCGGAAAAATCGATACGTTCCGTTTCTATCAATGGCTTAAGGATATCGGGGTGCATGGGTATTTGCTCGAACCTTTTACACCCGCACAGCTGCAAGAAATGCTTAAAGAATCTCCCACGCGCGGTGAGAAGTCGGAAAGTAAGAAGCCCTCCAAAGTCATCGCATTCATAGGCGCGCGTGGTGGTGTTGGCGCAACCACGCTTATTGCGAATACCGGCTATATCATTGCCACCGAGCAGAAAAAACCAACGGCGATTATCGATCTTGATTTGCATTTTGGTGCCCTCGCGCTGACGCATGACATTGAACCTAGCCGAGGCTTGCAGGATGCACTCGAAAAGCCAGATCGTATCGATGGACTATTCCTTGATCGCGTGATGACGAAATATGTCGATAATCTGTATCTGTTGAGTGCTGAAGAGCCACTGCATGAGGCAACCCCACATGATGCTACAGCAGCCGAGAAACTACTCTCTGCGCTGCGTGAAAAATTCGAAGTTATTCTCGTTGATTTGCCACATGTGATGACACCATTGACGCGCGCAATATTACTCGCAGCGGACGATGTCGTGGTAGTGAGCGAGTTATCGTTAGGAAGCCTACGTGACGCCCTGCGCATTAAGGATTATGTAGTCGAGCAACTTCATCGCCCTGCGCCTAAAATTATTGCGAATCGTGAAGGACTATACGGTAAGCATGAACTGAAAATTGCTGATTTCGAGAAGCATATTGGCGTGAAACTCAGTGCGCACGTGCCGTTTCAGCCTGAGATATTTGCCGCGGCAACACAGGGTGAATTGGCAGCCAAAGTGATCAAACACCAAGATGTGCAAAAAGCACTGCATGCTATTGTGCATCTTGTTGCAGGCGGCGCCAAATCTGCTGAAGGCAAAAAAGCACAGGCCAAGCCATTATTGGGTGGTTTATTCGCACCCAAGAAAGGGTAATTCATGTCAGGTTTTGGACGCAGGAATATCCCTGTCACAGGCCCTACAAGTGCGCCCACACCACCAGCTTCCGTTGCTGAAGCTCCAGCATTGCAAACCAATGAACGCTTGAGCGAGCGCGATCCACAGATGGCTCAGGCTGTTTCAAAAGATGCACCACAGATGGATGGTGAGCTGCATAAGACCAAAGAATTAATTTACGCAACGCTGATGGAGCAGATTGATCTGCCCACCGCTTCGCGCCTCAAAACCGAAGAGTTGCGCCGTCAAATCACCGACCTGATTGGCGAAATCGTGATGGAGAAGAAACTCGCCATCAACCAAGCAGAACAGCACGTACTCGCCAATCAAATTGTCGATGATATGATTGGCCTAGGGCCGCTTGAGCCGTTACTGAAAGACGAAGCCATCACCGATATTATGGTCAATGGCCCGCAGCAAATTTATGTGGAGCGCAAGGGTAAGTTGGAGCTGACGGATATTCAATTTCGCGACAATGAACATGTCATGAATATCGCGCAGCGTATTGTGACAGCCGTTGGCAGACGCGTTGATGAATCGTCACCCATTTGTGATGCGCGCCTTAAAGATGGCTCACGCGTGAATGTGATTGCAACACCCTTATCACTCAAAGGTTGCAGTATTTCGATTCGTAAATTCTCGAAGAAAAAAATCACCCTCGATATTATGGCGGCTCAGGGCAACATCTCACCCAACCTGTGTACGGTGTTGAAAATTGCTGGCGCGTGTCGCCTTAACATCATTGTCTCGGGCGGTACGGGTTCGGGTAAAACCACGTTACTCAATGCACTCTCACGCATGATTGACCACGGTGAACGCGTCGTAACCATCGAGGATGCCGCCGAGTTGCAACTACAACAGCCGCATGTCGTGCCACTTGAAACGCGCCCTGCCAACCTTGAGGGCGGTGGTGAAATCAACATGCGCGACCTGGTCAAAAACGCGCTGCGTATGCGCCCTGACCGTATTATCCTTGGTGAGGTGCGCGGTGGCGAAGCGCTTGATTTGCTGCAAGCCATGAACACAGGCCATGATGGCTCGCTTGGCACACTCCACGCCAATAACCCGCGTGAGGCGCTGACGCGTTTAGAAAACATGGTGAACATGGCGGGCACGAAACTGCCATCCAGTGCGATTCGTCACCAGATTGCTTCTGCTGTACAACTCATCGTGCAAATCCAGCGTATGCGCGATGGGATGCGCCGCATCACGCACGTGACGGAAGTCGTCGGTATGGAAGGCGAGGTGGTCATTACGCAGGATTTATATACCTATGTCTTCCAAGGTGAAGACGCCAACGGCAAACTGATTGGCGAGTTCAAATCGACCGGACTGCGTCCCAATTTTTGTAAACAAGCAGCCTATTTCGGACTCGAAAAAGCGCTGCTGGATGCGATGTAAAGATGCTCTATCTCATCACAGGTATGTTGGGTGCACTACTACTGGTGTTCGCCTTCGCAGATGGCGGCGCAAAAAAACGCAACGCACGGATTGCACGTGTTATCGGCCAGTCAACGTCTTCGCGCACGATCACGACGGTGGGGCAGTCCACACTGCGCCGCAAAGCAGTGGATTCCAAGTTACCCATCATTGGCGAAATCAAGAAGCTGAACCTAGAGACGCTTGCCGAGCGCCTGCAAACCGCCGGGTTGCAGATGACGCCGAAACGTTATCTGTTGATGAATCTCATCATCGTAGTAGTGGTGGCGCTGCTGATTATCATCATCAAAAAGAACCTAGTGCTTGGACTTTTGATAGGCATCATCGCTGGTATAGGGCTGCCCCACATGGTAGTAAGCCGCAAGCTTGCCAAGCGTAAGATTGAATTCATCAAGCTCTTTCCGGATGCGATTGATTTAATTGTGCGTGGGTTACGCGCAGGCTTACCCGTGAGTGAGTCGATGCAGATAGTCTCGCGTGAGATTGGCGCGCCCGTTGGACCCGTATTTGGTAATATCGCGCAGCAAATTGCCCTTGGTGTGCCGGTGGAAAAATCCATGGCGGATGTTGCGCAAAAGCTTGGCCTTACCGAGTTTAATTTCTTTGTAACTACCATTATTCTACAGCGCGAGACGGGTGGTAATCTCGGTGAAATTCTCGGCAATCTTTCTGAGATTTTGCGCCAACGCGCTATGATGAAGTTGAAAATTAAAGCGCTCTCATCCGAAGCCAAAGCTTCGGGTATTATCGTGGGAGCCTTACCATTTTTCGTACTCATCATGCTGGCGATTGTATCACCGGATTATATCGCCGTGCTTTACACCGATTACCGTGGCAACTTGTCGGCACTGGGTGCCGCATGCAGTATGGCGATGGGTGCATTCGTCATGCGGAAGATGACGCAGTTTGAACTATGAGCAACATTAAAGGAAAACCACTCGATATCGA
>JBMOEL010000076.1:0-8613 GCA_049314715.1 Rickettsiales bacterium
CTAGACTGGTTGCTGAGAAAGTCAGATACTCTTTAATACCAACAGTTAAAACTACGTCGAGAAGTCATAAGGGGTGCATAAATTCAATAGAAGCCAATATAGCCAAATATTAATTCATGAGGATTGTAATATGAATATTGTAGATAGCTTGTTTGATTTAGAGTTAATGAGCAGTTGCCAAAATATGAAGGCTCTCAAAGATAAAATTATATCCGAGTATATGAACGAACACGCTGTGCTGCCTCATAGGCCAGCTCCACAAGGCTTTTTTATGTCTACTGCTTCAGATAAATATCATCAGTGGCAAAATCGGGTATATGCAGATCGCTTAGAGTACATTGATCAACATCGAGAAGAAATAGATAAATTTGTAGAAGAAAAGTTAAGAGAAAGCGACTACTTAGACAAAGAGTGGATATTCGAAGACAGAATTCAAGTTTCACCAGAAATAGCAAGTTTTCTATTTGTTAAACATTCAGCAAATACCGATGCAGATAAAGAACGAGATCGTGCTTATAAATTTAGAGGCTTAAAATTATTGAGTACTGCAGGATCGGGTGTATGGGCCGTACTTTTTCCTAACCCTAATAGCGTAGCGTCTGCTGGATCAGCTATTGTTGATCATATTGCCTCCAGTAGAGACTTCTCTAAGCGAGTTCAAGCAACATGGGACAAGATTGATTGGAGTGTTCATGATCTAATTGGTATTGATGGAACCCGAGGTTATCGTTTGTGTGAAGATATTAACGGAGACTATTTTTTAGAAAAAACTCAAGCCACTGTTTATTATGATTACTCTCCTTCAGATGGCAGGGGGCAAAGAAGTCGTGAACAGCGCGTTCATTTCCCTGCAGCTGGAATTGATGCGTCGGTTGATACCGAAAAGCTGCTGGATGTTGCAAAACGCATAACAGATGAAGGACGAACGGGCGGCAGAGCCTAGAAAGAAAACTAACAACCAAACGTTTAAAACGTAAACAACAGCGCTAGCGCGGATATTCCGATCACACCGAAGCTCAAAAACATTCCGAATTGACGGAATTTCATGCTGCTAACGACAATTTGCCCATTTTCATAAGACTCACCCTTAAGCAGGCTATAGGCATGCAACAAACGTCCAAGAATGAGCGCGCTTCCCAAACCATGTAGCAGGTAGTAACTCGCGCCCTGCAGTTCGAGCAATAATAGCAACAACAGCGAGAAGGGCACATATTCCGCAAAATGCGCATGCGCGCGAATGGCGCGCTGTAATGCGTGATGCCCACCATCACCCAGCGCCGTGCCGTGTGTGATGCGCGCTTTAATCGTGCGCACCGCCAAAAATACAAAGAGAAGTGCTAATAAAGCAGCGTAAAGGGAGACGATCATACAACCTCCTCATTAGTAAAATGGTCGGGGAGACAAGATTCGAACTTGCGACCCTCTGGTCCCAAACCAGATGCGCTACCGGACTGCGCTACTCCCCGACTCGGGGGAGTGTGTATAGAGCCAATCGCTTGATTGCAAGTAAGAATAATATCTAAAATGAGAGGATTGATTCGTGCTGTTGCAACAGGCTCTCAGTGGGCGAGAGGATGGGCTCGCGGTGCTCGCCTCTCTCGCGGCTGTTGCCGCTCGGGTCGAACTTCGTTCTCATCCTCGGGCTCAATTATTTTCATTTTTAAGGCGGCCTGTTGGCCTAATGCCTTAAAAATGAAAATGGTCGGGGCGAGAGGATTTGAACCTCCGGCCTCCTGCTCCCGAAGCAGGCGCGCTACCGGGCTGCGCTACGCCCCGACTACCTATTTGGGCGGTTTTATACCCAGCCGATTTTGAAAGGCAAGATGCTTGTCATTCGCGAGAATTTGACTAAGGTGCTGGCCGAAAAGGACATAATCTATGACACAGCATTTACATGGCGCTTACACCGCACTTATCACCCCGTTCAAAGCGGGGGCGTTGGAAATTGGCGCATATGAAGCGCTCATCGAATGGCAAATCGCTGAGGGCATTCACGGCGTTGTTCCCGTAGGCACGACGGGGGAATCGCCCACCGTAACGCCTGAAGAACATAAGAAACTGGTGGAAGTCGCCGTGAAAACTGCCAAAGGCCGCATTGGCGTGATGGCGGGTACGGGTTCGAATTCAACGGCAGAGGCGATTGATTTCACCAAGCATGCCGAAAAAGCGGGGGCAAGCTCATGCCTCGTGGTCGCGCCCTATTATAATAAACCAACGCAAGAAGGCATTTTTCAGCATTATAAAGCCATCGCTGCGGCAACAAGTTTGCCGATTATTGTCTATAATATCCCAGGCCGATCGGTCATTAATATCACTGACCAGACCTTGGCGCGCTTGGCAGAAATCCCAAATATCGCTGGCGTAAAAGATGCAACGGGTGACTTGGCGCGTCCAAGCACGCTGCGCCGTTTAGTGGGCGACCGTTTGGTGCTCTTTAGTGGTGAAGATATGACCGCCGTGGGTTTCAACGCCATGGGCGGGAAGGGCGTGATTTCGGTAACGTCCAACATTGTACCGAAATTAGTGGCGGAGGTTCAGAATTTATCGCTCGCGGGTAAGTACAAAGAAGCGCTGGAATTGCACGAACGTTTAGTGTTCCTGCACCAAGCCATGTTCTGCGAAACCAGCCCATCACCCGTGAAATATGCCGCGTCACTACTCGGTAAATCCAGCACCGAGGTGCGCTTGCCGTTGGTGGAGATTCAGGCATCATCCAAAGCCATGATTCGCGACGCGATGCTGGAATTGCAATTGATATAGTATGGCGACGCAAAAACGCGCAGTACCAAAAAAAAACGCCCCGACCGCTACCAATCGTAAAGCGCGCTTTGAATATAGCATCGAAGAAACGATTGAGGCGGGCATCGTGCTGCTCGGCACGGAGGTGAAATCGCTGCGCGCTGGTCGCGTTAATATCGCGGACGCATATTCGAGCGTCAAAGGTGGCGAGCTATGGCTATGGAATGCGCGTATCCAAGAATGGTCGCACGGTAATCGCAATAATCATGAACCCACCCGTGCCCGTAAATTATTGGTCAGCGCGCGCCAATTAAGCAAATTAACAGGCCTACTCAAAGTGCGCGGCACGACTCTAGTGCCACTCAAGATCTATTTTAATGATCGCGGTTATGCCAAGGTATTACTGGGGGTTGCCCATGGTAAAACCCAATATGACAAGCGCCAAACCATCAAAAATCGTGACTGGAAGCGCGAACAGGGCCGTTTGATGAAGAATCAATAAACTATTTGCCCCGCTCGGTAAATTATGTTAACTATTTGTTAACCATTATGCTAGGCACACTCAAGACATTACTGGGCGGTAGGGAAGAGGCCGCGTCGCCTGTAAAAGCTACCATTCCGCTCACCAAACTGGAAACTGGCAGCGCGCTTGAGTTTGCGGCTGATACACTCATTCCTGAATTACGCGGTAAAAAGGCGAGCATTCAAGCCGTTCGCACCTATCGTTTCGGTGAAACCACCACCGTAAGCTACATTCTAACGGTGGATGCAGTGGATTCACTCATTCTTACTGTCGCACAAGACGACCAAGGTTTTTACCTCGGCATGTCACGTGAATTAAGCCCCGAACAACAGCACCAGTGGTTTGACCGTGATGCGTTGAGTTTTTTCACTGAACCGTCCTCCGCCAAAACCCTCAAAACCAAAGTGACCGACGTGCAGTTTCCGAATTGGGTTGCCCCCAAATACGTAAAAACCATCGAATTCATGGAAGGCACCTTGACGCAAGGTCGCCTCTCTACGTCGGACGCAGCGCGCAAAACCCAAAACATCCAATATAGTTTATTGGTGAATGATGCAGGGGATAAGGCCGTAGAAATTGAAGTATACCCCGAACTGAAAACCCACCGTGTCTATGTGACGGTCTATCGTCCCGCCGAAGATGTTAAGCTGCTAAGCCAACCCATCCCGATGATTCCTGCGCCAAACGCTGTGCCTAAAACAGCGGTTAAAGCGCCACAACAAACCATCGCCCCCGAGCCTGTTGCCGTGATTGCCCCCGTAACGCCCAAGCAGGAGGAAAAGCCAGTGCCCCATAAACCTGATTTTCGCCGTTTGAATATGGCCGATCATGCGCCCGTTATTAAACGCCCTGCCGCTGTCAAAATGATTGATGAAGAGGTGGATGCAGCGCCCGTCCCCGCATTCTTGACGGCTGAGCCTAAACCCGTGACACGTTCAAAATACCTTACGCTGGATGAAGTTTTGCCGCCTGAAATTGAGCGCGTGCGCTGTGATATGGCCACGGCAAAATTGTTGATTGATACCTCCATGAAGCGCGGTGTGCGCGTACGCGACATTTTGCGTATGATGACAGGCCTACAAGCCCCAGCGCATGATGAAGTGTTGTTTGAAATGCCGCTATCGGATGAGGATTACAAACAACTCGCTCAGCGTTATCAGCTTAAGCCTGATATGCGCGCCGAAATCCGTAGCCGCATGATGGACGAGCTGCAAAAGAAATTGAAAAAGTTGCAATAAGCGCGATTACGCTTACTCTGGCCTCATGGCCATTTATACCACCCATTGGCATGAACCTATTTTAACGCGTGTTGCGCAAGCGATTGAGCAGCGCTATCCGCAGGAGCAATGGCCGAATACCCTATTGCTTATGCCTAATCGCCGTAGCTGTATTGCTATGCGTGAGGCGTTCACTCACCACTCTCAAACCGTGTTGTTGCCGCGCATCGTTCCCCTCGCAGATGCTGAGAATGAGCTCATGCTATCGCTGGCTCAACAGCCTAATGGCCTTGATAAACTTGCGCAGATTCCACCCGCCATGAACCCATGGCAGCACCGCATGGTTTTATCCGAACTTGTCGCTCGATTTGAACACAACCGCACCAAAGTAAAACCGTCATTCCAGCATGTGCTCGCGCTAACGGACGCCTTGATTGCCATTCAGCAAAACATCGTGCGCGAAGGGCAGGATATCTCGCAGATTGATCTGCAATCTATTCGCTTCTCGGATACGGCAAAACATTGGCAAATCCATGCAGATTTCTTGAGCATTCTGTTTATGCAATGGCCGTTGATTGAGCGTGAAATGGGTCTGATATCCCAAGCGTCACGCGAGCAGTTATTGCTACAGGCCTTGTGCGATAGCTGGAGAAATACAGCGCCTGAACATCCCGTATGGCTGGTGGGTTCAACGGGGAGTATGCCCATTGTACGCCAGTTAATGCAGGTGATTCACGCACTGCCAGAAGGTCACGTTGTATTACCCAACCTTGATACAGCACTGGATGAGTCAGTGACCATTGGACATGCGCAATACTATCTGCAAGCCTCACTTAAGGCGATGGGTGCTACCAATCAGGATGTACAATTATTAGGCAGTGATATCATCACACCGCGCCAAGCAATGTGGTTGGTCAAAGCTGCGGACGCAGCCAATATCGAAATTATCGCGTGCGTGCATGAGGCAGAGGAGGCGGGAATCATCAGCCTCATCGTGCGCGAAGGGCTGAAGCAGCAAGATAAAACCATAGCGATTATCACGCCGAATATCGCGCTCATGCATCGCATCCGCCTTGCGCTGATGCGCTACGACATTCACGTCAACACCCCGCAAGGTAGCGCGCTTGCCCAATCACCTGCAGGGCAGGTTTGGTCGTCTATTCTGTGTTGTCTGGATGATGAGGTGAGCATTTTAAGCTTGCTTGAATTATTGCATCTAGCTGGAGTGGATTGTGGTGAATCCGCGAGCTCGTGGAATGGATTTTTGAGCGCATGGCGCGCGCGTTGCCGTGGTGTTCAGCCCACGACCTTGCGTTCAAAACGTATTGAACGTTTGAGCAGTGATTTTAGTGCTGCGGCGAGTTTATTGCCCATCGTGCGTGAAATGGAACGCCTTCAAACAGAGACGCTGACCTTAGCGCAGTGGTTAACCAGCCTAACAAAATTGGCAGAGAAACTTGCCCCAGATCCGCTCGCTGGGCATGATGTAATTGCGCAGCTTTGCGAGCAGTTAAGCACTGCGTCAGACAATCCGCGTTTTGATATTTCCGATATCGCAGCATTAATGCAAGAAGCGCTGCAAGCGCCGCTTCGTAAGCCTGATTTCTCGGTGCATCCGCGTGTCTTGATTTTGAGCCCCATGGAAGCGCGGCTTCAGCAATTTGACCGCGTGATTCTAGCAGGGTTCAATGAAGGCGATTGGCCGCAAACTTACACACCCAATCCATGGCTCAATCTCGGCCAGCGTCAAAGCTTGGGGATGACACCACCCGAAGCGCAAGCAACCTTAGCCGAACACGATATTCACGCACTTGGCATGGCGCCTGAGCTTTTCATTACCCGCAGCATGAAATCGGAAGGTTCGCCAACTGCGCCCTCGCGCTATCTCGTGAAGCTGGAAACACAGTGGGAGCGGGAAGGGGTGAAATGCAGCTCGCGCCCATGGCGTGAATGGTGGGCACAGCTACATGAAGCTAAACCCGCGCCTATTGCACCCGTAGCGCCATGCCCGCCCGCCGCAGCGCGCCCTAAGCGCGTGCGCGTTACCAGCTTACGCAATTTGTTTAGTGATCCCTACGCTATTTATGCAGAGTATGTATTGGGCCTGCGCACGCTTGACCCCTACGACCAAACGCCCGATGCTTCGACCCTTGGCTCGCTTGTTCACCGCCTGATTGAGGAGATGCTGCGCGAGGGAAAATCTCCCGATGAAAGTGATTGGCTCATGCGCCACATCGCGCATCTGGAATCGGACGCGCGGCTTTATGCATTATGGCTACCGCGCATTCGCACTATCTTGCGTTTCGTTCAAGCGACACATCAAAATCGCGCGTGTGATGATGTGGAAATGGAAATGAAGCATGAGGTGAATCTGGGGCCTATAACATTGGTGGGCAAAATCGACAGGCTAGAAAAGCAGGGCGCGAAATATTCCATTCATGATTACAAAACGGGTGATGCGCCTAGTAAAAAAGAGATGGGCTTAGGGCTGGAGCCGCAATTGATTGCTTATGCGCTCATGCTCTCGCAGGAAATGGGTATATTGCCGGAGCAGCTTGTCTATTGGGCATTACCCAAAGCGCGGCACAAAGGTGCATTGGTGGATTATCAATTTGGCGAAGCTACGCTTAGCGACCATATTGCCGCACTTAGATCAGCTATCAGCACCATGTTTAAAGAAGAATATGTCTTTTACGCGCTCGATAACTATGGCGCTTATACAGGCGTCAGCCGCAACGACGAGTGGGCTGCGTGATTGTCATAAAATCTTCATAAGTTTTTTTAACTAATCTAGCTAAGATTACTGCAAGCTTAAGGAGTATATATGAGTAAGATTCTTAAAAACGCTAGACGAACGGATGAATTCGCAGCTCTAACAATAAAAACTGCTGGATGGAAAGAAACTGATAATGCCTATAGTGTAGAATTTGGGCGTTTCGAGCGAGGCTTGAGAACGTTACGCGAGTGTCTTGAAAGGCTACATGTGCCATGCTTCCACAACGATTCTGGTATCTCCGTCAGTAAAGAATGCATACCCTCAGAGAGGGTGGAGCTTTTCGCTGGAATATCGCAAGATAAAAGCGCTCACAGATAAATAATGCACAAAGATTTTGCCTTCCATGCCTTAAATGCGCAAAGCGATTTCGCAGGCATCAGCCGCAATGACGAGTGGGCGGCTTAGCTATTCCCGTCTTGCTTCTTCAATTCTTCGATTTTTTTGCCGATTTCGGCAATAGGGTCGATGGGTTGGAAGAAGGTGGAAGGGTCAGCACCATACATTTCCGCGACTTTGAGGGTCACTTCCTCTGGTGGCGTTTGGCCTTCGGCGGAGACAATGACCTCGCCATACTCCTCAAAATTATAGAGGTCGATTTTTCCGCTCGTCTCAGCAGCCTTAAATGCATCAAACATTGAAGGCTTCACCGCCACATAGCACCAGAATGGCCCACCATGATCCATCTTGCCATAGAGCAACATAATAACACGTGATAGTTGGTCGGGATTATATTTGTCCTGATCGCTCGTCATTAGGCAGCCTTTCTGTTCGGCGTTCCATCATTCATAATCTGGCGCATTACGTACTGTAGAATACCACCATGGCGGTAATATTCCAACTCATCCAACGTATCAATGCGGCAGAGAAGCTGTATATGCTGTTCGTAACCGTCGGCTTTTGTAATCGTTGCCGTGAGTTCTTTGCGAGGGCTAAGCGCGCTTGCAATGCCCGTGATAGCAATCTTCTCGTCACCTTTCAGGCCGAGGGATTGACGCGTCTGCCCACCCGTGAACATGAGCGGAAGAATGCCCATACCCACAAGGTTGGAGCGGTGAATACGCTCAAAGCTCTCGGCAATCACGGCTTTCACGCCTAGCAGCATCGTTCCCTTTGCTGCCCAGTCGCGTGATGAACCCGTGCCGTATTCTTTACCCGCGAAGATCACAAGCGGCGTGCCTTCAGCTTGGTATTTCATAGCCGCATCATAAATCGCCAACTGTTCACCGCTTGGAATGTGTTTGGTGAAGCCACCCTCCACACCCGCGAGCATTTCGTTTTTAATGCGGGTATTCGCAAACGTGCCACGCATCATCACCTCATGGTTACCGCGACGTGCACCGTAGGAGTTGTAATCCTTC
>JBMOEL010000077.1:0-8625 GCA_049314715.1 Rickettsiales bacterium
TTCCCTGCGCCTGATGGACCGACAATGGCAACCGTTTCACCTGGTTCGATACGGAACGAGATGTTGCTAAGTGCTGGCGTATCGGGACGCGCTGGGTAGTTGAAGGTAATATGCTCAAAGGCAATGCGTCCTTCAGGAAGTTTTTTGAAAATATGTGGGTCTTTCGGTGCGGTGATGATGGGGGTGAGTTGCATCATCTCCATCAAGCGTTCGGTGGCACCAGCAGCACGCTGTAATTCACCCACCACTTCGCTGACGGCACCCATCGCCCCCGCGACGACCACGGCGTAGAAAATGAAGGCGGATAAATCACCCGGACTAATACGCCCCGCAACGACATATTGCCCGCCAATATAGAGCACGGTGACAATCGCCCCAAAAATGAGCGTGATGGCGATTGCAGTCAGCAATGCACGTGTGCGGATGCGCTTCAGTGCGGTAGCGAGCGTAGATTCAACGATACTGTCGAAGCGCTTATTTTCGCTTTCCTCCAACGTCATGGCGTGGATGGTATGAATCGCCCCAATCGCCTCTTCGGCGTGGGAGGAGATATCGGCCACCTTGTCTTGAGTAGCGCGCGATAGGGCGCGTACTTTGCGACCCAACACAATGACGGGCACGATGACGATGGGCAGCATGAGCAGTACATATTGGGTGAGTGCCGAGCTGGTAATAAGCAGCATGATGACGCCGCCAATGAATAGCAACGTATTGCGCAGAAAAATCGAGATGGAAGAGCCGACAACATTCTGCAGCAACGTCGTGTCGGTGGTGATGCGAGAGAGTAAATCGCCTGTGCGTGTGGATTCGAAATAGGCCGTGTGCATGGAGAGGATTTTGGCAAATACGTCGCGGCGAATATCGGCGACGACGCGCTCACCCACCCATGAGACGCAGAGGTAGCGCGCATAGGTGGCAATCGCGAGGATGACGACAACGCCCAGCAAGATAAGGTAACCATTGCCAAGTAATGTGGGGTTGCCTTTGGCGATACCTTCGTCCACCAGATATTGCAGTGCTTTGCCGATGCCTAGCACGCCGCTTGAGGTGACAATCAGTGCGGTGGTTGCTGCAATCACGCCGCGCCTATAGGGGCGCAGATACGATGACAAATAACGCAGGTTGCTGATTTTGCCTTTTGGTAGCGTATCGTTTTTAATTACAGGATAGGTCATAATCCACCTACCTGCATGAGCTCGTGGGTGAGGCGCTCGGTGAGTGTCGCGCCATCGGCCAGTTTCCATTCGCCCTCATCAAAAGAAAAATGCAGGCCACCTGTGAGGGGTGAAGCTAACCATATCTGGCCCGAAGGGGCGTGTTTGCTAACCACAAAGGTCTGGCCGCTTTCAGTTTTGATGGTGAGGATGCCGTCTTGGAGATCCAAATCCTCTAAAGATCCGCTCTCATAGGCGCTTTCCAGCTGCTCAAACAGGGCAGCGAGTGTGGCGTCGGCAAATCGGTGGAACTCGGTTTCGGTACTCATAAAGCGTGTCCTAACATAAGCTTAGTGACGATGCCACTAACATCCGCTATAGAGCCCCGCATGTTATTTTTTGGTAAAAAGAAAAAACGCAAAGCGCGCAAGAAGAAATCAGTGAAACGCGGGGAGCCTAAACTCTCCTCTACGGCGTCGCGTGAGCGCACGAGCGTGAAAAAGCCCGTGCGTAATAAGCTCTATGTTGGTGGGCGTGCACCCAAAGGCATGAAAGCACGTAAAGAACGTAGCGCGCTGCGCCGCCGACTGATTGGCGCGAGCTTTAGCGTCATGATGTTACTTATAGTCGTTGGCGGTATTGGCTTGATTCTGATTGCGCGTGACTTGCCTGATATTAGTTCGTTGGATGTCGTGAAAAAGCAGCGCGGCGTAACGGTGGAAGCGCAAGACGGCAAAATCCTTGCCACCTATGGTGATATTTACGGCAATTATGTATCGTACGAACAGATGCCCAAACATCTGATTCAGGCAGTGATTGCGACAGAGGACCGCCGCTATTTTGCCCATAATGGGATTGATGTCTGGGGCATTGCGCGCGCTACCGTGAAAAACATCATGGCAGGCCGTGTGGTCGAGGGCGGCTCGACGATTACACAGCAGGTTGCGAAGAACGTGTTCCTGACACCTGAGCGTTCCTTGAAGCGCAAGCTGCAGGAAGCGATTTTAGCCTTCTGGCTTGAAGGGCGTTTTACCAAGCAAGAGATTTTGTCGATTTATCTCAATCGCGTGTATTTGGGTGCGGGAACGTTTGGTATTGATGCGGCGAGCTTACGCTATTTTGGTAAGCCTGCCACTCATATGAATATGATGGAATCGGCGATGATTGCGGGGTTGCTCAAGGCACCGTCGCGCTTTGCGCCGACTGCGAGTATGCAGCGTGCCAAAAATCGTGCAGCACAAGTGCTTCTTAATATGGTGGATGCGGGAATGATTACGCCGCAAAAAGCCCAAACCGTCATCCGCGACTATGATGCGGGGACCATGAAGGCGGTGGAAGGTGGCCATGTGCGCTACTTCACCGATTGGATTGTGGATCAGTTGCCTGAATATATCGGCAATGTAGAAAGCGACTTGGTGGTTACGGTGACGATGGATCCGACGTTGCAAGCTTATGCTAATGATGCGGTAGAGAATGTGGTTGCGATGGAGGGTGAGGGCAAAAACGTTACCCAAGGTGCGATGATTGCGATGACGCCAGACGGCGCAGTAAAAGCCATGATTGGCGGTTTGAATTACGGCAAAAGCCAATATAACCGCGCCGCGCAAGCAAAGCGCCAGCCTGGTTCATCGTTTAAGTTGTTTGTCTATCTGGCAGCGCTTGAGGCGGGTATGACGCCGATGAGCGAAGTAGAAGACGCGCCGATTACGCTACAAGTGGGTAACAAGACATGGACACCAGGAAATTACACGGGCGATTATAAGGGGCTGATTCCCGCAACACAGGCGTTTCGTGAATCGCTTAATACCGTGTCGGTACGCTTGGCGCAATATGCTGGTATCTGGCGTGTCGCGCAGATGGCGCAGCGTTTAGGTATTGCGAATATACCTGCCAATCCGTCGATTTCATTGGGTGCTTCTGAGGTCACGCTACTTGATATGGTGGGTGCTTACGGTCATCTGGCGAATGAAGGATTCAAAGTGAAACCTTACGGTATTGAGCGCATTCGCACCACCAAGGGTGAAGAATTATTCAAACATGAACCTACCGAGCGCGAACCCGTGCTCGCGCGTGGCACGGTAGAGATGATGAATTATATGTTGCTCGATGTGGTGCGTGCTGGCACGGGTGCGCGTGCCAATATTGGTCGGCCTGCGGCAGGTAAAACAGGAACCAGCCAAGGCTACAAAGACGCATGGTTTATTGGGTTCACACCGCAGCTAGTAGCAGGGGCGTGGGTAGGCAACGATAGTAACCAGCCGATGGCAAAAATTACGGGTGGCAGCATCCCTGCGATGATGTGGCATGATTTTATGGTGCGCGCGATGGAAGGCGTGCCCGTACGCGCTATTCCTAATAGCAGCAGTAATAGTGAAGGTTTGTTACCATGGCTGTTTGGCGGTAGCGAAACGACACCAGAAGAGCCGGTTGTGGATGGTGAGGTTCCAGAAAATACGCCATTCAAACGTCAAGGTGAAGAATGGGGAGAGCAGGGCGAAGCAACAGATAATGCGCCTGCGCAAGAACTGTCGATTGAGCGATTCCCACCCGTGATTGATGCGCCGGTCAAAGATATGCCAGAAGAAGCGGTCGAGGCTGCGCAGCCCAAAGGCGCGCGTGACGATAATGAAGTGCTCGATTCAGGATTTTGGAAAAAGCTTGGCGTTAAAGAGGGGAAGGTGGAATACACCTATCCCGACAGCGGTAACCGCAGGCACTAATAGCTACGCGTTAAAGCGGTAAAGTTCTCTGCCGTGGAGTTTGAGCCATTCTTTAGCGACTTCATAGTCGGGGCAGAGATAGGCCACCATGTTCCAGAATTTGTCGGAGTGATTCATGTAACGCAGATGCGCGACTTCATGGGCCACGACATATTCCATCACTTCACTGGGCGCGAAAATCAAACGCCATGAGAAAGAGAGATTGCCGGTGGATGAGCAGCTGCCCCAGCGGCTGCGCGTATCGCGCACGGTGATGCGGTTGATGCGGCGGCCAAGTTTCTTGGCTTTTTTCTCGGCGAGTAGCGCGATTTCTTTCTTGGCGATTTTGCGCAGTGCGTCGGTCGTGCGTTTCTGGAAGTCTGCACGATCGCCTGAAATAATCAGCGCGTCGCGGTCTAGTTTATAGGCTGCACGTTGATCTGCATCATGCTTGATGCGCACGCGCTCACCTAAGATAGGAATCACTACGCCTGGCTTGATGCGTTTTTTCATGGGCATCTCGAGTAGCGTGGTAATAAGCCACTCACTTTTTTGTGTGAGGAAGTTCAAGCCGTCATTCACACGTGTGTGACGTGGCAGCGTGAGTGAGATGGCATGCTTGGTCGGATGATAGCGCAAGCAAATGCGTTTGGCGCGTTGGTGACGTCTGATGAGGAGTGGTAAAACTTCTTTGCCAACTTTTAGAAATTCAGGAACAGAAAGTTCGTGCCAGTGATTCGTCATTGCGTTGCCCTTGGTTGTTTTTCTTTTTGTGATTTAGGAAAATCGGGAGTAACTATGTACCCCTTGCATTCAACATAAAAGGGTGTAAGCCCCGTGGTCAACAGAACTATTTGCAGTTTATGAAAATAAATAAAAAATGAAGTTTTCTCAGTCGTTTATTGATGATTTGAAATCCCGCTACCGACTTTCGGAGGTGATAGGCAAAGCTGTGCCTATAAAACGGGCAGGGAGGGAATTTCACGCCCTTTGCCCCTTCCATAAAGAGAAGACGCCGAGCTTCACGATTAACGATGAAAAGGGCTTCTTTCACTGCTTCGGCTGCGGTGCGCATGGGGATGTTATTGGCTTTACCATGGATTATGAGCGGCTTAGCTACCCGGAGGCCATTGAACGGTTGGCCACTCAGGCGGGGATGCAGCTGCCTACTTATAGTAAGGCCGAGGTGGAGCGTGAGGAGCAGGCCAGAGGCCTACAGTATATAGTAGAGACGGCATGTAGTTGGTTTGAGGAGCAGTTTGACCAGTCGGCCGAGGGGGAGCTCGCCCGTAAGTATGCACGCGAGCGCGGCCTGAACCAAGAGACACTTGCAAAATTTCGCATGGGTTATGCCCCTGCCGACCGCGATGCCTTGAGCAAGGCGATGCGTGAAAAGGGAATTACGCAGGCGCAACTCATCGAGGCGGGTCTGCTGATTAACGTGGAAGACAAAACGCCTTACTCGCGATTCCGTCGTCGCTTGATATTTCCGATTCGTGATCGCAAAAGTAAAGTCGTGGCATTTGGCGGTCGTGTATTGCCGGGTGAACCAAATGCGGAAGCGCCAAAATATCTCAACTCGCCAGAGACGCCGCTTTTTCACAAAGGGCGTATGTTATTCAACCTTGATTTTGCGCGACGCTCTGCGATTGCCAGTGGCGAGTTGACCGTGTGCGAAGGCTATATGGATGTGATTGTACTCGCGCAGGCGGGGATTGAACATGCGGTGGCACCACTTGGTACGGCGGTCACGCCCGAGCAATTGCAACTATGCTGGCAATTAGTGGGCGAGCCTGTGATGTGCCTTGATGGGGATAGTGCCGGTGCACGTGCGATGACACGCGTTTACGATTTGGCGTTGCCATTGCTGGTGCCAGGCAAGACGTTGCGATTCGCGCAATTACCACAAGGCGAAGACCCTGACTCGCTGATTCGTATTCAGGGTGTGGATGCGATGCTCGAAGTATTGAAGCGCGCCGAGCCACTTTCGGAAGTGTTGTGGAACCAAGTCATGGGGCAGGAGGCGCGCACGCCCGAAGCCAAAGCACAGCAAGAAGCGCAGCTCATGCAGCGCATTACGCAAATCAAACACCCGACGGTGCAGCATTATTATAAGCAGTTCATGCGCGATAAATTGCGTGTGCAGCAGCAGCCTGCGGCGCAGCCGAAATTCGTGCCATACCAAAAAGGTAAGCCGCAGCAGCAACAACCGCAGGGCGTGAGTGCGCCGCCCGCGCCCTTCATGCCGCGTGATGCGGAAGGTGCATTGGTAACGCCCGTGGCAAAACTCATTGCGTTGGTCATGACGCATCCACCTTTATTGCAAGACGCGAATGCCGAGGAGGCTTGGCTTAGCGTGCCATTACCTTCCGTGCCGCTTGCTAAGTTGCATGGGCGTATTACGGAGGCGCATATTGAATATCCCGCACTTTCAGCGCAGGCGCTGGATGAAATGCTGCGTGAGGATGCCTTAGAGATTAAGCTGATTGAGGCGGCGCTCAAGGATTTAGGTATTGCGCGCGCAGGGGATGAAGCGGGGCGCGTGATGCTTGCCCAGCGCCTCTGGCCAGAGGTGATGAACGATATTGATCGCTTGCGACTCAAGGCCGATATTGCCGAGGCGCAGCGCGCTTACGAGACCGAGTTGAGCGAAGAAAACCAGCAGCGCGTGATTGATCTTAAAACCCAGCTTGACCATGTGGAACTGGAGCGCACGCGGTTTTATCGGGAAGACCCAGTAGGGTAGGCAGGCCAGAGCGCAAAGAGGGTCTTGACAGCCTCTTGACAAACCCTAATTAAATACTTGTAAACACTCAAGACATGGTGCATAAACCAGCCTTTCGGGAAAACCTTGACATGAGGCATGTGCATGGCGTCCAAAAAATCGGCAGCAAAAAAACCGGCGAAAAAAGTTCAACTTAAAAAGAAACCCGCCCCTAAGAAACCTATGAAGAAAGTGTCCAAACCTGTGACCAAGAAAAAGCCTGTGGCGAAGAAAGTTGCGCCAAAAAAAGTTACTCCCAAAAAACCTGAAGTGAAAAAAGCTGCGCCGAAGCCTGTTGCCAAAGGCAAGAAGGATAGCAAGCAACTTGCACTGTTCGATTTACCGACTAAGTCGGCTACGAAGAAAGACGACAAAAAGGCTACTCAGAAAGCGCCTGCGAAAGAAGTTGCAAAAAAACCTGCGGCGAAAGATTCCGCAAAAGATGCGAAGGCTTCCAAGAAATCAAAAGCGAAAGTTGAGCTTTCGGACGAGTTGATTGCCGCGCTGACCAAAATAGGCAAACGCAAAGGTGTATTGACGTTTGATGAGCTGAATAAACGCTTGCCGGATGGCGAATTCTCCCCCGAGGTGATGGACGAGTTGATGACCCGCCTTGGTAAACAGGGCGTGAAGGTGATTGAGTTGCCTGATGTGGACGATAAGGCCGACGATGCGCCGTTTGTTGAAGGCGAGGAAGAAGAAGTTGTAGTTGCGGGTGATGGCTTCGAGCTTGAGTCGGAGAATGCGGCGAAGGTCGAAGAATCCTATGGCCGTTCGGACGATCCTGTTCGTATGTATCTGCGTGAGATGGGTAATGTAGAGCTGCTCAGCCGCGAAGGTGAAATTGAAATCGCTAAGCGTATCGAAGGTGGCCGCGAGATGGTGATTTCGTCGCTCTGCGAATCACCCACCGTGATGAAGATGATTCTCGAATGGCGTGACCGTTTGAGCAATGGCGAGATGATGCTGCGTGAGGTGATTGATTTAGACGCGACCTATGGCGCGGGCACCGAAGAGAAATTTGCCGAAGCAGCGCGCGAGGGCGCACTCGTTAAAAAAGACGAGGACGAGGACGACGAGGAAGAAGAAGACGAATACGCGAAGCTTGAAGGTGGCCGTAAAGAACAAGTCGAGGAAGATGATTACGACGATGAAGCGGCGGTATTGTCGCTTGTCGCGATGGAGCAGGAATTGCTGCCCCAAGTGCTCGAGAAGTTTGACCAGTTCGCCAAGCTTTCAAAAACCTTGCGTAAGCTTCAAGAGAAGAAGCAATCACAAGCCATGGGTGATGACGCGCTATTCACCGGCCCTGATGGCAAGAAATACAAAGCGCTGCTGGATGAGATGGTGGAGATTTTGCTCTCCATTCGCTTCAATAACATGAAGGTCGAGCATTTGATGCATACGGTGTACGGCATCAATAAGCGTTTGCTTGGTTTTGAAATGCAGCTGCTGAAGTTGGCGGAGAAGCACAAGGTCACGCGTCAGAATTTCCTTAAAGAATATGCGGGTCATGAGTTGGAGCCTGATTGGCTCAAGCGCGTGGCGAAGCTCAAGGATAAGGGCTGGAAAGAATTCGCTGAAAAAGAGAAAAAAACAGTTGAAGATATTCGCTCGGAGATTGGCAGAATCTCGGCAGAGACCGGACTCGATATTGGTGAGCTTAAGCGCGTGATATCTGCCGTCAGCAAAGGTGAGCGCGACGCAGGGCGTGCGAAGAAAGAGATGATCGAAGCGAACTTGCGCCTCGTGATATCGATTGCCAAAAAATATACCAACCGTGGCTTGCAATTCTTGGATTTGATTCAGGAAGGTAACATTGGCCTCATGAAGGCGGTGGATAAATTCGAATACCGCCGTGGTTACAAATTCTCGACCTATGCGACATGGTGGATTCGCCAAGCCATCACGCGTTCGATTGCCGACCAAGCGCGCACGATTCGTATTCCCGTGCATATGATTGAGACCATCAATAAAATTGTGCGCACGAGCCGCCAGATGCTGCATG
>JBMOEL010000078.1:0-8564 GCA_049314715.1 Rickettsiales bacterium
GAATGGCGGCGGCGACGACCTCAATGCCCTTCGCGGTTGCTTCGGCAACGGCGAGAATTGCTTCCGCTTCACCTTTCGCTCTATTCACTTGGTCAGTCAAGGCGCCTTCGGAATTAAGCACCACTTCTTGTTTTTGACCTTCAGCCATATTGATTTTCGATTGGCGTAAGCCTTCAGATTGCAAAATCTCCGCACGTTTTTGGCGCTCGGCGGCGACTTGCAATTCCATGGCTTTGAGCACAGTGGTGGGAGGGGTAATGTTCTTAATTTCATAGCGCATGCACTGAATGCCCCATGTTTGTGAGGCGAGATTGAGTGCGGTAACAATATTGGCGTTGAGTGTTTCGCGCTCTTCGAAGCATTGGTCGAGCGAAAGTTTACCAATTTCCGAGCGCATGCTGGTTTGCGCAAGTTGCGAGACTGCATAAATCGGGTCACTCACCCCGTAAGAAGCTTGCACGGGATCGACGATGCGCAGGTACAAAATTCCGTCCATCATCATGGTCACGTTATCGCGGGTGATGGCGGGTTGCTCTTGCACCTCATAGGCGAATTCTTTGAGCGAATGTTTGTACGCTACGCGGTCAACGAATGGGATAATAAAATTGAGGCCCGGTTCAAGTTTACGATCAAAGCGACCAAGCCTTTCCACAATCCACGCCGATTGTTGCGGCACAATTTTAACGCCCTTGAAAAGTACGACAATGCCTACAAATCCAACGGTTAGAAATAGAAACGGGGTAAACATAGACGACTCCTATTTGACGGAAACGATGTTGCCTTTAACGGCGGTGATGGTGACGTGTGCGCCTTCGCTAATCGCATCCGCAGCTTCGGGCGCGAGGCTGGCGCGCATTTGTGTGCCTGACCAATGAACGATGCCTTCTTTTCCCCGCGTGAGACCGTCTTTGCCGACGATGGCGGTGTCGCCCACTATGTTGGAATAGCTGGGTTCTTTGCCAATGCGCCATGCTTTTAGGCGCTTCCATAACACTATCGCGAATGCGGCAGAGGTAATGAAGAAGGCCGCACATTGCATCACATAATCTTCTGCACCCACGATACCTATTTCAATGGTGATGGCCGTGCCAAGTGCGCCAAGGCCCACAAATAGCAAACCAATACCGGGAAGGCCAAATGCTTCGAGCGCCAGAAAGGCTGCACCAGCAATCAGCCAGTAGATGGATGGGGTCATGAGCAACTCCATTGCTGAGGTTTCATGCTTCATTACCCTAAGAATGGCTCGGGGGCAATGATAAGCAGAGCGTTATTTTTTCTCAGCAGGCGCTTGCTCCGCTTCCGGCGCGGCTTCTGGTGTTTTGACCGGTGGCAGGGCAAGCGGCTTGTCAGACTTTGAGTTCAAATA
This sequence comes from Rickettsiales bacterium, assembly GCA_049314715.1. Classification (GTDB taxonomy): domain Bacteria; phylum Pseudomonadota; class Alphaproteobacteria; order Rickettsiales; family UBA3002; genus JAFLDD01. Next base: position 1,367 of record JBMOEL010000078.1, read on the forward strand.
CGCAATCACATTGGCGCGCTCTTGGTCCTTCTTATTGCCCGCATAGGCCATGATGGTGCCCGCAATCGCTTTTTTGGGGTTCCATTGGAAGGCATTCATTTCTTCCCAACCCCATGTGCCGCCCGCATTTTTCAATGCATCCGAATAGGCGAAGCCTGCCATGTGCGCGCGAGGGCCGCCCAATACGCCATAAAGATTGGGGCCGATTTTGGCGGGCTCACCTTTTTCAATGGTGTGGCAGGTCGAGCATTTTTTGCTGAAATAATCTGCGCCTGCTGCGATATCGGCATTAGGCAAAAGTGCGGAAATGTCGCCAGGACCCTCAGCAGCGGCGGGGGCGCCCGCGCCCGCGCTTTCGACGACTTCAATGCTGTAGCCGCGCTTTTCTTCGTGATGTGCGCCTGGATGTGCGGGACCACCATCATACATAAATTGCGTGACTTTTCCTGTCACCATGCCGATAACACCAGCGGTGAGTATGGCCATGGCAATTGTATTGAGCTTCATATTCATGGTAGATCCATTCGTGCAATGATTCGCTATGGTGCGGGTAGCATAAGGATGGTTTCGCCGCAAGAGAGATGAAAAGAAAATGACGATACGGCCCTTAATTGTGATCCCAGCGCGACTTGCCGCCACACGTTTGCCGCAAAAACCGATGGCGATGATAGGCGATGTACCCATGATTGTGCATGTTTGGCGGCGGGCGGTGGAAGCGGCGATTGCGCCCGTTATCGTTGCGTGTGATGCGCCAGAAATCGCCACTGCGGTGAGCGCTGCTGGTGGTAAAGCCGTGTTGACTGACCCTCATCATCCTTCCGGTTCGGACAGGGTTTGGGAAGCTGTTCAGCGCTTTGATGCGAAGGGCGAATATAACGTTATCATTAATCTACAGGGTGACTTGCCGACGCTAGACCCTGCATTGCTGCCCGTGCTGCTAGCGGCGCTTGCCACGCCGAATACGGATATTGCAACGCTTGCCGCGCCGATTAACCGCGAAGAAGAGCATACGAATTCGTCGGTCGTGAAGGCCATTATTGCACAATCCGGCAGGGCGCTTTATTTCACGCGCACCAGCGCGCCCTATGGTGATGGTCCGCGCTATCACCATATTGGCATTTACGCCTATACACGTGCAGCGCTAGAGAAATTTGTAGCCTTGCCACCGAGCCCGCTGGAGGTTCGCGAGAAACTGGAACAGCTCAGAGCCCTCGAGAATGGCTTGCAGATTGCGGTTGCTGTGGTAGATACGGTGCCCTTGGGCGTGGATACGCCTGACGATTTGGAACGCGCTAGGGAGATTTTATGTCGGTGAACAAGTCCTATCATGTCGTAGCAATTGGCAATGCGATTGTTGACGTATTATCGTTCGCGGATGACAGCTTCGTGCAAAGCGAAGGCATGACCAAAGGCACCATGTGCTTGATCGACGAGGTACGTGCAGAGGTGCTTTACGGTAAAATGGGCCCATCAACGGAAGTATCGGGTGGTTCGGCAGCTAATACATTGGCGGGTCTTGCATCGCTTGGTGCGAAAACCGCGTTCATCGGCAAAGTCTATAAGGATGAGTTGGGGAAAATTTTCCGCCATGATTTAACCTCGCTTGGCGTGGATTTCTCAACCCCTGCAGCAGATAAAGGCAAAGCAACCGCACGCTGTTTGATTTGTGTGACGCCCGATGGTCAGCGTACCATGAATACGTTCATTGGTGCGTGTAATGAGCTTTATGAAGCAGATATTGATGAGGCGTTGATTGCCAAGGCGCAGATTGTCTATGGCGAAGGTTATATGTGGGATCAAGAATGTGCAAAAATCGCCCTCAAGAAATCGTTCGCGCTTGCTAAACAACACGGTGCGAAAGTTGCCTTTACCTTGTCGGACGTGTTCTGTGTTGAGCGTTCGCGCGATGAGTTCTTGAAAATGATTGATGAGAATTTCGATATTCTTTTCTGCAATGAAGCCGAGGCGCGCGCGCTCTATCCGGGCAAGGATTTTCCCGCGATTTTAGATGCGCTACAAGGCAAGTGTGAGATTATCGCGATTACGATGAGCGACAAAGGTTCGCTGATTCTGACCCCAGAAAAACGCACCATGGTCGATGCGATTCCCGTGCGTGAGGTGGTGGATACCACAGGCGCAGGCGATTTATACGCGGCGGGTTTCCTTTTTGGGTATGTGAATGGCATGGACTTGCGTGAATGTGGTCGCCTAGGTTCAGCCTGCGCCTCCGACATTATCACGCATCTTGGTGCGCGTGCACAAAAACCGCTTAAACGGTTATTGGCTGCGTAGGAGAGGGCACGATGTACGAAACGATTAAAAATATTCCGACGAGCCGTGATGGTAAAATGATCACGGGTATTGTATGCGCGGTGATAGCGCGATTGATGCTGCATAAAGGCATCGAGACACTGCCAGAAAATGCGGGCGATGCGTTGATGTCGTTCAGTTTCGCAGCACTATTGGTGTTCGTAACCTTGCTTGCGATTATACGTTACAATACCGAGCGCCCGCTATTCGAGCCATTCACTAAAGCTTAAGCGCACGATTTTCCTTGCGATTAGCAAGCTATTGCGCGCAGGATGTGCGCGATGAACCAGACCGATTCCGCATTGCGTATGTATGTTCGCCCCCGCATGCTGCTGGTGGGGATGCTGGGATTTTTTAGCGGCTTTCCACGCATGCTCATGGCGTCAACGCTTGCGGCATGGCTTACCGATTCTGGCCTGAGCATGGCAGCGATTGGCTTATTCGCGTGGGTAGCGTTTCCTTACAGCATCAAATTTCTCTGGGCGCCAGCGATGGATTATGTGTCGCTACCTTTTCTCACCCGTAGACGAAGTTGGCTGCTGTGTGCCCAGCTCTGGGTGGTGGGAATGCTAGTGGTGCTTTCTAATATTGATGCCTCTATTACGCCAATATGGATTGCGATGGCGGCTTTAGTGCTTGCGGTTGCCTCTGCCTCGCAAGACATTGTGATTGATGCATATCGTGCTGAGATTTTACCGCGCGAAGAATATGGTGCTGGTGCGGCCGTTGCGGTATTTGGCTACCGCGTTGGCATGTTGCTTTCGGGCGCCGGTGCGCTCGCGCTGGCTGATGTAGTGAGCTGGAGCGCGGTCTATATGGTGATGGCAGCCGTGGCGGCGCTGGGTATTATTTTCACGCTATTCATGCCAGAGCCGGAAGCGCCACCTGCGCGCAAATTACCCACGACTATTTGGGGTATGGTCAAAGAGCCGTTTGTGGATTTTATTCGCCGCACGCCGAAATGGATATGGGTGTTGCTATTCGTGTTGCTTTACCGTGTGCCTGATGGGTTCATTGGTTTCATGACGACGCCCTTTCTGCTCGATTTGGGGTTTACCAAAACCCAATTGGGCGTGGTGAATAAGCTCTACGGATTTGCCGCGACCATCGCGGGAATGATGATCGGCGGTTGGCTGATTCATCGTTATGAAGTGAAGCGCTGCCTGTTGCCGTTTGGCATTCTGGCGCTGCTCACCAATCTGGTCTATGTCGGTCAAGCGCAGATAGGGCCTGAATTATGGTATTTGGTATTGGCCAATAGCTTTGATAATCTGGCCAGCGGCATGGCTTCTGCGGCAGCGATTGCCTATATGATGTCACTGACGGAGCGCACCCATACCGCCACCCAATATGCGCTGCTTTCAGCATTAGCGGCGTTTGCGGTGACGACGCTTTCTGGCATGGCTGGGTGGATTGCCCAAGAATGGGGCTGGAGTGTGATGTATCTCACCTCCATGGCGCTGGGTATTCCCGGATTATTAGTGTGGTTGAAGCTGCGGCGCGCCTAATCCCACGTCGCAATAGGGGGTAGTGACATGAGGATGGCCTCAGGGTTGCCGCCCGTCATCAAACCAAAGCGTGTTCCGCGGTCATACAATAGGTTATACTCTGCGTAGCGCCCACGACGTCTGAGCTGGTGTTCGCGTTGTTCTTGCGTCCATTTTTTATTCATATTCTGACGGATAAGTTGTGGATAAATAGACGCGAAAGCCTCGCCGACGGCTTGCGTGAAGTTAAAGCATTGATTCCAATCGAGATTCGCGTTGCTCGCCACTTCCATCCCAACGGCAGTGCGTTCTTTCCCTAAGCCGCCCTTACCAAACTGACCAGGGGCAATAACCTCACGCTGCGTACCGAGGTGATTTAGTCCTAAATAATCATAGAAGATGCCGCCTACGCCGCGCGCTTCGTTACGGTGAGGAATGAAAAAATACTCGTCGCACCACTCTTTGAATGCCGGATAGAAGGTATTATCGTCGGTGGAATCACAGGCCTTTTGGAAGGCCATATGAAAATCGGCGGTGTCTTTTTCGTCGGGAACCATAGGGTTTAGATCACCGCCGCCACCAAACCAGATGCGCGCGCCATCACCGACCACAATCATGCGGGTGTTGAAATGTGCGGCGGGTACGAGTGGTGAGCATTGATGCGCTACCAATGAGATGCCGGTTGCCCAAAAGCGCGGGTCTTGCGTAGCACCGGGAATTTCTTTGCGGAACGCTTCAGAGAATTCACCCGTTACCGTGGAGATATTTACGCCGACTTTCTCGAATACTCTGCCTTTCATCATTGAAATTTCGCCACCGCCACCCTCAGGGCGCTGCCACGGTGTGCGGCTGAAGCGGCCAGTAAGAGACTCGCTGTCGAATGTATCTTCAATCGCCTCATAGCTGGTGCAGATTTTATCGCGCAGGTCGCGGAACCAGTTTTGGGCGAGTAATTTTTTTTCGTCGAGTGTCATGTCAATTTCCAACCTAATTGCCGGCAAGCCTCAGCAGTAACGATGCCTGCTGACATCGCAACATTGAGTGAGCGTACCCCTTCGCGCATGGGAATCACAATCACTTTTTCCATGAGCGGGTAAAGTTCACGGGGTGTGCCTGCCGATTCACGACCTAGCACGATGTAATCGGAAGAATGATAGGTGATGTCGCTATAGTTGGTATCACCATCCGTTTCGAGTAAAAACATGCGCCCTGCGTGATGTGTTCTGTGGGCTAAAAATGCTGCCCAATCTGCATGTTTTACCAAGCGTGACGCATGGATATAATCCATCCCTGCGCGCTTGAGTTTTTGGTCGTTGAGCGGGAAACCACAGGGCTCTACCACGTGAATGGTTGCGCCCATACAGGCAGATAAACGCAGTATCGCGCCTAGATTTTGGGGGATGTCGGGTTGATAAAGAACGAGATTAATCATCGGGAAGCAATGATAGGCATTTTTCGTAATGAAGCCACAGTTAACTGCTCATCCGATTATCTTATCATTCCAGCAGCGCGCTACGCTTGACACACCCGCCCCCATTTACTACCACCGCAGTCAAGAACAATCCCACGCGCACTCGCGCAAAGAGGCATTATGAGCGCAGATCATTCCGTAAAAAGCGGCGAACGTCGTGATTTTATCATCCTAGCATCGCAGGCAATGGGTGCATTGGGCGCTGCCGCAGTGGCATGGCCATTCGTTGATAGCTTGAACCCATCGGCGGACGTATTGGCGATGGCGTCTACCGAAGTGGATATTTCAGCGATTGCGGAAGGTCAGGAAATTAAAGTGATGTGGCGCGGCAAGCCCGTGTTTATTCGCCACCGCACGGCCGCGGATATTGAAGAGGCAAAATCTGTTTCGCTAAGCGAATTGCGTGACCCGCAGCCTGATTCGGCGCGCGTGAAAGAAGGCAAAGAAAAATGGTTAGTTATGGTCGGTGTGTGCACCCACTTAGGCTGCGTACCGCTAGGCAATGAGGCGGGCGATTATAAGGGCTGGTTCTGCCCATGCCATGGCTCGCATTATGATACATCGGGGCGAATCCGCAAGGGTCCGGCACCGAAGAACCTTCTTGTTCCCACCTATGAATTCACGTCCGATACGAACATCCTCATCGGATAAGGAGTAGTTATGGCTAATGCACCCAAAGAACAAAAACCTGGCGTGATGGGCTGGCTGGATTATCGCTTGCCGATTTTCTCGACATTGCAACATGCGCTCGTTGATTATCCTGCGCCAAAAAATCTAAACTATTGGTGGAACTTTGGCTCTATCGCTGGCATTTGCCTCGTGACCCAAATTCTCACGGGTTTGCTTTTGACCATGCATTATAATCCATCGGCAGCGGGCGCTTTCGACTCGGTCGAGCACATCATGCGTGATGTGAATTACGGCTGGCTGATGCGCTATATGCATGCGGTCGGTGCGTCGATGTTCTTTACCGTGGTGTTCATACACATTTTCCGTGGACTTTATTATGGTTCCTACAAAGCGCCGCGCGAAGTTTTGTGGTGGCTGGGTATTGTGATTTTGATTCTCATGATGGCCACCGCTTTTATGGGTTATGTGCTTCCGTGGGGGCAAATGAGCTTCTGGGGTGCGACGGTAATTACTAATCTGTTCTCGGCATTCCCTATTGTGGGCGACCCTATTGTGACGTGGCTATGGGGCGGCTTCTCGGTCGATCATCCGACACTGAATCGCTTCTTTGCGCTGCACTTCTTATTGCCATTTTTGATTGTTGGGGTGGTGTTTTTGCATATCATCGCACTGCATGCGCATGGCTCCAACAATCCAACGGGGATTGATGCAAAGGGCCCGCAAGATAAAATCCCATTCCATCCGTATTATACGGTGAAAGATTTCTTCGGGTTCGGCGTGTTTTTCATCGTCTATGCGGCGTTTATTTTCTTTGCGCCCAATTATTTGGGGCATGCGGATAATTACATTCCTGCCAACCCGCTCGTAACACCCGCGCACATCGTTCCTGAATGGTACTTCCTTCCATTCTATGCAATCTTGCGTGCCTTCGTGTTCGATATTCCATTCTGGGCGTTGGGGCTTCCTGTACTTGCTTATGCAGCCTATCTGAAACTTGGTCTATGGCGTGCAGGTGAATGCAGCATGGGCAATATACTCAAGGCAACGGGCGCACTTTTCACTATGAAATGCCTGCCCAAGAACGAAGCGGTTGGCCGTGTTCAGCGCATGCTCATGGCTGGCGGTGTTGGTGGATTCTTGGTGCTAGTTGGGCTTATCGGTTTTGTGATTGAAGCGAAACTTGCGGGTGTATGTGCCATGTTTGGTGCGCTCATCGTGCTGTTCTTCCTGCCGTGGTTGGATAGCTCACCCGTGCGTTCGGGCAATTATCGTCCTACGTTTAAATGGTTCTTCTGGCTGT
>JBMOEL010000079.1:0-8523 GCA_049314715.1 Rickettsiales bacterium
CTGCGGAATCACATCGAAGTGCAGTTTCTTCGCCGTGCGTGGTTTGGTGAACATCTACAGCGAGAGTGACTCGGATGGTGCGTAGCTCAGCCATTCATCGATGGTGATACCGTTACCTTTTGATTTCGATATTTTCTCGCCTTTTTCATCCAAGAACAACTCGAACATCATTTGCTGTGGTGGTGTGCCACCTGCAATCTGGCATATCGCATCATAGAGTTTCGCACTCGCCAAATGGTCCTTGCCATACATTTCATAATCCACGCCTAGCGCTGCCCAGCGCATGCCCATATCGGGTTTCCATTGCAGCTTGCAGTGGCCGCCCGTGACAGGCACAGTTTCTTCGGAACCATCTTCCTCGACATAGGTTATGGTGCCTGTTTCAACGTCCACCTTATTCACTTTCGCAAGCAGCACCTTGCCCGAGCGTGGCGAGACAGGTAGGAAAGGGAAGTAGGTTTGTTGGCGCTCTTCGCCCAGCGTTGGCAGCATCACCTTCATCACCTTTTCGTGATTGCGCAGGATGGTGAGCAGTGCTTGGTCAAACTCGCCGCTCTTATAAGTAGCGGTCGAGGATTTGAATTCATAGTCGAAGCCGAAATGGTCAAGAAACGCGCGCAAACGCGCATTCATATGATGGCCAAAACTTTCATGCGTACCGAACGGGTCGGGGATAGAGGTGAGGGGCTTGCCGATATTCGCGGCAATCATCTCCTGATTGGGCAGATTATCTGGCACTTTACGCAACCCATCCATATCATCGCTAAAACAAATGAGTTTGGTTGGCAGCTCGGAAATTTGTTGAAACGCTGCGCGCACCATGCTTGTGCGCGCTACTTCACCGAACGTGCCGATATGCGGCAGTCCCGAAGGTCCATAGCCTGTCTCAAATAACACATAGCCTTTTGGGTTGCCGTGTTTTTGGATACGTGCGAGTAATGCACGCGCTTCTTCAAACGGCCAAGCTTTAGCGGTCATAGCGTGTGGGTTCATGCGCCCTTATTATAGGCTGGAAGCTATTCTGTAAACGCCTGTTAATAACTAGACCAAAACTGCTTGCACGCCTAGGGCCTTTGTCCTAAGCCTATGGGCAACAAAACGATTCAACAAGCGAGTATACTCGTGATTTTCTCGGCATTAACGCGTCCATTAGTGATTGGCTCAGCTTTGGTTATTGCGATTTTCGCAGCCAATGCGCGTGCAGCGCAGCCGACGGTATTCATGCTTCAGTTCGGCTCCTTCGAAACCAAACAAGAAGCGGACGCCAAGGTAAAAGCGATTGGCGAAAAACATGCGGGGATGCTGGCAAAATATCCTGCCGTGATTCGTGAAATCACCATGCCGCCTGATAATTTAACCGTGTATCGCACGCAAGCTGGTCCCGCCAAAACACGCGAAGATGCACAATCGGTCTGCGCGCAACTCGCCAGCCAAGGGGACGAATGTTATGTCGTCGAAACGGCAATGAATATTCCAGGTGCTGCCGCGCCAATCCAGCAAGCAGGCATCGTACCAGCTGTGGAAGAAGACAAAATCATCCCCACCGAGAGCAAGCCGATTCCCGCGCGTGACCCTGAAAACATCAAAGCGATTGAAAAGATGGCGTCGCCCGTGGCAGAGGAAAGCAAAACCGCCATGCTCAAAACCATGGACGAAGCGGCTAATGCTCAGCGCCTGATTCCTTCTCCCAACGCCGCGCCTATCCCTGCCCCCAAGCGTGCTCAAAAAGAAGAGGATGATGACGACGATTCGTTCTGGTCGTGGCTCGATAGTGATGATGACGAGGACGAAAAAGACGCATGGGCAATGCGCAAGTTGGAAGCAGATGCGCTGGCACAAAAAGAAGCAGCTGCTAAACGTGCCGCACCAGTAGATGATGTCGCAACCCAAGATATGGCCGCTCTTGCGCCACCTGCGCCGATTACACCAACTGCAGCGCCTTCGGAAACTGCACCACAAGTCGTTGCGCCTCAAGCGGAGGCAGCACCTGTTGAGCCTGCTCCAGTAGAAGCGGCCAATGCCTTTGCACCGCCGCCGCCCGTACTTGCGCCAGAAGTGAAAGCCCCATTCCAACAACAAGCGGTGGCCGCGCCATTGCCGCCTGCCGATGCACAGTTAGGCAATCAAGGCCTCAAGCTACCACCTCCGCCGCCACCCACAGAAGCTGCGCGCGAGCAAATGGCCCGCCAAGAAATGAGTGGCAGTGAAATGACTCCGCCGCCATCGTCAACGCCTGCAGCGCCGTTCGCGTCCGCGCCTGCACCTGTACTTGCCGCGCCTGAATCAACAGGAAGCATCACTTCTTCCAATCTGCCCGCTGCGCCATTTAAGAAGCAAGGTGATGTACAGGTAGGTGAAGCAAAGCGCGTACCACTGAGCGAAACGAAGGAGCAAGCACCCGTCGAGCAGGCTGCAACGACGGTCATAGGTGTGAATGAGCCACCACAAGTTGCTGAGAATGTTCCGCCACCACCACCTGCAACACCCATAACGCCGCCAAGTTCCTCCATGCCACAAAAGACCCTCTGGGCGCATATTCACTATTTCCCTGACCAGCAAGCCGCCCTGAGCTTCTGGGACGCGTATCGTCGTGCGCACCCCGATTTCCCAGTCGTGCGCGTGCGTACCACCAGTTCGCTGGTAGCGCGTCAGCAGGGTGACATGCGCGTATCATTGCGTATTGGACCATTTGCACAACAAGGCTTTATCAATATTCTTTGCCACTCGGTGAAAGAGAAAAACGAACACGTCGAGTGCGGCGCCATTACCGATATGGGCGCTTCGGCGAGCACCTTCGCACCGCGTGATCGCTATGCACAGTCGATTGGCCAGTCGGCGCGCTATGCAAATATGACCGCACCGAAAGCCTCAGGCTTTTGGGTGCAACTTGGTAGTTTTACCACCGCCGATGAGGCAAAAATGGCGTGGGAAGATGTGCGTACCCGCAATGCCGATGCGCTTGATTCGATGAAACCTTCCATCGTTAGTCCCGACCAAGGGAGCCAAGCGCAACCTATCTTCCGTTTACGTGCTGGTCCGTTCCCGTCTCAAATGGCGGCGAAAGACGTCTGTAGTCGCGTTAAGGTCAATCAAGGCAGCTGCCTTGTCGTGTCGGATTAATCACGCCTCGTGTGAATCCACGCTACGCCATTCATCAAATGATAAGTTCTTTTGGCACGATACGCCGCCATTGCTAGACTACCGGCATGGAAATGACGCTCCTTATCTTTTTGCTCATTAAGCACTTCATCTGCGACTTCATGCTGCAGCGCCGCTATCAATATGAAAATAAGGGTAAGTATGGCCACCCTGGTGGATTGCTTCATGCGGGCATTCACGTGGTTGGCACGGGTATCGTGCTTGCATGGTTCATCGATCCTATCTTAGCGCTTAAATTAGCGTTGCTTGATGGCGTGGTTCATTACCACATTGATTTTGCGAAGAGTAACGTCAACCGTAAGATGGAATGACAGATTCAGCATAACCAATATTGGGCCCTTCTAGGCTTTGACCAGCTGCTGCACCAGTTAACCTACATCGGAATAATCTGCGCCATTACAAACGGTTGGATTGCGTGATGAAAACCCCTAAAATTTGAACTAAATCCAAGGTTTAATTTCATTCTCATATAGGCCAAAATGCACTATACTCATCTCAGCAATACCTCAAGGAGTACTATGCGGGTGATGGTATGTGGTGCCCTAGCGATTCTGGCGCTGTTTATGGTAGCAGCAACCGCTCATGCATCGGTCAGCGCAGAACGTCAAACGCTCTATCAATCGTTATTGCGACAACCCAATGATCTTGCGCTGAATCAACGTTATGCAAACCTTTGTATTAACGAGAACGACTATGAGGCGGCTATTCCAGCGCTTGAACGCTTATCGATATTGCAACCCAGCAATGCATTATTACACTTGCGCTTAGGCCAGATGTTTCGGGCATTAGGTTCTGAAGTGACGGCGCAAAAATATTTCATGGAAACCTTGAACCATCCCAATGCATCAATGGAAGTAAAAGCAAAAGCGCGAGGCTATCTACAATGACGCTACGAACATATATACGTTCATCTGCAATGGTTCTGGCGCTGCTTATTGCAGCCCCTGCGTTTGCAGCAGAATCAATTGGTGTTGTAGGTGCGTTACAAGGAACCGCGAATGCGGCGGGCGCGAGTGGGCCGCGGACACTAAAAGTTGGTGACCAAATATTTTTGGATGAGGAAGTAACGACAGGCGCGGGCAGTAAATTGCAATTGATGCTCAATGATCGCTCGACCATTACCCTTAATCCTAATTCAAAAGTGAAAGTGCGTGAATTCGCCTTTGATGCGAGCGCGGATTCTGGATCGATGGCGATGGAGAGTGTGAAGGGTGCCTTCCGCTTTATTGGTGGCGCGCTTTCGAAGCAGAATCCTGTTACTATCAAAACGCCTGTTTCGTCGATTGGTATTCGTGGTGGTATTGCCGATACGCATATCGGACCACAGGGCCAGACCGACGCAGTATTCCATTATGGCGCCGCCATGACCATGACCAATGCTAATGGCCAAACCATTGAGATAACGCAGCCAGGCCAAGGCTTGAGCATGCAAACACCGACCGATGTTCCAAGCTTCACACCGCCCGCAGTGCTGCAACAATATATTGGCGCATTTGGTGCCGCACCTGATGCTGCGCCCTCTGGCGAGGGTGCAGCCAATACGCCCGCGCCTTCACAGGATTCAGTGCAGGGCGGGGATACTACTGAGGGCGCGCCATCACGTGAAAATGCTCCCTCACGAGAAAGTGCTCCCGCACCTGAAAGTGGCCGCAGCCAAGAGCGAAATGCTAATCAGCAGCAATTTGGCACATTAGGTGGCGCCAATGGAGCCACTAACGCAATGAATAACCCGCTGCGTGAGTCTATCAGAGAGCGTGCGGGATCGGATGGAATTAATCCCAATCAACTAGCTAACCAAGCTACTACCATTGCCACTAATGCAAACGTGGCGGGCGCTAATTTATTGAATACGCAAGGCGAATTTAAAGGGCGTTATGGTATGATAACGCCGCAACCGGGGACTAACATCAAAGAGCGTGGTTCGCTTGTTGTCATTAAGCAAGGCGACCAGTTCTTGCTGAACGCGACCGAGTTTGCGCCTCAGTCAGGTAGTACGCATGTAGGAAAAATTCCAGTAGTGACCAGCGCGGGGCACACGGCATTGACCAACCAAATACAGCTCAACCCAAATGAATCACGATTCTTTACGGGGTTTGGTTTTGCAACATCGTCGCTCAGTAGTTTTTACTATAATTTACATCCTGTCGGTGGCACCGATGACATTAATTTCTTCTTTGGCCGCCAAATTCCCGTGACGCTCACTCAAGCTGCCATGAGCAACACTGCCTCAGCATCAAGTGCCACGAATGGCATTACCTATTTCAAATTCGCTCCCGATTTGCTGACGTTTAATGGCGTACTCTCCACGCCACAATTAGGCTTTTTCGATTACGAAGTGCTCAATATCGGTGCGGCTGCTTTCACAGGTGTGCGTGACACATCATTTGGTTTGGCCGCCGATTTTGCAAATAAACGTTTCCTGACGGGCTTTATTGACTGGAGTGGTGCAACCGCCAATCGCGATATCGCACTTGCCTTCGGCAGTGTCGGCAGTAGCGGCACTGACGCTGCATTAAGCGGTGTGATTTATGACTTCTCGCAATCAGGCTCTTCACTCACCAGCATTGCTACAAAAACCGGTAGCATTAATAGTGGTGCTGGCACGCTGTATGGCAATGGCAATAGCCAGATTGAAGCGCTTATGATTGAAGGTACGGCGCCTTTAGGCCAGACGATTCTTACGCCAGCAATACGCGTAGGAGCGGGGGATGTTGATTCATCCATCGACGAGAATCGCACAAGTGGCACCAACCAGATGAAAGGATTTGCTGCAGGCTATATAGGTGTAAATACAGCTGGCACACCCGTTATTAAGAATGTGTGGAATACCCAGTCTGGTGGCGTAACCGTTACCACGAATAGCGCCGGCAGCACCACCGTCGCCAGCTTGGCACTAGTTGATAAAACCAATAGTTCCAAAACCGTGAATGCGCAATTTGGCACCAATAATGCGCAAAGCGCGTATCTTTCGAACGATCTTTATGCTGCGCAGCAATCGGGCGTGACGTATGGCGGAGATTTTGCCGGAACGGGCACGAATGGTAACTATGGTGGAAGTGGATTCATCGCCAATGCAGAAGCACTTTCAAATGTTGGCAATCAGTGTACGAGCTGCGAGTTTGTGCATTGGGGTGTGTGGGCAGGTAACGTGAACCGTACGCCGACAGGTGGCACAGCGCTTACCGATTCTACCTATGTTGTGCCATACGTTGCAGGGCAAGTGACGGATGTCGCCAATATTCCATCCGTTGGTACGGTGAACTATACGGGTGCGATGTATGGATCGGAATTTAACTCCAGCACATCAACCCTCGAACGGGTAGAGGGTGATTTTACCGCAGGCATCAATCTCAGCACGCGACAAGTGACCAGCTTTTCGGGAGATGTGGGTAGCTTCTCCAATATGGTGATGACGGGTGGACCTGCCAATATTTCCGCAAGCGGCCCTGCGAACTTCAACTTCAGCGTGGTCGATACGGGTATGAGTGCAACAGGTGCAGTCAACGGTGCACTATTCGGGCCCACGGCTGATAATATCGGCGGTAACTATAGCATTACAGGAACGGGCGGTATTAACGGCACTGGGGTCTATCTCGGCGATCGCCCATAGCACTATTTTTCTTCTGCAGTATAAACACCATCCCACGCATCTTCAGGCTCTTCGAATTGGAAGCGCGCCACGCGCTGACGATAGAGCGTATAAACCGAATCCATCGCTAGTTTGCTAACATGTGGCGCGAGTGTTGCTGCAGCATTCAGTGCAGCAATTGCCTTTGACCAATCCTTGCTGCGATAGGCAGAAATCATCGTAGCATGGTGCACGGCAAGTTCTTGGAATGCGGATTCCTGCGCAAAACGTTCATCACCCAGCAAGGTATAAATCGCAAGCGCTTTGCTTTTTCCTTTGACACGAATCAAATCCAGCTCCAGCAATGCCATGTCTTTTACCTGCTCAGCCGTTCCTTCACCGATAATCAGGTCCAGCCCATAGGTTTTGCTTTGTCCCTCAAGGCGCGACGCCAAGTCGACATTATTGCCAAGCGCAGAATAGTTAAAGCGCTGCTTGGAACCGAGATTGCCCACGCAGCAAATACCTGTATTCAGCCCCATTCCCATACGTACGGGTGGGAGTTCAGGGTTGGTCACTGCAAGTCGTGTATTGAAACTTAGAAGTTGCTCACGCATGGACAATGCAGCGCGGCACGCATGTGTGGCATGCTGCGCATCGGCCAGTGGAGCATTCCAAAACGCCATGATGGCATCGCCAATATATTTATCAATCGTCCCTGATTGACCTAAAATCGCGTCGCTCATTGGTGTTAAGAAGTGGTTGATGAAAGTGGTCAAGGCCTGAGGATTCATATTCTCTGAGTAGGAAGAGAAGTCGCGAATATCACAGAACATCACGGTGATTTCGCGATTTTCACCACCGAGTTTCAACTCATGCGGGCTTGCAACGGCGCGCGATACTAATTCGGGTGAAAGATACAGACTAAACGCAGCCCGCACTTGGCGGCGCTCATGCTCACTGCGCAAGAATCGGCGCAATGACTCCACCGCATAGATGACAATGAGGGTGATAGTTGCGGTCACGGGCTCGATGAGTAAATGCGCCTCACGAAATGCTAGCCATGAACCACCCAGTGTGAGACCAATCAAACTGAGCATACAGACGAAACCGCCCAGTGCACTGGTACGTTTCATGGCCCATAGTAACAAAGCACCTAGGATGAAAATCAGGCTCACCTCTGCGCCAAAGATCCAGTCTGGTCGTTGAAGAAAATGCTGTAGCAGCATCTGCTCCACTGCTTGTGCATGTACCTCAACGCCTGCCAGCGCTGGATAAAGCGGTGTGGCACGCAAATCTTTTAGGCCAGCGGCGCTGGTACCAATAAAAACAATATGTCCCGCTAAATCTTCAGGCTTAAAGGTGCCATCCATCACCTTCCACGCAGGGATATAGCGATCTTTCATTGAGCGTGAATAGTAAATCCATAACATTCCTTCCTTATCGGTGGGAATGGTGAGGTCACCAACGCGCACTGCTTCCATTCCGTGGCCACCAAGCAATTGATAAACCCCCGCACCCATCGCAATACGCAACGTTTCTAAGGCGAGCGAAGGATAAAGCTGTTGATGATAGCTAAGAAATAAAGGTACCCTTCTCAATACTCCGTCACGTTCGGGGATGCTGTTGATGAACCCTACGCCGCGCGCTGCATCGCTAAATAATGGCAAGCTACCAATCATGCCCTCAAACGAGCGAATAGAGCCATTTGGCATCTCCCCGCGAATGACAATACTGGCTTTATTATATTCATAGGGTTGATGATTTTGGGTAGTAAACATGGACGACATCACAAC
>JBMOEL010000080.1:0-8445 GCA_049314715.1 Rickettsiales bacterium
TCAAGCGGCCCTCAACCACTGGTCCGCCCGCACCCAGGCGGTCATACGCATAACTTGCTTGCACCAAGCCATGCGTGCTGGGCGTAATGTCACCACTGACGATACCTGAGAGGAAATGCACTTCACGCGAGCGCAGTGGCAGCGGGTAATACACATCGCCATTCGCGGCTCTGCGTAGCGGTCTGTCTTCGGTCAGATATTCCCCATCAAAGCCATAACCAACCGCTACAAATGGTGACTCGTTCACGCGCTGCGTAAGTGACGCGCGAATCAAACCAGTTCTTGCCACATCGTCGGCATCTTTGATGTTATAGTTATTGAACGACGTCTCAAGCCCCGCAGAGAGTGTCGGGTTGATGGATGCGCTATGACGCAGTCCGATACGATCACGGTTCGCATGCTCATAGACGGCTTCTACGAAATCCCAATAGGGGCGGTGATACTCACCAATCAATTCGCTACGCCCGCCGATGGGATTATTGAAGGCATAGTATAAGCCCGCTCCACCCGTATCATTATTAGCGAAACCCGAAACTTGCAGGCGGCTACTATCATCAAAATACTGCGCAATATACGCCTCACCTTGCTGGCGACTGGTTTGGTAATCGCCAGGCAATCCATCCACCGCGCGGCGAATTTGGAACGTATCCATGGAATCATTCTTGAGGTTCAAGCCCACTTCCGTGCGGTCACTCACGCGTGCTGCGCCCGACAGAGTAGTAATCTGCTCATCATTATCACCGAAGCTGCGATATTCATGATCCAGCTTCATGAAGTTGGTTTGCGTTTGTTTGCGCAAATCCATCACCATGCGCGCCACATCTTCATTGTCGGGCTGCACGGTTTGCACTTGCTGCAACAGCTCAATCGCTTTGATGGAGTTGCCCGCCGCCGTTTCCATATTCGCGGCATAGGTCAAGACTTGCGGATCTTTTGGATAGTAATTTTGCAGCGCTGCAAGGCGTTGACGCGCTAAATCGGTGCGGCCTGTTTCCTGCTCAATGCGCGCATAAAGCATTTGCAGGCGCAAATCTTGCTGGCGTTCAAACTCAGCCTGCGGGGTCAGAGACTGCGCTTGCGCAGGAACCACCGCAAATTCGGTTGCAGTGGTTGGTACGAAGCGCACCACATAACCAGGTTTGGCGGAAATCGTCACTGAGTCATACGCAGCATCGGTCTTTTCAATCCACGCATGATCCACACTTTTAAGTGGCGCTTTACCCTCAATCGGTTGCGCAAAGCTAATTTTCATTTCACGACCACCACTCAAGCGCTCTACGCTACTCACATCACCCGCGCGTCCCATAATGGCTTGTGATTTGCCATAATAAGGTGAGTTTTTGTCATATTGATTTGCAATACGCGTTGCGTCGTCAAAATATTTGAACTCAATCAGCACCACCATATAATCGCCCAGAATACCTTTATTATCGGGATGCTGGCTGAGCAACGCTTCAAAGCCACGCTTGGATTCCGCATGCTGGCCAAGGCGCATGAGCGCAATGTAATAACGTGTCTGCGCATCAAGCGCCATATTCGGGCGCGCTTGCTGTCCGCGCACAATCGCTTGGTATTCGGCCTGTTCCTGCGCCATCATATTTTGCTGCTTGAAAAGCTGCGCGCGGTAATAATGCGCAATCTCAGGGTCGGTAATGCCTGCCGAAGGATTATAAATAGCAAAGTAACGGTCAAAATATTGACGCGCTTCATCATAACGCCCCTTGCCGAATGCCACGACACCCAGCTGTTTGAGTGCATATTCATTACGAGGATCTACGACCACTGCGCGCTGATAAGCGTGGAACGCTGCGTCATTATAGCTGAAGGTCTCGCCTGCTTTTGCATAATCGATGAGCGCCGCAGCGTCAGTGGTTTGTGCAACCCAGCCACGCATATTGGTATCGAACACGTCTGCACCACCTGAGCCGGCTAGCACGTTGAAATACTTCTTACGCAGCGCTTGATTATAGAGTGCATCTGGCGTGCTTGAGACATACTGCAATACAGCGTAATCATCACCATAATCGCTAATGATTTTATTCCACGCCTGCTTATCATAGGCATTAGCAGTTTTAGCACGGTTCATTACCCATGTAATTTGTTGGGTGTTGAGTTTACCGCCCCATACATAAAGCAGGTTCTTCACTTCCTTGCTCTCAGGACTTTTATTCTCAGCGAGTGCTTGATAAATTTTGGTCGCCTCGTCTTTGCGGCCACGCTTCATCAGTTCCGCCGCCGTTGATTCACGATTCGCTTCACTGAAACGCGCATTCATGCCGTTGGCAAATAATTGCTCATCGGTAAGTGGTTTCGCAGGGGCAGAAGGTTTGCCAGGTGTGCTGCGCGCGGTGAGCTGCGCATACATTTTCTTCCACTCGCCACCGCGTGCTTTTGCATATTCACGCACGAACGGTGTTGCCTTGTCGCGTTTGCCGTTATTGATAAGTGCATAGGCATAATTGATTTGTTGCTTATCATCACCACGAACTGCTTTAAGTGACGCTTCTGAATAATCGGTGAGTTCTTTGCGTGCCGCAGCATCCTTGCGTGCAAGGCGTGTGAGTGCCGAAATATAGAGCGCATCGTTCGCGCCATCTTTCATTGCTTGTTCGCGTAGCATTGGCAGCGCTTTGGCTTCTTGGCCAGAGCTCAGATACGACGCAATCACGATATCTTTATTCATAGGCGTTGGATCGCGCGCGAACAGCGCTTCCGCCATGGGTACCGCAATTTCCGCATGCTTCGCATTATTCGCCAGATAGAAATATTCCTGCATATCGGGCAATGGCGCTGTCTGTCGATTCGCCTCAATCCACGGCAGCATAATGTCATTACGACCCGCGGCTGAAGCTAAACGCAAATGCGCTTTGGTGATTTCATTTTGCTGTTTGGTGGCGGCAAGCGTGCCCACCGAGTCCACAATATCCTTGGCGCGGTTGGCGAGAATGTGGATTTGCGCGAACTCAGCTACTTGTGGGCCGTTCATATCTGCAACGGCAGGGAAGCGCGAGACAATCGTGTCAAAGCACATCGTCTTGCCAGAGCGTGCGCAGGCCTCAGCAAGTCTGACGCGCTGCACAGATGTGAGCTCAAGCGCCAGCGCGGTTTCAATTTTCTGGTCTTGGTCTTTCGTATTTTTAATCAGCGCAATCACCGCAGCCAGCACTGGCTTATCAGCAATCACCGCAGGTTCACCAAAACGCGTTGCCAGAATCTCAAATACGCTACTGGTTTCATTACCGCGTGCAATTTCAAGCAGATTGAGCGCATCTTCTTCCTTGAACCCGACAACATCCATGCGCTTAGCAATATCTTCGGCGGCTGGAATATCTTGGCGTTTTAATGCCAATTCAAGATACGGCTTATAAAGTTCAGGCGTCATCTTGCCCGCTTGGTCAACACGCGTCAGCACTTCAAACGCATGATCGGCGCGCCCTGCGGTGATGTTGGCATTTACATAGGCCGCAACGAGCGCCGTATCTTCTGTCAGCATTTGCATGCGTGGTTCAACCAGTGCAATCGCCTTATCAGCATGCCCCGCGTAATGCAGGATATTCACCAGCTCAGTCAGTTCTTTGATATTTGGATTAGCGGTAATCCACGTATTGGCTGCATCAAACGCTTCTTGGCCTTTGCCATTCTCCGCGAGAATCGTCGTGCTGATATAGGTGAGGGTGTAATTCGTAAAGTCAGGGTGTGCAGCCTTGAGCTTGTCAACCGTGGCCAGCGCGTCTTCCTTGCGCCCTTCAACCATTTGAATGGTTGCCAGATCCGCAAAATATTCAGGGTTCTTACCACCATTCACCTCAATGCGCTTGGCGAGCACTTCAATCTGCTTGGGGTAGTTCTTATCAGCGTTGTAGATATACGAAAGCTGTGTCAGATTCTCTTCGGTAGGCTCGGCGCTTGCAACAATTGCCAAATGCTCTTGATACTTCGCTTGATTGCCCGCCAGCTGATATTGCTCCACAATACGGCGATGGCCGTTCATATCCTGCGGGTTAGCAACGACGTATTCTTCCAAAAGCGCGATAGCGGCAGGGCGATTGCCCTCATCGATGCGCTTATCAACCAGCGCATTGATAATCGGGAAGGTGCGACGCCCTTGCGCATATTCTGCCTCGATATCGACATTGCCTAGGTCAATGGTCTGCACGTCACGTGCTTGCATGACCGCAACGTCTTGCTCGTTAGGGATGAGCATCAAGCTGGCGCCGATACCAATCACCACCAGTACGAGTGCAACAAGAATATATTTACGCATGGGTAGCCTCGTTCCTAAAATCTACTCTGCCGAGGCGACGAAAAAATTGCGCGCATTGGAACATGCGCTGCGTGTTCGCGTTATTGGACATAAGCGCACCCAACCTGTCGCGAAAATTAGAAAAATCAACAGCCTGTAGCGGTTCTTTAATGCCTTGCTGTGGCTTTGAGTACACAGAAAATTTATGCATGGGCAGCCTCTTTCTGGGATGCGCCAACCAATGTGGCCAGCCCATCTTTGAGGGGTGTCGTTGCCATAAATCCAAACAGCTTCTTCGCCTGCTCAGGGTTGCCAAGGCTATGGCGAATATCGCCCTTACGCGCTTCAGCGTGGTTTGTTTTGGGTGCATTGCCAACGAGTTCTGCAATCGTCGTGACGAGCTGTTTCAGGCTGGTAGCTTTGCCAGTGCAACCATTAGCCACCGCGGCTGAGCCGGAATGGTTTGAAGCGGCCATCAGCAACTTCACAATATCACCCACATAGATGAAATCACGCGTTTGCTCCCCATCTCCGAAATAGGTGATGCCTTGGCCAGCAAGGGCACGGTCAGTGAAAATGCTGATAACGCCAGAGTAGGGCGAGCGCGGGTCTTGGCGCGGGCCAAAGACATTAAAGAACCGCAAGCCAACGCTGCGGATGTTTTGTTCCTTGGCGTAGATTTCGCCTGCCAGCTTATCGCGGCCATAATTGCCTAGCGGCTGGGTTTGCGCGGTTTCTGCCAGCGGCAGATTCGGGTTGTCGCCATATACCGCAGCCGAGGAAGCATAGACAACAAGCGGCTTCTTGGACGATGCCGCCGCCGCATCCAACACATTCTTGGTACCAATTAAATTCGTGCGATGGCTGTTCTCTGCGTCGCGCTCACATTGCTCAACGGAGGCAACGGCAGCAAGGTGGAATACTAGGTCAGCTTTGCCTACTAGCTCATGCACCAGCGCCACATCGGCAACATCGTCGACAACGAGCTTGGCCTGAGCAGGAGCATTGGATTTTGTGCCTGTGGACAAATTGTCTAAGATGGTCACATCATTGCCAGAAGCAACGAGCGCATCCGCCAAATGCGAGCCAATAAAGCCGCGACCGCCTGTGACAACCACCATCATTATTAACAACTATCGTTTATTTATTAAAGACTTCGCGAAGTTGTTAATAGATTTTAATAATTGGGGTGTAAAGGAAAAACTGTGGGTAAACTAACTTACTGTATGATTTTGCTATTTTATTGTAATTTTATGCACAGCGGCCAGATGCCTTATGCCAATTCGTAAACTTTCCGAATTGGTATCAAAACCATCCGCCGTAAGCGATGGTTTTGCGCCGCGTAGCGAGCGTGACAAAAGCGCTTTGCGCTTTTAACTAACACTAAACAAGTTTCTTAATAATCCCATCCGTGGCCATTTTTAATAACTCATGGACATATTCAAAGTCACTGATATCGCCATAATAGGGGTCGGGCACCTCGCGCACCGATGTTGTCTCCGAATAGGGAAGGTAGAGCTCAATGCGCGCTTTGCATTCTTTCGGTTTATGTTTCTTGAGTTTGGCGAGGTGCGTTTCATCCATCGCCAAGATTAAATCGAACATATCATAGTCGCGCCCACGAATGTTGCGCGCCCGCAAATCCGAGATATCGACGCCATGCTTCAGCTCCGTCTCTTGTGCTCTGGGGTCGGGCGCTTGGCCAATATGGTGCGAATCCACGCCCGCGGAATCAAGCGAGAATTCCTCAAACACGCCGCGTTCTTTAAGAGCGTGGCGCATAAGACCTTCAGCAGCGGGGGAACGGCAGATATTTCCTGTACACACAAACAGGATGGAGCGAGGTTTCGACATTGTTTTTTATATTCCTTTATTACGCTCAACATACCATATTTGTTGGGTAATTGTCATGCTAAACGTGATTCAACTTCAAGCTTACCCACAAGCATTTACTAACCCTCTCCCTGAGGGAGAGGGTTGCGCCGTCTTGGCGAGGCACGAGCCTAGACAGAGCTGGGTGAGGGGGCTAAAGAGTGTTCATGCAACCTATCGATTATCTTCTTACGCGCCGTTCCGTGAAGGCTGCCAATCTGGCTGAGCCCGCGCCAGATGATGCGCAATTGGAGTTGATTTTGCGCGCCGCAACCCGCGTGCCCGACCACGGCAAGCTCTGCCCATGGCGCATCAGGGTTTTGCATAAAGCAGGACAGGCGAAATTAGGTGAGTTGTTCGCGAAACGTTTTTTGGAACTCAACCCCGATGCGAATGAAAAACAAATTGAGTTTGAACGCCAGCGCCCGCAGCGCGCACCGTTGTTACTCGTGGTCACGTCCAACCCCGTCGAATCCATCAAAGCGCCGTTGTGGGAGCAGGAATTGTCAGTCGGTGCAGTCTGCATGAATATTTTGCACGCGGCGCATATGCTCGACTTCGCTGGAAATTGGCTCACCGAGTGGGTGGCGTTTGACGAGGTTATCGAGCGCGAAATGGGTGGCCGCATCGCAGGGTTTATTTACATCGGCACCGCCACCGAAAAACCCGAAGAGCGCGAGAGGCCGAAGCTGGAAGATATTGTAGAGGAGTGGAAATAATGGGCAAAAAACGTGCAAAATTATCGGCGGGATTGTCTGGAGTGGCAGGCGAATACTTTGTTGCAGCAGAGCTTTCACGAAGGGGCTATATTGCCTCAATAACGCTTCGTAATACACGAGGTGTTGATATTCTTGTATCCAATATCAACGCAACTAAAAGCGTTGGTGTTCAAGTTAAAACATCTCAAAGCACAGGTAAAAAATGGGTTTTGAACAAAAAAATTGAAACAGAAGAGGCTACCAATCTTTTTTATGTATTTGTTCGGCTTAATGAGTTGGGAACTCCAGAGTATTATATTGTTCCAAAACGAGAGGCGGCCAAATATGCAGCCGATCATCATAAAGAGTATCTTGGAAAACTCAAAAGAGACGGGACGCCAAGAAAAGATAGCAGTATGCGCAAATTCGCCGATTTGGATAAGAGGTATCTAAATCGATGGGATTTACTTTGCCTTGATTAACAGGTTGTTAGGTTTGTTGACTTGGTCAACCAATTTGCTTTGCGTAGCGCCGCAGATGCGCGAGCCGCGATAGCGGCGGAGGGCTTGAAGCGCAAAAAATTGGTACATTGAGTACCGATTTTTCTAGTTCAAGCGAGGGAACGAAGCGTTCCCTCGCACCAAAACTACTCTGGATTTGGCGCTAAGGTAACATGCAGCCCATCCAGCTCTTCATTCATCAGAATCTGGCAGGAGAGGCGGGAGTTCGGCTCGACCTGCATCGCATCATCGAGTGAGAGTTCTTCATCCGCCGTCGGTGGCGTAAGCTTTGATAGCCACGCATCATCCACATACACATGGCAGGTGGCGCAGGCGCAGGCACCGCCGCACTCTGCTTTTATTTTGAGGCCATTATCGCGAATGATTTCCATCACGCGCCAACCCTCGGGGGCTTCAAGCACATGCTCTGCGCCGTCGTGGTCAGTCACGTTCAGCGTGAATACTTGCATTACTTCACCCCGAGCTTCTTTTGCAAATCGGTGGAGCTAGTTGTATATTGAAAGCGCAGTTTCTGATCAGGGAAAATATAGCGGAAGGCTTGCTGCGCCATCAGCGCGCCTTCGTGGAAACCACTGAGGATGAGTTTCAGTTTGCCCGGATAAGTGTTGATATCACCAATCGCGAAGATGCTGGGCACGGAGGTTTCGAATTTTTCCGTATCCACCGTAATCAGATTCTCATGTAAATTCAGGCCAAAATTCGCAACAGGCCCAAGCTTCATCGTGAGGCCAAAGAAGGGTAGAAGTGCGTTGCACGCAATGCTTTTTATTTGTTTTTCGTTGTCAGTGATTTCAACCAATTCCAATTGGCCATTGGAGCCTTGTAAGTCTCTCACTTGACCAAACAGCAAATCGATTTTACCTGCAGCGACGAGTGCGCGCATCTTCTCGACCGAGTCAGGCGCGGCGCGGAATTCATCACGGCGATGAACGAGGGTGATGTGTGATGCAATCTCATGCAGGTTTAATGTCCAATCGAGCGCGCTATCGCCACCACCGACAATCACCAGCTTCTTGCCACGGAACTGCTCGCGCTTTTTCACGGCGTAGAACACGCTCGTGTTTTCGTACTGCTCAATGCCTCTAATCGGCGGCTTCTTGGGAACGAACGA
>JBMOEL010000081.1:0-8419 GCA_049314715.1 Rickettsiales bacterium
TTTACATGATATTTTCGAATGATATTAGGCAACTAAATCAACATCGAGATTGTGATGGCAGACCCAACTACTGAGACAAGCGCCCAACCAAGCGATAAAGAGATTGCGGACTATGTAGAAAGCGGCGCCCTTTCCCAATACAAAAACCCCGATCTGCAAGCTAGGTACCAAGCTTATATTGGAATATCGGGCGCCACAGAAGAAGAAAAAAACAGGATGCGTTCCGCACGTGTACAAATGTACGAAGCTTCAGCTGAAAATATATATGCAGCGGGTCAAGCTGAAGGCGGCTTAATGACACGCACCCAAGAAGGTACTTATATAATCTTAGTTGATAAGAGTTATTCTGCAGCAGATAAAGCTGCAGTAGCGGCCCATGAATATGGGCATGTAGCGATAGAGAGTGCCACAGGAGACCTACATGGTGACATGGCACCACGCGACAGTGAATCAGCCGCAGACATAATAGCCACAAAAATGGGATATGGAGACCTTTATATTGATCAAATGCGCAGGGTCTATGATCCTATGGCTGGCGGAATCTCCCATCGCACATTTCCAGAACGAGAGGCCATAATTCGAGAAACCCAACGGACAGAGCCTACACTACCACCAGCTACAGCACCTGCCGAACCTGCTACTGCAACCCAAACACCTCCCGCCACTGAGACATCACCCACTGCCACTGCCCCATCTGCACCTGCGGCTAGCAGCACTACGCAATCTCCTGCACCAGCTGCACCAGCTTCACCTCCAGCATCTACTCCAACTGAGCCACCATGCGCTGCTACTGACACAACCGCGCCTGCGGGTGACGAGACGGCACAAACACCAACCACACCATCTACAACATCTGCGGGCGGTGCTACAGAGCCCGCTGCACCAGCCGAAACCGAAGTAGCACCAGCCGAAGTAAGCAGCCCAGCGCCCTCGACTCCTGCCGAACCTACTGCACCAGCTGAAGCTGCTACAGAACCCGAACGCAAAACTCAGGCTCAAATCGAAGCAGGTCACGCAGAATACCAAGCAGCCACGCGTGTGAGCGACGCTGCTGGGCTAGCTTTTGCTCATGGTAAAGGCCCAGACGCTACACCAAGAGGTGCAGGACAGGAACGGGGAGCAGCACTAGGCTAAGCGGCTTTGCTGTCTTTATCAATGAGCGCTTTGAGTGACGCGGTCACATCATCAATCGCTGCCATACCATCGAGTGATTTGAGCGCACCCAGTTTCGCATAATACGGCAACAACGGCGCGGTTTGCGCATGGTAGGCTTCCAAACGTTTTGCCACTGTCTCTGCACGGTCATCGTCACGGCGTTTAAATTCCGTGCTGCCGCAGCTATCACACACAGCAACCTTCACAGGTTGCTTGAAGAGGTCATGATAACCCGCACCGCATTTACCGCAGCTATAACGGCCTGAAATACGCGCCACCATTTCGGCGTCATTCACCTTCAGCTCAATCACATGGTCGAGCTTCTTGCCTTCCGATGCCAACATCGCATCCAGCGCCTCGGCCTGTGCAACGGTGCGTGGGAATCCATCAAGAATAAAACCTTTGGGGCAATTTTTTTCGCTGATCGCGTCGCGAATAATGCCAATCATAATATCGTCACTCACCAGCGCGCCAGCGTCCATCACCGCTTTGGCTTTTTTGCCAAGCTCGGTGCCTGCGGCCACCGCCGCGCGCAACATGTCGCCTGTTGCGAGTTTGGTGAGGTGATACGTATCGCGCAAAAAGTCCGACTGCGTACCTTTGCCAGCGCCCGGAGGGCCAAGAAGAATGATGTTCATGGCTACCTCTTACCTAAACGGGCTTTTTTAATCAGCCCTTCATATTGATGCGCGAACAGATGCGACTGCACCTGACCCACAAAATCAATAATCACGTTGACCACAATCAACAGCGACGTACCGCCGAGATAGAATGGCACCGCATATTCCGCAATCATGATTTCGGGAATGACGCACACAATCGCGATGTAAATAGCACCCACTACCGTCAAACGCGTCATCACGTAATCGAGATAGTCGGCGGTATTTTTACCAGGGCGAATGCCCGCAATAAAACCACCATTTTTTTTCAGATTCTCTGCCGTCTCCGTCGGGTTGAAAACAACCGCCGTGTAGAAGAAGCAGAAGAACACGATGATAGCGACATAGAGGAAAATATAAGCGGGCTGCCCATGCGCCAAATGGCTAGTGATAAAGCTCAAAATTTCCGACTGACCGCCTGCATTGAAGCTCGCGATCGTCAGTGGGAAGAGCAGAATCGATGACGCGAAAATTGGTGGAATCACACCCGCCGCGTTGAGCTTCATGGGCAAGTGCGTTGCCTCGCCTTGCATGATTTTATTGCCGACCTGACGCTTGGGGTATTGCACCAATACGCGGCGCTGCGCACGTTCCATGAACACGATTGCCGCAATCAGACCAAGTGCCACCACGATAATCATCAAAATAATGGGGGTCGAGAGCACGCCCTTACGACCCAGCTCAAACATGCTGGCGAGCGAGCTTGGCAAGTTCGCAATAATCCCCGCGAAAATAATCAGCGAAATCCCCTGCCCGATGCCGCGCTGGGTAATTTGCTCGCCCAGCCACATCAGGAACATGGTGCCACCTGTGAGCGTAATCACCGTGGTGAAGCGGAAGAATACACCAGGGTCAATCACCGCCGACTGGCCGCCCGATACTTGCATACCTTCCAGACCAACTGCGATACCATACCCCTGAATCACCGCGAGCAGCACTGTGCCATAGCGTGTATATTGGTTCATCTTACGACGACCCGCCTCGCCCTCTTTTTTCAGTGCAGCAAGTTGGGGAACAGCAACGCCCATCAACTGCATAATAATCGAGGCCGAAATATACGGCATCACCGCGAGTGCGAAAATTGTCATACGTGAGAGTGCGCCGCCCGATAGCATATTGAACATGCCAAGCACACCACCTTGATGCTGCGCAAAAATCTGCTCCAAAATATGTGGGTCAATGCCCGGAATCGGAATATAGGTGCCGAGGCGATACACAATCAGCGCGCCCAGCACAAAAAGGATACGCTGTTTAAGTTCAGTGGCTTTTGAAAGTAAGCCGAAATTCAAGCCTTGAGCGAGGCGTTCTGCGGAGGAAACCATATTCGTACACAACCTTAGGTGATTAAATAGACTGGCGTTTTAGAAGATGGATGTAGTATTGTCATCCCTAAATGCAACCTTTTGGGGGTAACGTATGGTTTTCACTCTTGTCATACCGGCGCAGGCCGGTATCCATGCCATAACGGGTTCTATGTCGAAGAGGCTTGGCATAGATTCCGGCCTACGCCGGAATGACGATACGCGCGGCTTCAGCCTTATCGAATTATCCATTGGCTTGGTGATTGTCGGCTTGCTCACGGGCGGTATATTGGCTGGGCAGTCGCTCATCCGCGCCGCAGAAGTGCGATCCGTTATCACCGATTTCGATAAATACAAAACCGCCACCCTTCAATTTCGTCAGAAATTTGACGCGCTACCGGGTGATTTTTCTAATGCGGTAGATACATGGGGCGCGGCTGACCCAACACCTGCAACATGCGCGACAACCGCAAGCTCAGGCCAAGCAACCTGTGATGGGAATGAAGATGGAAGAATCAACGTTTCTGCTGGATCTAATGAATACTTCAGATTCTGGCAACATCTTGCAAATGCGGGCATGATAGAAGGACAATTTAACGGTATTCAGCAAGGAGCAACTATTTGGGGATCAACTAGAGCAAACACTCCAGCAGGACGCATCAGTAACACCTTATGGCATATTCAATATATGGGTGCTGTAGCGAGTGGTTCAATCTGGTTTGATGGAAATTATGATAATACATTTCAAGTAGGCATCCAATTTCCAGATTATGACCCAGCCAATCCCTTTTTAAAACCCGAAGAGGCTTGGAATATTGACACAAAAATAGATGATGGAAAACCAGCAGTGGGAAAAGTGGTTATACGTGCACAGAATGGATTAAGCACCTGTACCACCACTTCATCTACAGCCATAGTGACAGCTGACTATCTACTGAGTAACAGTAACACAGCTTGCAGCTTATTGTTTAGAAACTATTTACTAAAAAACTAAAAAGGGCGCCAACTGGGGGGCCCTTTTCATTTCAACCATTTAGTCATTCTCGGACTTGCTCCGAGAATCTAAATCCTCGCAACGAGTGCGAGGATGACTGGAAATTAAATTACTACGCCTTCTTCGTCCACTTCGCTTGCTTACCTTTTGGGTAAACGGCTTTCACTTTCACGGTCACTTTGCCGCCAGCTTTCTCAACTGCCTCAATCGCAGTTTTCGACGCGCGCTCAATATCAAAGTTCAGCTTGGTCTTGAGTTCGCCCTTGAGCAAGAGCTTCACACCCTCAGCCGTTTTAGCAACCACCTTATTCTTCTTAAGAAGCTCGGTGGTAATCGTATCACCCGATTTCACCACACCAGTGTCCAAGAGCACTTGGATGTCACGGAAGGTGATAGATTCGAATTCCAAGCGTGCATGATTGGTAAAACCACGCTTTGGCAAACGACGGTGAATCGGCATCTGACCACCTTCGAAGCCTTTGATCGCCACGCCTGAACGCGAGGTCTGGCCTTTGTAACCACGGCCAGCCGTTTTGCCTTTGGTGCAGCCAATGCCACGGCCCACGCGCATACGCTTTTTGCGTGCGCCTTCATTGTCTCTGATTTCGTTGAGTTCCATTGTCTCTCTCCGTTATTTCGCGTCAACTACGCGCACCATGTGCGATAGCTTGTTAATCATGCCACGCACCGCAGGCGTATCTTCGAGCGTGCTCTGGCGGCGCAACTTGCCAAGGCCAAGGCCTTTCAAGGTCGCTTCTTGATCTTTGGTGCGGCCAATCGGGCTACCAATTTGTTCTACTGTTACTGTCTTTTTTGCAGCCATGACCTACTCCATTATTCCGCTTCGTTGTGAACGCCAGCTGCTTTCGCGCCAACTTCGCGACGCTCCACAATCTCACCCACTTTCATGCTACGGCGTGCCGCAACATTCTTGGGTGATGTCATGGACTTGAGCGCAGCAAAGGTTGCTTTCACCATGTTATGTGGGTTGGATGTGCCCGTTGATTTCGCAACAATATCATGCACACCAATCGCCTCGAAAATCGCACGCATTGGACCACCGGCGATGATACCCGTACCAGCCGGAGCCGAACGCAGTGTTACTTTACCAGCGCCGAAGCGGCCGTTGATATCATGGTGCAGCGTGCGCGCATCGCGCAGCGGAATACGCACCATTTTCTTCTTAGCATCGTCGGTTGCTTTACGCACCGCGTCTTGGACTTCTTTAGCCTTACCGGTGCCGTAACCAGCTTTGCCCTTACCATCACCAACCACTACGAGTGCAGCGAAACCAAAACGACGGCCACCCTTCACGACTTTGGTTACGCGGTTGATCGAGACCAAACGGTCAATCAAATCGCTGCCACCTTCACCTTGGCCAGCGCCACGGTCTTGGTTGTTACCACCGCGATTGCCACCATCACGGTTGCCACCACGGTTGTTACCACCTTGGTTATTGCCGCCGCGGTTTTGTTGGTTCTGTTGTCCTTGAGCTGCCATGTTCTTCCCCTAATTAAAACGCCAAGCCAGCTTCGCGTGCGGCTTCCGCCAACGCTTTCACACGGCCATGGAACAAATATCCACCGCGGTCAAAGACCACTTCTTTCACTTTTGCAGCTTTCGCACGCTCACCAATCAGTGCGCCCACTACTTTTGCACCTTCAATGCTAGCACCGTTTTTCACTTTGCCTTTAACATCGGCATCAAGCGTCGAAGCCGAAGCAAGGGTCACGCCCTTTGCATCGTCAATGAGCTGCGCGTAGATGTGCTGACCCGAACGGAATACGCTCAAGCGCACGCGGCCGCTTTTCTTAATGTTGTAACGCACGCGATTTTTGCGGCGATCGAATTTTGTAATTTGCGCCATAATACTACCTTACTTCTTCTTGCCTTCCTTACGACGGACGACTTCATCCGAGTATTTAATCCCTTTGCCTTTGTAAGGCTCTGGTGCACGTAGCGAACGAATCTCTGCTGCTACTTGACCAATTTTCTGCTTGTCTGAACCAGCCAGCACCAAGGTGGTCTGCTTGTCCACCGTTACGGTGATGCCAGCAGGCACAATGTATTTCACTTCATGGCTGAAGCCGAGCGTCAGGGTTAGGATCTGACCTTGTGCAGCGGCACGGAAACCAACGCCCGAAATATCGAGCTGTTTCTTATAGCCATTGGTCACGCCTTCTACGAGGTTCTTCACGTTCGAGCGCACAGTTCCCCACATCGCACGCGCTTGCTGCGAATCATTGGCAGGGTTCACGATGAACTTACCATCTTTAATTTCCACCACCACATCGCTATTGACGGGGGTCTTGAGTTCACCTTTCGGACCCTTCACGGTAATCGTATCTGCAGTTGCAGTGACGGTCACTTTATCAGGAATCGTAACAGGCAGTTTACCAAGGCGTGACATTTTCGTTCTCCCTAGAATACGGTGCAGAGGATTTCGCCACCGACATGCTGCTGACGCGCAGCGAAGTCGGACATCACACCTTTGGAGGTGGAGAGGATGGCGATCCCCAAACCGCTATAATGTTTTGGCATCGTTGCCACTTTCGAGTATTTGCGCTGACCGCTTTTCGATACGCGCTTAATCTCTTTAATGGCAGGCTCACCTTCATGGTATTTCAATTCTACCACGAGATTTTTCTTCGCACCGTCAGCCTCAACGCGGCTATCGACGATGAAACCTTCTTCCTTCAACACCTTGCAGATATCGACCAACAGGTTCGACGCTGGGCAGGTCAAATTCGCCAACTGCGCTTTTTGCGCATTGCGAACGCGGGTCAGGAAATCTGCTACTCTATCGTTACTCATTTCTAATCTCCTACCAGCTTGCTTTGACGAGGCCGGGAATCAAGCCAAACGAACCAAGTTCGCGCAGCTGGTTACGGCACAATTTGAATTTACGGTAGTAACCGCGACCACGACCCGTGAGGGCGCAACGGTTACGGTAACGCACGCGGCTTGAGTTACGTGGCAACTCCGCCAATTTCATTTGCGCAGCAAAACGATCTTCCATCGCGAGCTCTTTGTTCATGATGGTGGCTTTAAGCTTGCTACGACGCGCGCGGTTTTTCTTAATCAAACCATCGCGTTTGCGGTTACGTTCTTTCATGCACAGTTTTGACATGTGATACTCCCTATTTCCTGAACGGTACGTTGAAGCCTTCGAGCAATGCGCGCGCTTCGTCATCGGTTTTTGCGGTGGTCACGATGGTGATATCCATACCACGCACCGTGCTGATTTTATCATAGTTAATCTCAGGGAAAATGATCTGTTCCTTGAGGCCCATGTTGTAGTTGCCTTGACCGTCAAAGCTCTTTGGGTTCACGCCGCGGAAGTCACGAATACGTGGCATAGCGGTGTTCACGAAGCGGTCGAGGAATTCATACATACGTTGCTTACGCAACGTAACGCGGCAACCGATTTGCAAACCAGCGCGCAGTTTGAAGGTTGCTTCTGCTTTTTTCGCGCGGGTGATAACAGGCTTTTGACCTGCGATCAGCGCCATTTCTTCTGCAGCGGCAGTGATTTGCTTTTGGTCGGCAACAGCCTCACCAACGCCCATGTTGATGACGATTTTCGTCAAACGTGGAATTTGCATCACGTTTTTGTAGCCGAATTTTTCTTTCAGCGCAGGTACGATTTCTTTATCGTACACGACCTCAAGACGTGGCTTCTTTGCCGACGACTCTTTCTTTACTGTTGCTGCCTTTGCCATAACTTCCTCAAATAATCCCTTATGCGTTCACTACTTCGCCTGAACGCTTTGCGACCCGAACTTTTTTGCCGTCTTTGAGCACTTGGAAACCAACGCGAGTCGCCTTACCCGTTTTCGGATCAGCGAGCGCAACGTTGCTCAAGTGAATCGACGCTTCTTTAGAAACAACACCACCTTGGCCAGCAGCCGAAGGCTTGGTGTGGCGCTTAACCATATTGATGCCTTGCACCAATGCGCGGTTTTCCTCGACGAGGATTTTCAACACCTCACCAGTCTTACCTTTGTCTTTGCCGGTAAGAATCACCACTTTATCGCCTTTTTTAATCTTCGCAGCCATTGTCTTTCTCCAACTTTCTCGACTAGAGCACTTCTGGTGCCAGTGAGACGATTTTCATAAATTTCTTCGCGCGCAGTTCACGAGCAACCGGTCCGAAGATACGGGTGCCGATGGGCTCACCTTGTTTCGAAATCAACACTGCCGCGTTGCGATCGAAACGAATGGTCGAACCATCCTGACGCTTGGTGGCGAACTTCGTGCGCACGATAACAGCACGATGCACTTCACCTTTTTTCACTTTACCACGTGGA
>JBMOEL010000082.1:0-8289 GCA_049314715.1 Rickettsiales bacterium
TTAACGGTCTGCTTAGTGGCATCCGCCAGCCAGATCTATGGTGCAAGCTGAATCTTCAAGCGCTGGATGGAACGCTGCGCGCAAGTAATAGCGATTTTAGTTTTAAGGGCACCAGCAACATTGACGATACCAAACTGAACCTCGATGTCGCACAGCAAAACTCTGGCCCCATGGTGGTGGGTGTCAAAGGTACGCTTGGCTCGAAAGATTTTGAGGGCGTAGGCTTGCCCAAAATGCGTGAAATCAAAGGCGGTAATGCGGTGATTGACGCGCAGCTAGAAGTTGGTGCGAAGGATGCAATTGTCAAACGTGCCGCGATTGATGTGACCGATTTAGAGCTCGATATCCCACCCATTACATGGA
Source organism: Rickettsiales bacterium (assembly GCA_049314715.1). Taxonomy (GTDB): domain Bacteria; phylum Pseudomonadota; class Alphaproteobacteria; order Rickettsiales; family UBA3002; genus JAFLDD01. The sequence continues at coordinate 364 of JBMOEL010000082.1, forward strand.
AAAAAGCCAAAGGCATTAAGGGCACATTAAATGTCGAGCAGATGGATAAACATGCCTACGCACCGCATGCCTATCGTTTTGATATAAAGTCGGACGATTTGCGTGCAGCAGGCGAAGTCGCCACCAAAGACGATGAGGTGGTGTACGTCTCCGTCCCACGTTTGCAAACCAACCTGAACGATTTCCGTGTGAACTATGAAGTGAAGCCAGCGGGTAAAGAAATTCGCCTGAGTGGTAAGCGCCTTGATGCTTCAGGCAGTTATGATGAGGAAGAAAATACGCTGCTCAAAGATTTCCCTGCATTAGATTTGCAAGTGGATTTGGATGAATTCGTGCTGAGCCAATCAGGCCCCACCAAGCAGGTGAAAGGTTATTTGCGTTGCGATACACAGCGTTGCACCAGTGCTGATTTCCAAGGCACAGCAGGCAAAAGCGACTTTAGCGCAACCATTAATACGGTAAACGGCCAACGTCAGCTGGAATTAAAAGCGGGTGATGCGGGTGATTTCCTAAGGGCGCTTGATATATCGGACCGCGTCTATAATGGCGGGTTGAACCTTAAAGGCACCTATGACGATACGCAAAATCCTGCACCATTTAATGGTCGCTTCATCATCGACAAATTCAATCTGAAAAATTCACAAGTGCTTGGGAAAATTCTGAGTGTTGGGTCGTTCAGTGGCTTGGCGAATACGTTGAGCGGTGAAGGGATCTATTTCGATAAACTCGCTGCCACCATGATTGCGCTGGGTGGCAAAGTCACCGTGAAAGACGGCAAAGCCAGTGGAAGTTCTGTAGGATTAACGATTGAGGGCGCGCTCGATACCGCCACTACGGTGCTGAATATGAAAGGCGTCATTGTTCCCGCGAATTGGATTAACGGCTTCGTCGGTAAGATTCCGATTATCGGCATGCTGGCAGGTGGAAGCGGTGAGGGTTTGGTCGCATTCCGCTACACGGTCGATGGCAAATATTCTGACCCGCAAGTATCAGTGAATCCGCTCTCGGGTTTCACACCTGGTTTCCTGCGCAATATCTTCAATATCTTCGACGCACCGCCACCCAAAGAACTCAAAGACGTGCAGCCTGAAGATTTCCCAAGTGAGAAGAAAAAGCCTTAAGCAGCCTTCAAAAGTACGTGCCGTTTTTTGCCAGCAGATAGCTTGATGAATCCTCTGTCGCCAAAATCTTGCTTGGTTAGCTGATGGTTTTCATCCGTAATCACTACATCATTAACGCGGATTCCATTGCCCTTGATAAGGCGACGCGCTTCGCCATTACTTGAGGCGAATTCAACTTTCACTATCCATCTAATCAGACTTGTTCCAGCTTCTAGTTCCGATGCTGGTGCTTCATATTCTGGCAAATTCTCACTCACGCCTGAGCCACTGAACGTTTCCTCGGCGGTCTTGGCGGCTTGCTCGGCAGCTTCACGGCCATGCAGCAATGCGGTTGCTTCGGTTGCTAGTACTTTTTTCGCTTCGTTGATGCCTGCGCCTTCAAGCGCGCCGAGCTTGGTGATTTCATCAAGCGAAAGCTCGGTAAAGAGCTTCAGGAATTTCACGACATCGGCGTCTTCCGTATTGCGCCAATACTGCCAGTAATCATAGGGCTTTAGCATATCTGCATTGAGCCAGACAGCGCCATCTGCGGTTTTTCCCATTTTGGCGCCAGATGAAGTAGTCAGAAGTGGTGAAGTAACTCCGTATAATTCTTTTGATAAATCTTCTTCGCCTAAGCCAACTTCTAGCTTTCCAACTCTAGCTTGGCCAACACCTTTCGCATGGAGTCTTCTGTTGAGGTCAATTCCTGCAACGATATTTCCCCATTGATCGCTTCCACCCATTTGTACACGACAGCCATACACTTTATAGAGTTCTGCAAAATCATATGCTTGCATCACACTGTAGTTAAACTCGAGAAGACTCATTTCCTGCTCACGTTCGAGGCGAAGCTGGACGCTTTTTTGCTTCACCATGCGATTGACAGAAAAATGGCGTCCAATCTGTAACATATCCATGAGCGATAGTTTAGATAGCCAATCGTCATTATTTACCATGATAGCATCGGTCTTGCCGTCGCCAAAGGTGATAAACTTAGAAAATACTTGCTTTAAGCTCTCCATATTTTCATTAATTTGGGCATCCGTAATAGGCGGACGTGATTCATCTTTACCGGAAGGGTCACCGATTTTGGTCGTGCCGCCACCGAGCAATACGATAGGTTTATTGCCTGTTTTCTGCCACCAGCGCAGCAGCATGATTTGCAGCAGCGAGCCAACATGCAACGATTTCGCCGTGCAATCAAAGCCGATATAGGCCGTCGCGGGCTTGCCTTCTTTCAGCAGCGTGCTTAACCCTGCCTCGTCCGTCATTTGGTGGAGGAAGCCACGCTCTTTGATTATCTGTATAAAATCGTTCACTAAATCCGTCATTCCCGCGCAGGCGGGAATCTCCCTCAAAGCATGTGCAAGAGTCCAAAGAGATTCCCGCCTGCGCGGGAATGACAACCATTAGATTCTTGTCGTCACTCTCATAATGTGCAAGATGAGGTGATACAAGAGGAAACCATGTTTGAAACGCCCCAGTGGGTTATTGGCCTGATGAGTGGCACCTCCGCCGATGGGGTGGATGCCGCCTTGGTGCGTACGGACGGCAGAAAATCGGTCGAAGTCGGCCCCTCGCTGATGTTACCTTATAGCGACGTAGAGCGCGCCGATATTTTGGGGCTGATGAAGGGGCAGGGCGACCGCGCCGCCATTGCCAATTCACTCACCCTAAAACATGTCGAGGCGGTGAATCTGCTTATCAAGCAATCAGCTATTGCACGCGAAGATATTAAACTCATTGGCTTTCATGGGCAGACGATTCGCCACGCACCACACGAAGGTATCACCGAGCAAATCGGCAATGCGCCGCTGCTCGTTGCAAAGACGGGTATTTCTGTGGTGTCGGATTTCAGAAGCCGTGATGTGGCCGAAGGCGGGCAGGGTGCGCCGCTTGTGCCGCTTTATCACCGCGCACTGGCAGAAAATCTACCCAAACCACTCATGGTGGTGAATATCGGCGGTGTTGCGAACGTCACCTACCTTGGTGAAAACCGTGAAATTCTGGCGTTTGATTGCGGCCCCGGTAACGCCCTGATGGACGATTGGATGCTGCATCACGCCGCCACGCGCTTTGACGCGAATGGTGAACTCGCAGCACGTGGTGAGGCGGATAGAGGGCGCGTTGAGAATTTCTTGTGCGACCCATTCTTTGCGTTGCCCGCGCCCAAATCATTGGACCGTAACCATTTCAGGTCACGCGTAGCGGAAGGCTTGGCTGCAGCAGATGGTGTGGCAACCCTTGCTGCCTGCACGGTCGAAGCAATTGCTAAATCAATAGAGCACGTGAATGACGCGCCCAAAACATTGCTCATCACAGGTGGTGGCCGCCATAACGCAACGTTGATGGCGATGCTCGCCAAGCGTTTACCCAAGGCAAAAATCGCTCCCGTTGAAGAAGTGGGTTGGAATGGTGACACGCTAGAGGCCGAGGCATTCGCCTATCTCGCTATGCGCAGCGCCCGCGGGCTAGCTTTATCACTACCGTCAACAACGGGCGTTAAAGTAAAGGTAACTGGCGGTGCGCTGTATTTAGCGTGAGTATGAATGGATACGCGCGTAGGCGTAAGCCGAGCCGCTTGCGGCTGAGGGAGTCACGAGGGAACAAAGAGTTCCCTCGCACTTAAATAATACTAAGCCTCGTTAATTGCCTTAATCAGATTATCAATCGGTAGGTTGCGGCGCTTACGGTCAGGGCGCAGACGTGGGCGCGCCTTTAATTCCTCTGTCTTGGTGAGGACGTACTGGTCCACCAATTCATAGAGCTGGTCCATATTATTGCGATAATAATGGTCTGCACCGGCGATGACTTTATAGTCCACCTTCGTGCCTTTTTGTGCGCGAAGTTTTTCAACAAGTTGCGCAACGGCTGGCTCACTCACGATATCGTCGCGGTCGCCTTGCGTAATAAGACCCGAAGCAGGGCATGGCGACAGGAAGCCGAAATCATACATGTTAGCGGGCGGTGAAATCGCCAAGAAACCCTCAATCTCAGGGCGGCGCATTAGTAATTGCAGTGAAATCCACGCGCCGAAGCTGAAACCAGCAATCCAGCAGCTGCCTGCGTCAGGGTTTTGCAACTGCACCCAATCAAGCGCCGTTGCAGCGTCCGTCAGCTCGCCGATACCATCATCGAATTTACCAACCGAACGGCCAACGCCACGGAAGTTGAAACGCAGCACCGAAAAACCAGCGCGCGCGAAGCTGCTATACAGACGATAGACGATCTTATTGTTCATCGTGCCGCCATAAAGCGGGTGTGGGTGCAGCACCACCGCAATCGGCGAATGCTTGTCCGGATTATGGTGATAACGGCCTTCTAAACGACCTTCGGGACCTTGGAAAATCACCTCTGCCATAGACACTCCTTCATATGGGAACTATTTGATTTAGGCGCGGTGGTAGCGTAAACCCCATCGGGAAACAAGGTTTTTATGAGTTCTATCAGAGACGAAATTGACAGCATCATGGCACGTGACCCAGCGGCAAGAACGCGCTGGGAGGTGATTTTTTGCTATGCGGGTTTTCACGCGATGATGTTTTATCGCGGCGCTCATTGGCTCTGGCAGCGTGATATGAAGCTTATGGCACGCATACTTTCCCACATTGCGCGCCTGTTAACGGCCATTGAAATTCACCCCGGTGCAATGATTGGTGAGAAGTTTTTTATCGACCATGGGTTTGGTGTGGTCATTGGTGAGACAGCAGTGATTGGTAATCATGTCACCATGTATCATGGTGTTACGCTGGGCGGCACGTCGCTGAGTCGTGGCAAACGCCACCCCACGATTGAAGATGAGGTGATTATTGGTGCAGGCGCGCAAGTGCTTGGGCCGATTACAGTCGGTAAGGGCGCGCGCATCGGCTCCAACGCGGTGGTCGTTAAAGACGTACGGGCAGGGGCAACCGTGGTGGGTATTCCCGCGCACGAGGTCGAAGCAATCCAAGAAACTCAAAGCTTTGCTTCCTACGGCACCACCGATGGTAATGACGACCACGACGTCGTAAAAACACTGCTGGAACAGGTCAAAATCCTTGAGTCACGCTTGCAAACCATCGAAAAACGTAGCATAGAAGCGGGTGAAGAAGCGGCGGCAACCCGCTGGGAAGCGAAGCAATAATGTTACTCTCAACCAAAGGACGATACGCTGTAATGGCGATGGTGGATCTGGCAATCGCCAAAAGCGATAAGCCAGTGACCTTGGCGGGTGTTGCTGAGCGTCAGGAAATCCCATTGGCGTATTTAGAACAGATTTTTGCCAAGCTCAAAAAGCGCGATATCGTCAAATCGGTGCGCGGGCCTGGTGGTGGCTATCAGCTAGCAAAAGCGGCAAGCGACACACAGATTGCCGAAATCGTCATGGCGGCAGATGAGTCGATTAAAATGACGCGCTGTAATGGCGGTTCGCACGAAGGCTGCATGGCGCCGAAAACCCGCTGTCTGACGCATGATTTATGGGAAGGTTTGGGCTACCAGATTTTTAATTACCTGCGCTCCGTTTCATTGGCGGATGTGTGTGAGCGCAAGCTCAAACAAAAATTTCCGATTGATCCGCGCGAGGCCGCCAACATGTATATGTTCGCCGAAATGATGCAGGACACCACGGCCGCTCATGCCTAATTAAATGGAATGTGCGGTTGTTAAGCCTGTTTCTTGCTGGCTCACGGCGCGCACTTGTTCTTCAAATCGCTTAAGACCAACAGTAGCAAGCGATATATTCACACCAACTGCTACCATCAAATCAATAATTTTATTGCGCACTTCATCATGTTCTTCGCGAGTGAAAGAGTCGTGTTCAGGTACGTAATCATCAGAAATGCCCAACATAAAATGTAGTGTCCAATCATCAAGTTCATGTAAGGTCATAAATTCACGAGCAATAACACTGTCACCGAAGAATTCGGTAAGTCCCGCATGCATGGCTTCCAAGTCCCTGTTTTCATCTAGCTGATCGACGCGCTCTGCAAGCTCATCCGCGTAAATCTCATGAGAGGTAATGTAGTCAGATACACGTTGTCGCATGGAGTATAGGCCGCCTACATCTATATTTTGACGGAATTGAGAAAACATGCCGAGCAGTTTCTCTTGGAAAGGAACAACCAAATGTTCATCGGAATTTGAACGGCTGTATTAGGTGTTTGCCACGGTAATCTCCTAACTTTGTTTGTAATTTACCACTGGCTAAACCTGCCTTGTGTGAATATATTGTGACAATGAACATTTACCTCGATTACAACGCGACTGCGCCGCTCAGACCTTCGGTTTTGAAGGCTATGCAGGCGATTGAAGGGCAGCCGCTGAACCCCTCATCCATCCATTCCGCAGGGCGTGAAGCCAAGAAGTTACTAGAAGATAGCCGAAAAACCATTGCAGACAGCTTAAGCGTATTCGCCAATGAGGTGCTGTTTACGGGTTCAGCAACGGAAGCGAATAACATGGTACTGCGCGGGTTTGATCGCCCCATACTGGTTTCGGCGATTGAACATGCGTCCATCCTCAAAACCGCATCGTTGCTGGGTAGCGATACGCTTGCTGTCGATGAAAACGGCATTGTGAATCTGGAAGTGCTCGACAAGAAATTGGCAGCGCTTGGCCGCCCCGCGCTGGTGAGCGTGATGCTGGCAAACAATGAAACGGGCGTTATTAATCCCATCGCCGAGATTGCCGATATCGTGCATAAGCATGGTGGTTTACTACATACGGACGCGGTGCAGGCCATTGGCAAAATACCTGTCGATTTCGGCCTGCTGAAAGCCGATATGATGACGATTGGTGCTCACAAGGTTGGCGGGCCAATCGGTATTGGTGCGCTGGTCTTGCGTAATGATTTGGCTATCAAGCCGCTGCTGACAGGTGGCGGGCAGGAACTTGGCCGCAGAGCAGGCACCGAGGATGTCGCAAAGATTGTTGGATTCGCCGCATTGATGCAAGAAGTGGCAAGTTGTGCCGAATCTAAGAAATGGGAAACCGCGCGCAACGCGCTGGAGGCCGAGTTACCAGAAGCAATGATATTCGGTAAAGCCTCCTCACGTTTACCGAATACGAGCCTTTTGGCCATGCCAAACGTGAAAAGCGAAACACAGCTCATGAACTTTGATTTGGCGGGATTCGCTGTTTCCGCAGGCTCTGCGTGCTCTTCGGGACGTATTGAGCCCTCACATGTGCTAAAAGCCATGGGTGTCCCGCAGGAAACAGCGAGTTGCGCGGTACGCGTAAGTATCGGCTGGAATAGTCAGGAAAATGACCTAAAATCATTTGCCAGCGCTTGGAAAAACACCTATGAGCGCCTTGGAAAACACAAGGCTGCCTAGCCTTGATAATAGTTGACTAGTTTACTATGTTATTATAGTGAGCATTCAAAATAATACGAGATACAGAAATGACCATTAAATTCCCCATATTCTTGGACTATCAGTCCACGACACCGTGCGACCCACGCGTGCTGGAAAAGATGCTACCGTATTTCACCGAAAAATTCGGTAATCCGCATTCGCGTAGCCATGCCTATGGTTGGGAAGCGGAAGAGGCGTGCGAGCTGGCACGTACGCAGGTGGCAAATGTTATTAATGCCGACGAAAAAGAAATCATCTTCACCAGTGGTGCGACAGAAGCGAATAACATAGCCCTCAAAGGTGTGGGTCATTTTTACAAAGACAAAAAGAACCATATCATCACTGTAGTGACGGAGCATAAATGCGTGCTGGATTCAGCGCGCCATATGGAGCAAGAAGGCTTCACGGTGACGTACCTGCCCGTGAAAACCAACGGGCTAATTGATTTGAAAGAGCTCGAAGCAGCCATTACCGACAAGACATTGCTA
>JBMOEL010000083.1:0-8287 GCA_049314715.1 Rickettsiales bacterium
CTTTGGCGCGAATGGTCGTTTCATTATCGGTTTTTACCACCCAAAAATCGCCGTCTTTCTCGAGCGATTCGACCATCTGATTAAAATGATATTCTGCGCCAAATGGCGCGATTTGTTTGAGCAGCGCATCGGTCAATTCCTGACCCGTGCAAATCGGCACGGCGGGAATATCGTAGATTGGTTTTTCGGGGTAAAGCTCGGCGCATTGGCCGCCGGGGCGATTGAGGATATCCACCAAATGGCATTTAATGTTGAGCAGACCAAGCTCGAACACGGCAAATAAGCCGCAGGGGCCTGCGCCCACAATCACCACGTCGGTGGTGTGTGTGCCGCCCGCTTCATGAATCTTTAATGCACTGCTCATGGCGCTCCTAATGATAGGTTTATTTTATGCATGCAATAAAAATTGTCATTCCCGCGAAGGCGGGAATCCATGCCTACAATAACTGACGTCCAAGAATTATGGCATAGACCCCCGCCTGCGCGGGGGTGACAAATGCTTTACAAGCATAAGCAGTCTAGCTATAAACAGCCTCATGAAATTCACCTGTAGATGTTGTTGTCGGCCGCAGTAGTTGCAGGCTTACCGCACGCGAGCTTTAAGGCTCTGCGTTAACATCACATTTTTCACACGAGATTTTATGACCGACAAGAAACAAGGTTTCCACACACGTTCGATTCACGAAGGCTACACGCCCGAGCCCACCACCGGTGCGCGCCAAGTGCCCATTTACCAAACCGCTGCCTATGTGTTCGAGAATGCCGAAGACGCTGCCGACAAATTCGCCATGAAAAAACCCGGCAATGTCTATGCGCGCCAGCACAACCCCACCACCTCGGTGCTTGAAGCACGGCTTGCGTCACTCGAAGGCGGCGTGGGTGCAACCGTCACGGGCTCGGGCCATTCCGCACAGCTTATTGCACTCATGGCATTGCTGCGCCCGGGTGATCGCTTCATCGCCAGCAAACGCCTGTATGGTGGCACGATTGACCAGTTTCAAAGCCTCTTCCCAAATAGCTTTGGCTGGCAGGCAGATATCGTGGATATGGAAGATTTCGCCGCCGTGAAAGCAGCTATCAAGCCAAACACCAAAGCGATTTTCGTCGAATCACTCGCCAACCCCGGTGGCGTGATAACCGACATGGAAGCCATTTCCAACATCGCCAAAGAAGCGGCGATTCCATTCATCGTCGATAACACCATGGCCTCGCCATATCTCTGCCGCCCGATTGAGTGGGGTGCAGATATCATCGTGCATTCGACCACCAAATTCTTGAACGGTCAGTGCACTGCTATTGGCGGCGCGGTGGTCGATGGCGGTACGTTTGATTGGCTCAAGCACGCCGAGAAATTCCCTGAACTCGGCAAGCCGCACGCTTCATGCGGCGGTAAAATTCTGGCCGAGGTATTTGGCAAGCGCGCACTCACGGTGCATGGTCACGCCATTGGTCTGCGTGGCTTGGGTGCTAGCCAGTCGCCATTCAATTCGTTCCTAACATTGAATGGCATTGAAACGCTGGGCATACGCATGGATCGCCATGTGAAAAACGCACAGGAAGTGGCCGAGTGGTTGGAGAAGCACCCGCAGGTCAGCAGCGTTTCGTATGCAGGTCTGCCAAGCAGCAAATACCATACGCTTGCTAAAAAATACCTGCCCAAAGGTGCCGGTGCAGTTTTCACATTCGGTGTAAAAGGCGGTTTCGAAGCAGCGAAAGCAACGGTTGAGAATATGAAGCTGTTCTCGATGCTCGCCAATATCGGTGACACGCGTTCGCTGGTGATTCACCCTGCCTCGACTACCCATAGCCAGCTAAGCGAAGCGCAACGCCAAGCAGCCGGTGTGCTGGGCGAGATGATTCGTGTGTCCATCGGCATCGAAGACGCGGAAGACATCATCGCCGATCTAGAGCAAGCCTTGGCTGCTGCATCAAAGGTGAAGAAAGCGGCGTAATACAACACTATTTTAACAGGCTATTAATCTTTTTCGATTATCCTAAGCTATAGGGGGTAACTATGGCTGAACCAACAGGCGCAAGCGAATCATCAGATGAACGGCAGGTCTTAGGGTCACTGTTTGTTACCGCTGGTATTGTTGATGTGCAGCGCCTAGGGGCTATTCAAGATTCACAAGCGAATCCAGCATCATCACTAGGCGAAATTTTCAGTGATATAGGCTTTGATTACGAATTTGTAGCGGCCGCAAAAGACATTTTATTGATCGCTTCTCATGATCAAGAAACAAACAATGACAAGAGATTTTATGGATCTTGGCATTATAGAGATGAAGGTATAGTCATGGCTGGTAATGAAGATGGCCGATTTTCACAAATGACGCGTGATAGGGTTACGAATACAACAACTGCTATTAACGTAACTAATATCCCCTCTGTTATCGTAGCTACACCAACATATGATGTAAGTGGTATTACGGGCTATGGTTTGAATTATGCCCTTTTGGGCGAAGCCGGAGAACAAAACACTAAAATCAACGCAGAGTTTTCACTGGATGGGAAAGTTAAATTTAACGATTTTTCTCTCACGCGCGATAATAAGACCGTATCGATGCAACTTACAATAAACGAACAGGGCTCAGAGGAGTTTTTTAACTTCAGAGACCTATCCGCTAAGACACCTAGAACAGAAATTTTTAAGGTTGTGTTTGATGCCTCAGGACAACCAATTCAAATTGAAGAACTTCAATCGACGAGGCTTAAAAGGAATGGAGTGATTAAAGACACGACATCTGCGGAGTTCGTGCGATATCTTGCCCTTGCTACTGGAGCAAAGAACCTTGCAAATGAAGAACTTCAAGCTGCAGGACTTGCAAATTTCAATGGCACTGATTTTCAGCGATTAGAGCAACAAGCGCTTCAGCACATACGCGAAATAGCAGACGCTACACAACAAGATCACGACATTCAAGATGCTGCAAAAATGATCAACAGGCGCATCACCGGTGAAGACGGCAAACCTATAGAAGCAAGCGCAACTGATCTTAGCGTACACAACAGCGCTTTTGTACGATTTGGCTTAGGGAATTCTCATAATGATGGAATTAACTCACAAGATAACCTTTTTTCTCCTGCCGAAGCGATAGAATTAGTGGATAGCATTTTGTCGCCGCCATCTAGAGGTGGAACGCCACGCACCGCCCTAGGAACGCGTCGCTAGCAATAAAGGAAACAATCCGTTGCAATAGGTGGACTGGCGATTTTCAATAAAAAGCCTATATTTCACCCATATCCGCCACCTAAACCTGTGGCGTGGATGAAGAGACGTTATGATTACGATTAGACCTTACGAATCCCTTGGCACGATGAACATCGGCTGGCTCGATGCGCATTACCATTTCAGCTTCGCGAATTATCACGATGACCGCTACATGGGCCTTGGCCCATTGCGCGTCATCAATGACGACATCGTCAAAGTCGGTGGTGGGTTTGACCCGCATCCGCACCGCGACATGGAAATCATTACCTATGTGCGTGAGGGAGCGATTACCCACAAAGACTCACTCGGCAATGAGGGTGTCACCAAAGCAGGTGATGTGCAGATTATGTCGGCAGGCACTGGCATTGTGCATGGTGAGTGGAACAAAGAGGGTGAAGACACGCGCCTCTATCAAATCTGGATTCACCCGCGCACTAAAGGCAACACACCGCGTTGGGAAACACGTGCCTTTCCGCAAGCTGGCGAGGGCCTTAAACTGTTGGTGAGCGGCACTAAGGGCGACGATGCGCTCTATATCGACTCTGACGCGGCTATTTGGGGCGGTCACATCGCCCAAGGTGCAACGCACGAGCAAGCCCTTGAAGGCGCGGCTTATCTGCTTATATCCAAGGGAGAGGTGAGTGTGAATGGCCAAACCTTAAAGGCAGGGGATGGTGCCGCATTGGTGAATGAGAGGAAACTGGTGATGTCCGCCAATACCCCCTCAGAAGTATTGCTCATTGATCTACCACGCGTACAATAAGGAATGAAAAGGAGACTGCCATGTCGAACAAACCAGTGACGGAAGCGCTCAAACGCGTACTCGCCGATACCTACACGCTTTACCTCAAAACCCAGAACTATCACTGGAATGTCGAGGGGCGTCATTTCCACTCCCTGCACCTCATGTTCGAGGGGCAGTATAATGAGCTTGCATTGGCCAATGATGAAATCGCCGAGCGTATTCGCTCGCTGGGTGAAAAAGCGCCGGGAACATTTGCTGAATTCGCCAAGCTTTCTTCCATCAAGGAAGCAGCAAGTGATGCCGATGAAAATCAGATGGTGAAAGATCTCTATCAAAGCAACATGGCGCTGACGCAGACCATCAAGAAGGCGCTCAATGCCGCGCAGAAGGCAGACGATGAAGGCACAACCGATTTGCTGGTCGTACGCAGCAAAGCGCACGAGAAAGCAGCGTGGATGCTGAAATCCAGCCTGCCTGCTGAAGTAAAAGCAAAGCTGAAGCTTGCATAGTGTTTTACGTGCGAGGGGGCCTTGCCCCCTCGCAACTCCCCGCCGCTTTGCGGCTCGGCTTACGCCTACGCAGCGTTACCTTCTTGACCTTAGCTTTAGCGGAGGCTAATAAAACCGCCTCCACGGTGGCTGGGTAGCAAAGTGGTAATGCTTCGGTTTGCAAAACCGACATGCGGCGGTTCGATTCCGCCCCCGGCCTCCAATTTATTCTTTGCCAGAAAATTTTTGTTCTCGTCTTACGGTCACGCGGTTTGTTCCCACGATAGAAGCAAGAATATCGTAAGGACTTACTTTACCATACGGAAGCCCTGTATCTCTAAAGAATGGCTTTAGCCTTTCGCCACTTTCTTTTTCGGCGGCTTTTTGGCCCTTCCAAACTTCGCCATCATTTTGGCCATGCGCTTCAATAAAGCCATTATAAACCGCAATCTCAGTTCTCGCCGCTTCAAGCAGCGCATCTTGTTCTGATGTGCCGCCAGCTTTAGCCGCGCGAATTATCGCCGTGCAGACGGCATATGCGCGAGTGAAATGCTGGCTAGGTTCTGATTCGGTTGGTTGCATGGGGTAATTCTATAGCAATTCATTGTGACATATCCATGAAGATAGCCGATAATTCCCGCATTAACTATTTATCCACAGACATGTTCCAGTTTTTTGAAATCGCCCGCTATGCTTCAAACGCATAGCCACCCACTGTTTGATGCATGGCGCCGAAAATAATCGACCCAAAATGGGGATAAAAACACTGGCCACGTAGCGCATTCGGGAACCCCGCCTTATAACCAAGGACAAGATGAATGACCGAGTTTGGAGCGACACCAGAAAACGGAATCATCCCGAGGAGAATCGTACTCTTCATGTCATCCCCACGAAGGGTGGCTAAATGGAGGAGCTTAGGGTGAAAGCCTTAAGAGAGCCTTCGAGAGCTCAGACGGAAGTAGCCCACTAGGCACGTTTGAGATAAGCGGCAGAGCCGTGAATCGCGGTAGGGTCTAGTGCCTATCCGGTTTGGAATGTCCGCCCCTTCGAGCTTCGGCTCGGGCGGGGCGGTGTCCGGACGAACCTTCAGCAAATCGAATGCCGTGAGGCAATCGCTCGGTGCGTAGGGTAAAAAGGCTGCGGTGTTAAACCGCGGCCTTTTTTGCGTTTTAATGCTTCATTAACCATTGTCTGTTAGCCTCTGGGGAATGGCTCAAACGCAAAAAGAGTTGGCAGTATCCTATCTTCGTTCCGGAAATGTTGAGGCATTCAACGCCTTGCCGCGGAGCGAGCGCCAACGTCTTGATTTGAGTGGAAAAGAAACAGATCTTAGTGGTCTAGATTTAACAAGATTCAATCTCAACAATGTCAATCTCGACAATGCTAATTTGAGCGGTGTCAATTTGAGTAATATGACCGTTGAATTTGTAAGTATGCGTGGAGCTAATTTAACAGGTGCAAACCTCGGTGCATCCAGCTTCAACAATGTGGACATGAGTAATGCTGTAGTAAGCAATGCGACCATGGAAGCTATCTATAGCCACACAAAATTTAATGGTGTTGATTTTTCTCAGGCGCGTATCAGTAGGGGTGACTTTACTAATTGCGAGTTTAATGGCGCCATTGGTACGGAAGAGCTAATAGAACGGTAGCACCGCGTTCCACACTTCGCATAGAGATGCGCGAAGAGTAATGGCAAACGGAGGCAGTGGGTTACTGGAGGGAATGCCTTATGAGGATACGACGCGTGGTACAAACCTCGGTTATGTAAACATAGTGCAGCCTGATGCAGTGAGCTATTTTGACTCGAACCGTAACGGTGCAATGGATCGAAGTGAAAGATCCTTTCTGGACGCGAATGGAGACGGCTTAGTAACAATAAATGACTTCAATAGCGACGGGGTCGTAACACGATCAGCTGCTGATCGTTTAGATATCAATGGAGATACATTTGTTGACGCTAGTGACCTTAGTGCGATTGCATTACAATTGAGAAACGCTGGCGTTACGCTTAATAATAGAGATTTGCTTGGTGATAATGGTAGAGCTGATATCGGCGATCTTCAGCGGGTGCTTGATGTGGCAAGCCGTAATAATGTCGAGATTGAGCGCACCGGGCGCGGCTAAATATAGCCCCCTATAGGTGTTAAATCCGCGGCCTTTTTTGCTTTTAGGCCACAATGCGCCCCAATATTTCCAAGAAACAGAGTGTCCGTTAACCAAGCCTTTACCCCTTGCTAACCAAACGTTAGCATTTATATGCGATGGTACGCTTGGATTAACAAAAGAAAAAACATTATGTTACGGCAATTATTCACAGTTTTATCCCTAAGCACTTTTCTCGCTGCCCCCGCATTTGCGGCGGAGGATACGTTTAAGCAAGCGCTCGTTGCTACCTATACCGAAAACCCGCGCATCAAGGCCGAGCGTCAGCGCCAAGAATCCAGCGACGAAGAAGTCGCCCAAGCCGTTTCTGGCTTCAGACCAACGGCAGTTGCGAATTATGACCGTGGCCGTCAGCGCACCGATTTTGGTGGTGCGGGATGGAGCTATGGCAAGGCCGAAGATAAATCGCTGCGTGTAGAACAACCACTCTTTCGTGGGTTTGGAACGATTTCAAGCTATCGCGCCGCCAAGCAACGCGTCCAAGCGGGGCAGGCGCAGTTAATGGCGGTTGAGCAAGCCATTATGCAACAAGCTATTACCGCGTATATGGATGTGGTCGCCAACCAATCGCTGCTTGAGTTGTCACGAAACAACAAAGACGTTTTGGAAAAACAGCTTCAAGCCTCCAAAGAGCGCTTTGATGTGGGTGAAGTAACGCGTACTGACGTGGCACAGTCCGAAGCGCGTCTGTCGCAAGCACGTACGGATGTGATTTCCGCCGAAGGCCGCCTGATTTCGGCGATTGCAGCATTTGAGCGCGTCGTAGGTTATAAGCCTGAAGGTAGCTTGAGCGTTCCCAAACATGCACCGGAATTACCCGCAAGCTTGAAAGAAGCCTTGGCTGCCGCGCGTGATGCAAACCCACAATTACTTTCGGCCATTCGCACTTATAAAGCCGCCGATCAAGACGTCTGGACCAACACCTCTACGTTGCTGCCGCGCGTGTCACTCGTGGGTTCGATGAGTAAACAAAAAGGTGCGGGCGTTCTTGGTAGCAGTACGTTTGATCAAGATAAACTGACCGTGAATGTACAAATCCCGCTCTATCAGTCGGGCGCAGAATATTCGCGTGTGCGTGAAGCAAAAGCGATTGCACGCCAGCAAAAACATACGGCGATGGATACTGAGCTTTCAGTCGAAGAATCCGTCACACGTGCATGGGAGGCGCTCGAGACAAGCATCGCCACCATCGCTGAGCGTGAAGACCAAATTAAAGCAGCCGAAATTGCCTTGGATGGCGTGAAGCAAGAACAGGAATATGGTGCCCGCACCGTGCTCGACGTGCTCGACGCCGAACAAGAACTTTTCACCGCCCGCACGAATCTGGTGCGCGCTGAGCGGGACAAAACCGTTGCGACCTATAATCTGTTGGTGACGATGGGTGCGCTAAGCCCCGAAGCCTTGGAGCTCGATGTCGCAAGCTACGACCCCAATGAAAATTATGATGCCATCAAATGGCAACCGATTGGGTTCTAAGTCATTGATTCTCTATTTAGTTTAACCAAACTGTCACGTGTCTGATGCTCCAATAGCGCTAGAATGCACCCATGGTAGACGAACCTGAAGATTCCGAGCCTCCCAAAAGCCCACCTTCGACGGTTCATGCGGCGAGTGCGGTTCATAGCACCAAGCAAAGTCCTTTTGTGCTTGTTCCAAATCAAGATGATCTCGTGCAAT
>JBMOEL010000084.1:0-8261 GCA_049314715.1 Rickettsiales bacterium
TCCATGCGAAACTTCCTTTTTAATGTTAGAAGTTTCTTAGCAGCCAGATGTGAAAAGTCACGCGGTTATTCTCTTCGCGGGCCCGCAACAGAACGTGCTGCCTGCTCAAGCACATCAAAACGCGCTTCCAAATCATGTTGCCGACGCGGACCGTTCGGCCCAACGAACGATTTGCAGGCCGTTTCACTGATATCACAGAGTGTTTTTGTCCAAGCTTCTATCTCGGCCAATAAATCTTTGGCATGTGTATTTGCTAGAGGTCTTGGCGTATAGCGCTCAATAACATTGCTTATCTCTTGTTTGATGGCACTAGCAAGTGGCGCAGCAAGGTATCCACGACTTAAAGATGCTTTCACATACATAATGCTAAGCTCTTCCAAACATCCGATTACTTCAGGGGCGTCATGCCGCCAATAATCGCTGGGGCGTCTTTGTGCCAAAGCCTTATCAATCTCCGAGAAACTATAGATATTTTGGCTTAGTTGCAGCACTTTTTCCAAGCGCTTGCGCAGCCCATCCATCACATCTTTTGGCACTATGTCTTGCGAAGTCATTAGATTTTACCCATCTATTGGATTAGAATTATCACCCCGATATGACAATTTCATGTCGATTTTGAATATAAATAACCGCTGCAGAAATTTACGTTTTAGTAACAACCCATTAACGGAAGCTTAGGAATTCTATGAGAAACTGGGATTGTACGGAAAAGATGTCTCATCCGATTCGTATGGGTGCCGAAGGTGGGAATGCCAACGGTGAGTCCGAAGCAGATGGCGAATTAATACTCGCCCCTGCCAAGGTCAAGCCGAAACGCCCTCCCATGTATAAGGTGATCCTGCTGAATGATGACTATACACCGATGGAATTCGTGGTGACGGTAATTGAGCATATCTTCCGCCGCTCCCACACCGAAGCAGTCGAGTTGATGCTTCAAGTCCATCACAAAGGCGCTGCCGTGGTTGGTATCTATACCCGCGATGTCGCCGAGACCAAGGTGGAACAAGTCGTCGAGTATGCACGGATTAACGAATACCCCCTTCAATGCACTCTGGAACCACACGACCAGTAACCGCACAAAGAAAAAAATATGTTGTCAAAAAACTTAGAAACCACACTGCACAAAGCCCTAGCACTGGCGAAACACCACCGCCATGAATACGCAACGCTGGAGCATTTATTGCTCGCGCTCACCGAAGACGCAGACGCTATGCCCGTACTACGCGGTGTCGGTGTGAACCTTGATGGTTTGCGCACGGCACTCCTCGAATTCGTTGAACAGGATTTAGCATCGCTGGTCGTTGACCATGTCGACGAAGCGCGCCCTACCGCTGGTTTCCAACGCGTGGTGCATCGTGCGGCTATCCATGTGCAATCAGCTGGTAAGCATGAAGTCAACGGCGCGAACGTACTCGTTGCCATGTTCTCAGAACGTGAATCACACGCCGTATTTTTCCTGCAAGAGCAAGAAGTGAACCGCCTTGATGTAGTGAATTACATTTCGCACGGTATCGTAAAATACGGTGACCTGCGCCAGATTGCGACGAATCAAACACAGCAAAACGAGCATCAAGAAGAAGAGATGGACGATGGCTCGATTCGCTACAGCCAAAAACAAAGCAAGGAAGAAGAGTCGAAAGACCCACTCACCTTGTATTGCCAGAACCTCAATAAAAAGGCGCAGTCGGGTAAAACTGATATCCTCATTGGTCGCGAGAAAGAGATTGAGCGTACCGTGCAGATTCTCTGTCGCCGCACCAAGAACAACCCGCTACTCGTGGGTGAAGCAGGTGTAGGCAAAACCGCGATTGCCGAAGGTCTCGCCCTGCGCATCACGCGTGGCGAAGTACCTGCGGTGCTTAAAAATGCCGTTATCTTCTCGCTCGATATGGGGTCGCTGCTCGCGGGTACACGTTACCGCGGCGACTTCGAAGAGCGCATGAAAGCCGTGATTAAGTCCATTGAGAAGCTACCCGGTGCGATTCTGTTCATCGATGAGATTCATACCATCATCGGTGCGGGGTCGACCTCGGGTGGCGCACTCGATGCGTGCAACCTACTCAAGCCCGCACTCGCGCGCGGCAGCTTGAAATGCGTGGGTTCGACCACCTTCAAAGAATATAGCCAGACCATCGAGAAAGACCGCGCCCTCGCGCGTCGCTTCCAGAAAATTGATGTGATGGAGCCTACCGTTGAAGACTCCATCAAAATCCTTCGTGGTCTAAAACCCTATTACGAAGAGCACCATCATGTGCGTTATCTGCCTGCTGCAATCGAGGCAGCGGTGGAGCTTTCGCAACGCTATATTCACGACCGTAAATTGCCCGACAAAGCAATCGACGTGATTGACGAAGCAGGTGCAGCACAAATGTTATTGCCTGCGAATAAGCGCAAAAAAACCATCACCGTCAAAGAGATTGAAGACGTGATTGCGAAAATGGCGCGTATGCCAAGTAAGACCGTGACGATGGACGATGCCGAGGCACTGCGTAACCTTGAGAAAAACCTTAAGCTCACTGTGTTTGGTCAAGACCGAGCGATTGACGAAGTTGCCGCTGCCGTGAAAATGGCACGTGCGGGACTGCGCGAAGAAACCAAACCAATGGGTGCTTACCTATTTACGGGCCCAACCGGTGTGGGCAAAACCGAAGTGGCGAATCAACTTGCTAAAACACTGGGCATGGAGCTCGTGCGCTTCGATATGTCTGAATATATGGAGAAGCATTCAGTAAGCGCGCTCATCGGTGCCCCTCCAGGTTATGTGGGCTATGAGCAAGGCGGCCAATTGACCGACGCGGTCGATAAAACCCCCTACTCCGTCGTACTGCTTGATGAGATCGAGAAAGCCCACCCTGATGTCTTCAGTATCCTGCTGCAAGTGATGGATTATGGTCGCCTCACCGACCAGAACGGCAAGGTCGTGAACTTCCGCAACACCATCATCATCATGACCAGCAACGCTGGTGCGTCCGACGCGGCGCGTAATGCGATTGGTTTTGGTGCCAGCACACGTGGTGACGACGAGGTGAAGAGCACGGTAAGCCGTCTATTCACTCCTGAATTCCGCAACCGCTTGGATGCGATTATCAGCTTCGACCACCTGAACCGCGACGTGGTGAAACACGTGGTGAGCAAATTCATTTACGGTCTGGAATCGCAACTTTCAGAGCGCAACATTACCATCTCGCTGACCGAGGCCGCGACCGACTGGCTGGCCGAAAAAGGCTACGACAAATCCATGGGCGCACGCCCGCTGGGTCGCTTGATTGCCGACAAAATCAAGAAGCCACTCGCCAACGAAGTGCTCTTCGGCAAGCTGTCTAAAGGCGGCTCGGTGAAAATCGGCATCAAGGACGATGAAGTTACCTTCACCTTCGGCGCGGCCAAAAAAGCCAGCAAAAAAGCCGAAGAGGATGATAGCGAGCTGGTGGGGTAGCGTGGCTTGGACAGATAGAAACCCTCGCGCACAAATGTCCCACCTTGACTTGCAATTGAATGGTGTTGCTAGTGCTATCAATTCAGTGAAATTTGATACCTTATCGCATACAGGCGAAATGGTTGCCTTTCAAAGCAGCCATCAAATCCACACGCTGCTACTTGCAGATTTATTGCGAAAACACGACCCAAAAAAAGCATCAACTCTATTCAAAGGCATTAGAGATTATAACAAGATACCATGTATGTCGCTTGTTATTGCAGATAGCGAGGGGCTTCCAAATGACCCCAGCAAAGTGACACCCTATATAAGAGAAAACATTGAAGCGCCGCTTGGTGGTTTACTGAAAGTCAGCGGCATAGACATTGATAGAGCCGCAATTCTTTGTACACATGTAGCCGATGACTTAGCTGCATAAAATATGCGCGGCAGATATATTCTGCATATTCTTGTTAGGCCAGAAGACTATAATAATTTAATGGGTTTCGCTGATCGACTAGAAAAAGAAATGCTTAAAGTGAAGAGCGAATCACGACAGATTTAATTTGGCTTTCCCGTATTCGATGCCATTATGGTTAAATGCTTACCAATTCAAGCGCTGTAAAAAGCATCATATTCGTTTTTTTTGCTGCACTATCGTCTGCAGCAATCGCGCAGCAAAAATGGATTTCCTATAACTCTGGAACAGGCTTTTTTGTGAGTCGTGATGGGCATATCGTCACTAACCATCACGTTGTTGAGAACTGCCTGTCGATTGATGTCGCAGGTGCCGTCAATAGCCCCGCAACCTTAGTGGCGCAGGACGCAGAAAAAGACATCGCCATCCTCAAAATCCCTCGCCCCTCTCCTATGGTCGCACCCTTG
This sequence comes from Rickettsiales bacterium, assembly GCA_049314715.1. Taxonomy (GTDB): domain Bacteria; phylum Pseudomonadota; class Alphaproteobacteria; order Rickettsiales; family UBA3002; genus JAFLDD01. The sequence continues at coordinate 4,301 of JBMOEL010000084.1, forward strand.
CGCCGGAACCTTGAAACCCTGCGTGTAGGCGATAAAGTATCGATTCTGGGCTACCCCAAACAGGCACAAGGGCAATTACGCTATAACACGTCCACTATCACTGCACTTGGCGGCCCTGAAGGCTACCCGCAATGGGTGCAGATCAAACCCGTTGCCGAGCAAGGCAATAGCGGTGGAGCATTGTTGGATAATACGGGGAACGTGATTGGCATTGTAACGGGCAAACTCATCGTCGATACGGATGGACGTTATGATCTACCAGCAGGTAGACATAACACAGCGGATGTCGCGATACCCCTTGCAGAACTCAAAAACTTCCTCGATCGCGCTACGATTCGCTACTACCAATCGGCCAGCGGTATGGTGCAATATGCCGACACGCGGGTAAGCGACATGGCGCGGAATTTTACGGTGAATGTGCGCTGCATTACGCATATCGAATAGGGGCTTCGGCGCTCTATCCATAGATCTTCCTTACTTATTCATTCGACCAGTGCGCCAGATGCTAGGAATCCCCGCGCGCAAAAGTCCGAGCGTAGCAGCGCTACGTAAGCGTCTTTGAGCACGGAGATAACGACGCACATGGTTCGCTGGGCGAATGAACCGCCTACTGCGCTTCGTTGGGGAAGAAATTCCCTGGCAACGCTAAATGCGAACCCTTCAGCATTAAAATCGCGATACGGCGATTTTTCGGGTTACGCGGATCTTCCTCATCCAGCGGCTCGCGGTCTGCCATGCCCAACACTTGCTTGGCGCGCTCAAGCTCCATACCTTCACTGAGGAGATAACGCCGCGCGGAGTTGGCACGGTCTGCCGAAAGTTCCCAGTTCGTATAATTAGGGTTTTTATTATCCAGCGGCGAGGCATCCGTATGGCCCGTAATGCTAAGATAATTCGGCATCTTTTTAATCACCGGCAACATGCGTGCTAAAATCGCCTGCCCTTCTGGGGTTAAGTTCGAGGTACCGGGTACAAACATCGGGTGCTTATCAGAATCAACAATGTCAATGCGCAAGCCGTCTGGCGTCATCACGGTAAAGACATTTTCTGCCAGCTGCGCTGTATCCCGTAATGCCTCTTTAACGTTAGACTGGGCCTGCTCAAACAGCGCGGCTTCTGCCTGCGCATCATCGACCGAAGGCTTGGGCTCGTCCGGCACGACACCCGTTGGCGTTGCGCCCGTTACAAGGTTCGGTGGTGCAGAATCATTCTGGCGAATACCATCCACCACACTCACCGTGGAGCCGCCCTTAAAACCAATCCCCATTTGGTCTTTCACACCCACCGTGGGCGTGAAGTATTCCGAGATACTATCAAGCGTCGCTTTGGAGCTTGATGAAAGCAGCCACAATAATAGAAAAAACGCCATCATCGCGGTCACGAAGTCAGCATAGGCCACTTTCCACGCACCACCATGATGGGCATGCCCACCCTTTTTGATCTTCTTGATGATGATTGGGCGTTTGTCGTCGTCTTTTGCCATGGCCTACGCCACCGTAATGGTGGAGAGATGTTCTTCAATCGCCTTGAACGTAGGCTGGTATTTCGTCGGGATGTTCGTGCGGCCAATTTCCACCGAGATTTGGGGCGCATTGCCATGCAGATGGCTTACCAGAACCGCTTTGATGACCATATAGAAATAATGTTCTGTATCGGAGATCGCACCCATCTTTGATGCAAATGGCCCAACAAAACAATACGCGACGAATACGCCAAGGAAAGTTCCCACCAACGCACCACCAATCATCGCACCTAAAATCTCTACAGGCGCGTTAATGCTGCCCATGGTTTTAATAACGCCAAGTACTGCCGCCACAATCCCCAGTGCGGGAATACCATCCGCCATGGTCTGCACCGCAGCCGCAGGTGCATGCACCTCGTGATGGTGCTTCTCCAGCAACTTCTCCATCATGTCTTCCACTTGGTGCGGGTCTTCGAAATTCATGGTCATCATGCGCAGCGTGTCGCAAATAAAATCAATCGCGAAATGGTCATGCATGATTTTGGGGTACTGATTGAAAATAGAGGATTGCTCAGGGTTCTCGATATGCTGTTCCAACGCAATCATGCCTTTGGAACGCACCGTTTTCAAAATCGCGAAAAGCAGCGAGAGCAGGTCTTTATAGTCTTGGTCGGTCCATTTTGGTTTACCAAAAACCTTCTTAACGCCCTTCAGTGAAGCCTTCACCACTTCCGTTTTATTCGCGATGATAAAGGCCCCGATAGCAGAACCCAAAATAGTGGCCGCCTCGTGCGGCAAGGCGTGCATCACGATTTCCATATTGCCGCCCACGGCGATATAGGTACCAAACACACAGACAAGGATGATGACGATACCGATTATAGGAAGCATGGATGCGTATACTCACTTCAGTGAATCGAGCGGAGTGTAGCGACTTTGCACCCCAAGGCCAAATCAAACTTCAATATGCGGCTGAATTCATTATTACCTGTTGCATGGGAAGCACGATAACGCAAGGCGACGCTAATCATAAAAATCCGGCATCTCGATGATGCGTGATAGCGCGGTGAGCGCATCTTCCACTTCGATGATAAGCTTCGGATCACGCAGGTCATCAAACGTAAGTCTATCGCGATAAAATTGCTGCACCCATTGCTGCAGCAATTTATAGCGTGCTTCAGTCAAAATAATTCCCTGATGCATGGCTGCAGATTGTTGTTCGTTCATTACAATACGAAGCCTCAAACACGCAGGGCCACCGCCATTTCTCATGCTTTCTCTAACGTCGATATAATGCACCTTCGAGAGCAATTTATTGCCACTTGATAGCGCAGCAAAAACTGCAGACGCTCGCACGTGTCCTTCGCACTCTTTCGGCGCAACAATGACGAACTCGCCAGAGGGCAATTCGAGCAGTTGTGAATTGAAAAAATAGGTCTGCACACACTCTTCTACTGTGAGCATATCATCGGTGATTTCGATATACTCGACTACGCCTTCAGGCAGCTTGTTTTTAAGGGGTTCTGCAAAAGCCTGCGCATGCGCAATCATCAGTCGCGTCGTATTCATCGCGATCACGTCATTATGGAATACACCCTGATCAATCACATGCGGGCTTTGCTGAATATGCAGTGCGTGTTTTACGGTCTGCTGCCGCGCAATGGCCTCGAATGCCTGTTTATTCTGGCGGGCTGGAAATTTCTGCGGTTTAATGGCAGAATCATCTGAAATTCCATAGACATAGACATGAATCCCCTCGCCGCCATGTGCCCCCGCCACCCGCATATGGTTAGCGGCCCCCTCATCTGAGAACCGCACGGCGTCAGGCAATGGGTTATGGACGGTAAAAAAGCGCTCATTTGCAAAAATTTTAGAGAGCGATTTGTAGGTAAACGTGGATTCAAGTTTACGGTGAAAATTAGAAATTAAATTCGCTGGCGTAAGGTGTAATTTTCCATCCACCGTATCGCTCGAAGGCGCTATAGTAGCTGCATTTGCCGCCCACATAAATGCAGAAGAATAGGCCGAAGCCAGCAAATCAGGCGCCTGCCTATAGGCCGCTTCAAGCATGTGGATATCATTGCCAGCAAATCCCAGATTGCGAAGAACCGAGAGCACAGGGCGTGGATGCGGTGGGAAAAATGCCTGATTGATGCCGAGTGATATTATAAACCACATCTTCTCCAGCCCCTGAAGAGCTGCTAGTCTCGGGCTGGAAGGATTATTGGCATTTTTGGTTGAGGCTATATTGCCATAAGACAACCCAGAGTAATTATGCGTGGGGCCGACCAGTCCATCGAACTGCCATTCGGTTGTAGGCATTATAGTGTCATTCCCGCGGGCAATATATTCGGCAAAGTTAATTTATCGAGCTCAACTGATGCCACTGGGTAGGCACAATAATCAGCCGAATAGTATCCTGCTGGGCGATGATTGCCAGATAAACCTATTCCACCAACGCAGCACCGGCTGTCTTATGGCTGCTGATGTCAACCAATA
>JBMOEL010000085.1:0-8251 GCA_049314715.1 Rickettsiales bacterium
CCCGCTACCAACCTTACGAATCCATGCACTGGATGATGAGCGCGTACAGTTTACGTTGAACGAGGGAACACATCTTATCAATTTCTTTGCCTCCTGGTGTTTGCCCTGTGTGGCGGAGCATTCTGAATTAGTGGCGCTCAAAAAACAATTTCCTGCCGTTACCTTTCATGGGATTGCGTGGAATGACACGGCAGAAAATATCGATGCCATGCTCAAAAAACATGGCAAACCTTATGATTTTGTCTGGGCGGATGCGCGGGGTAAAGCAGCGATTGCGCTTGGCCTACGCGGTGTTCCCGAAACCTTTATCGTGCGTGATGGTCAGATTATCTATCACCTCTCTGGTGCGATTGATGCTAGCAACCGTGAAACCATTATGAGAATGCTGCGTGAGTAAGTTTCTGTGCAGCATTATGGTGTTTGCGTTCGCCACGTGGGCCCACGCCTTTACGCCAGAGCCTGCGCTGAGCGATGCTGCTCAGGAAGCCATCGCGCAGCGTAGTTTTCACCAGCTGCGCTGTGTGGTGTGTGAGGGGCAATCGCTTGCCGAGTCAGACGCAACACTTGCCATTCAAATGCGCAGCGAGATTCGCGAAATGGCAAAAGACGGCAAATCAGAAAGCGAAATTCTCGCTTACTTCCAACAGCACTATGGGGATAGCATCCTCATGACGCCGCCACTTAATACGTATACGTATTTGCTGTGGAGCGCGCCGTTGCTGTTTTTGCTCGTTGGCTTTGCGCTGCTAAGGAGGAAGCGATGATTCTATTTTTCATATTGGCAATCGTCATGGCACTCAGTGTCGCGTGGCTACTGGTGATGCCGAGTATTTCCGCTGATATTGCTCGTCAGCAGAAATGGAAAACCGTTGTTCTCGTTGTAGTTGCAACGATTTTATTTCCATTCTTGATATATTATCTCATAACATTCTAGAAAGCGTCATTGCGAGGAGCGCAGCGACGCGGCAATCCATCTTTCTTCCAAGACTCCAAGCTGGATTGCTTCGCTAAACGCTCGCAATGACGGAGTACAAAATGAGCCCCTTCTCGCTACTACGTACGCGCAGGTTCGCGCCGCATTTCACCTGCATGGCGCTGGGTGCATTTAATGACAATTATTATAAAAACGCGTTGACGATTCTTATCACCTACTCGCTTGCTGATAATGCGCATATCAGCGTTGCAACATTTATCTCGATTGCGGCAGCGGTATTTATTTTGCCATTCTTTTTGTTTTCGGGCATCGCGGGATTATTAGCGGATCGTTACCCCAAATATCTACTTATTCGTATTCTCAAAGCAACGGAACTTGCGCTATTCACTTGCGCAGCAGCTGCGCTGATTTTTCAACATGTCTGGCTGCTGATGGCGATGTTATTGTTACTAGGTGTACAAGCAGCATTTTTTGGGCCTGTCAAATATGCGATTTTACCTGAGCTGCTTAAAGAGAATGAACTGCTCGCAGGCAACGGCATGGTCGAGGCGGGAACGTTTATTTGCATTTTGATGGGCACCATACTTGGCGGATTATTGGTGCTGGCGCCGCATGGCACCGAAATCGTCGCGGCAACGATGATTTTGCTTGGTCTGAGTGGTGTGATTGCCTCGCGTTATGTGCCTGAGACTGAGGCAGTGAATCCCACTTTGAGATTACGTTGGAACATCTATGTGACCACACGTGACATGGTGCGCTATGCATTTCGCACGCCAGAATTATTAGTCGCGATTATCGGTATTTCATGGTTCTGGGCGATTGGTGCGACTTATCTCACTCAACTGCCTGTGTTCACGAAACTTGTTGTGGGCGGCAATCAGGAAATTGTGACATTGTATAACGCTATATTTTCTATTGGCATCGCCCTTGGCTCGCTCACCTGCCACCGTTTGCTTAAAGGCAATGTATCCTTGAAATTCGCGCCGTGGAGCTTGCTGGCGATTACACTTGCGGGTATCGATTTATATATCGTATCACACCTGTTGGAAGCACCAAGCGAGCCATTCATGGGGGTTGCGCAGTATTTCACCCGACTTACCGATTGGCGCATTGTGCTGGATTTGAGTGTGATTGCCGTCGCAGGTGGTGTATTCATCGTGCCGCTTTATACGACCTTACAAGTGCGAGGCGACGCTGCAACGCGTGCGCGCACCATCGCCAGCAATAATGTGATGAACGCTCTTTTCGTGGCCGTCGCATCGTTCGCTGCGGCAGGTTTCTATGCTGCAGGACTTAACGTTGAGCACGTGTTGTTGATTTTTTCATTGCTCAGCTTGCCACTGATTGTCTTGCTGTGGCGCTGGCGTTAGGCCTCGGTTGAGAGCCCTTCCATCAAGGCGCTGATGGAATCAAATTTTAACGTATCGGCTTGCGCCGCCACGCTAATGCCTGCTTGCTGACGTGCCATTTGTAGCGCGTAACCTGTCGTGGTTTGTGAGATATTCGTATCTTCAAGAACACCTCGGGCGAAATCGGTAGTGAAGGCGCGATTGCGCAGCGTATCCTCGATGATTCCAGCTTGGCTTTGCTTGCTGCCAACATAGGCGCGCATCTCGGTGACACGACGTAGCGCCTCAGCAGATGAGGTAATGGTGGCTTGCGCATCCGCCACCGTACTCACATTCACGGCGCTGGGGTTATCGAACAACCCCTCCGTCGATGCATTGACTATGGCATAATCAAAGGTTTTTCCGCTAGAGTCAGTGACATTAAAGCGCAAGGTCGTGGCGGGTTCATTCTCAGATGGCAGATCAGGCCGATTGAAGAACATTTCCTCACCGTCTCTGAATCGCAAACGTTCGACACTGTATAGGCGATCTGTGCCATCATTTTGAAAGCTACGCAAATCACGCACTGAAATACTACCATCGCCCATATCGGTAATCTCATAATCGGAACGTATACCGCGTAGCTCGACTACGTCGTTCCCAGCGCCGCCATAGACGGTATCATCGCCATCTTGAATCGGCGTGTATTCAGTGGCGGTACTATCGACGATATTGCTTGCAAACATATCGCTGTTAAACACCAAGTTCTGACCACCGGCATTTTCAAAATAGGTAAGTCTGATGGTATGTGGCCCCGCAGTGAGCGGGATATTGGCATTCGTAAAACCAAACCCGCGTATTCCCGGAAATTGGCTTACGCTTGCGCCATCAATCTCCAAATCAAAGCCATCGTCGGAGCCGACATTGAAGGTGTAGGTGCCATTCGCAGGCACGTTGAGGATTCCGTCAAACACATAAATCATACGGTCAGGCACTGCGGCGGCAACAGCAGGGTTGCTTAAACTTGCAGCATCCGCTCCCAAGAATGCACCGACCGTAGCGCCGTTATTATAGTTGATGCTGGTTGCAACAAACGTAGCATCTGGTGGGTTGGCGGCAATATACGCATTCGCCACAGCGAGGCTGCCCACCGCAGCTGGGGAAAGATACACACTACCTTGCAAACCAGGGACCACACTGCCACCCGCTTTGATGGTATCATCGCCACCAAGCGCGTAGATAGTATCGTTGCCCTCTAAACCCGTTACCGTATCCTGACCTTGCGTGCCGATAAGCAAATCAGGATTCGAGGTGCCCGTAGTCGCCTGTCCGCGCGGCGCGTAAATCACGTTAATCTTGTCGAACTTGGTGCTTTTTGCCGTGCGATCCACCTCCGACATGAGCTGCATTAATTCCGTGTTCAAATAATTGCGGTCCGTGTCGCTGAGTGCGCCATTCGTTCCGCGCAGCGCGAGCTGGTTGATACGCTCGACCATACCGCCGATTTGCGCCAAACCACCATCGGCAATTTGCAGCAAGCTATTGGCTTGGCCAAGACTATTGGCGGCACTGCGCATGGCTGCAATGCCAGAGCGCAATTGTGAAATGACGGAAACGCCCGCTAAATCCTGCCCTGCGGACTGGATCCGGTTGCCGCTTGATAACTGCGCGGTCGATAGCGCAATCTCGCCATTGGTGCGGCGAATGCGCGACGAAAGCGCACTGAAGCGCGAGGTCAGTGAGAGTAAATCGTTCATAACAGTACGCGCAATGCATGTACTGTGCCGAAGCTTATAAATCAGTGTGTTAGTGGGTATTGGGTGGGGCGAGGGATGGGGGTCGAACCCCCACGCCGCGCAGGCGGCAATCTCAATACGTTGCGGGTTCGCGATGACTGGTGGGTGGGGCGAGTGACGGGGGTCGAACCCGCAACCTTCGGTACCACAAACCGACGCTCTAACCAGTTGAGCTACACCCGCCATATCCCGCGTAGGGAGGCGCTGTTAAACGCGAAGTCTTGCGAAAAATCAAGGGCGTTTATCGGATGTGAGTTCTCGCCACACATGCATGCATGGATTCGCGTCATTATGCCTAAATCCTAGGCATAATGACTTTTTCTAAGCAACATTAAGGTGATAAATCAGATTCACTTATCCATTTTACCAATTGAATTAGAACAATAAATTAATTTTCTACTGATTGGCACAAGCGTTGCTCTCTTGTGTGCCCCAACGCGCAGGTAGTACATGAAAAAAATCGAAGCGATTATTAAGCCTTTCAAACTTGATGATGTGAAAGAAGCGCTCCAAGAAATTGGGCTTCACGGCATCACGGTGATCGAAGCGCGCGGCTTTGGTCGCCAGAAAGGTCATACCGAGCTTTACCGTGGCGCGGAGTATGTGGTGGATTTTCTGCCTAAAGTGAAAATCGAAGTGATTGTCGACGAGCCGATGGTGGAAAAAACGATCGAGGCGATTATGGCTGCTGCACAAACAGGCCGTATCGGTGACGGCAAAATTTTCATTTCGCCGATTGAAGAAGTCATCCGCATTCGCACGGGCGAGCGCGGTCCCAATGCTATCTAGAGATGATAATCAGGATTGAAATATGACAGCGACGGATTGGATTTTGGGAAATACTAGGAGAGACAAAGGAAAGCGTAGCGGTACTACGTGTGTTTGGCTCGACACAGTATTTCCCAAAATACAACCGTCCCGCAGGGTTGTGCGGGGCTTGATGCTCGCGGCGTCGCGTTGGGTGAAGGGTATGAATCACTACCCCCGCACCCAAACGCTCCTAGCGAATCATTCAAGCCGCGCAACAACGCTGTTACATTTCAATCCTGATTATCATCTCTAATTTCTAACCCCTAAGGAGTGACTATGTCTGATGCTTTTTTTGACCTGATAAAAAAACACGATGTGCAATTCGTGGATTTCCGTTTCACCGACCCACGCGGCAAGTGGCAGCACACCACCTATATCGCTGACAAAGTGAATAAAGCGACATTTGAAGACGGCGTCATGTTCGACGGTTCGTCGATCTCGGGTTGGAAATCCATCAACGAGTCTGACATGATTCTGATGCCAGATGCATCCACCGCATTCCTTGACCCCTTCTCGGCGCAACCAACCTTGGTTGTCACGGGTGACATTATCGAGCCTGCAACGGGCCAATCCTATGGTCGTGACCCACGCTCAACCGCTAGGCGCGCTGAAGCATACCTGAAATATACGGGTATCGGTGATACGGCATATTTCGGCCCAGAGCTGGAATTCTTCGTGTTCGACGATGTGCGTTTTGATAGCGGCCAGTTTGGCGCGTTCTATGAAGTCGATTCAGAAGAACTGCCAAGCAATTCGGGCAAGCGCTATGATGCAAACAACCTTGGTCACCGTCCGGGTCCAAAGGGTGGTTACTTCCCCGTTGCACCAGTTGATTCAGCAGCTGATTTACGTGCTGAAATGCTTGCAACGCTCAAGGACGTGGGCATCACCCCTGTGCTGCACCACCATGAAGTGGCGCCTGCGCAGCACGAGTTGGGCTTTGATTTCAGCTCACTCACCGCAACGGCTGATAACGTTCAGAAATACAAGTACGTGATTCAGAACGTCGCCAACACCTATGGCAAAACCGCGACCTTCATGCCAAAACCAATTTACGGCGATAATGGTTCGGGTATGCACGTGCACCAGTCGATTTGGAAAGATGGTAAGCCGTTGTTCGCGGGTAATGGTTATGCTGATCTCAGCGAAACCTGCCTGTACTACATTGGTGGTATCATCAAGCACGCGAAAGCATTGAACGCGATTACCAACGCGTCGACCAACAGCTACAAGCGCCTTGTACCAGGTTACGAAGCGCCCGTATTGTTGGCCTATTCGTCGCGCAACCGTTCGGCGTCGATTCGTATTCCGTATGTTGCTTCACCAAAAGCGAAGCGCATCGAAACACGTTTTCCTGATGCAACCTCGAACCCATACCTCTGCTTCTCGGCATTGTTGATGGCGGGTCTGGATGGTATCGAGAATAAGATTCACCCAGGGGATGCGGTGGATAAAAACCTCTACGACCTTCCACCAGAGGAACTGAAAGAAGTTCCGCACGTGGCAGGTTCGCTGCGTGAAGCGGTAGAGGCACTGGATGCGGATCGCGCCTTCCTGAAAAAAGGCGATGTGTTCAGCGACGACCAGATTAACTCGTACATCGATTTGAAGATGGAAGAAATCCAGCGTTGGGAAATGGCGCCATCACCCGTGGAATTCAAAATGTACTACAGCGTGTAGCGCTATTTGAATCACAAATGAAAAGGGCACCTTGCGGTGCCCTTTTTTTGTTTGCCATACACTTTTTATTATTAGGTAGCTTGCTGCCCCATGGAGTGCAGCATCAGCGCGATTTTTTCTTGGCGCTGCTTGAGTTCTTCCACATCGTTTTTCTGCATGATGCGGTCCAACGAGAGTGTTACAAAGTCAATGAACGCCGCAATCACCACTTCCAACTGGCGCTTGATACGCTTAACGATGGGGTCTGCCACGTTGCTAACGCCATGCATCATTTGTGCGGATTTCTCGCTATATTCACTCATTGCCGAGTAAATATGGCGCAGCGCGTCCTCGATTTTCTTTTTAGCGACCGTCTTGCGGTTCGCCTTACCATCCACCAACGCAATGAATTCCTCGGTGAGAATATCCGTCGAGCTACCAATCGCTTCGACCAACGGCTCGACCAAATCAAGCTGCGCATCAGGGTTACTGACGAGGTTGCTTTCGGTGCTCGCAACCAGCTCATCGGCCAGCGTGTAGAGCTCCATCACCTCGTAATATTTCTGTTCCATCTCGTTCATTTGCATTGCCGTTTGTGTCATAGCACCCTCTTCTTATCCTAATTAGCCTCGATATGCACCCATTTGTGCGCCACCATTTTGTTGCACATATTCTGTCCATTGCTGGTTCGGATCACGACCCGAACGCTGCGATACGTAATTTGCCCACTGTCCAGGGCGTTGTGCTTGGAATCCACCATTGATGCTGCCAATACCCGCTTGGTGTGAACGCAGCACGGTTGGCTGAATGCCAAGCGGTCTGGTCACAAATTCTCCCACCACCTCGGTACCTTTTCGCGCATGGGTCCCAAGCGTGCGGCCTGTAAATACGGTTGATCCAACATTTGCCCACCATATTGGATTCATCACTCCACCAAACGATGCTCCCGCATTGACAAACGTACTCGTCAACCCTGTTCCCGCCGCCGTAGCGGCACTGAGCGGTTTACCCTGCAACAGCCACCCCGCCGCATCCCATGCAGCACCCACCACTCCCAAAGGCACCACGATGATTTCGCGTATGAGCGGTAGCGGAATCAGGCTCGCCCAATTCGAAAGCGTGGTGAAGAAATTATCACCTGTTCTCGTGTAATGTTTGTCGCGCGTGCTCATGAGTAGATACACTTCTCCTTACCTTGAATAATACCATTTTGAGGAATCTGTAGGATGACAGTTGTGTGACATTTTGCGAAAAGCGCAAAATTAATAAGCCTATTTATCAATAGCTTGCGTGACTTATTCTTGAGCGAGCGGGCGCTCTAACAGCCGCTCAATCGCGCCTTGCACAGGTAATGCGCCTGTTAAAATATCATTCACGGCCTGTGCAATCGGCATCGCGACCGCGAGTTTTTGTGCGAGTTGCGTCACCGATTCTGCGGTCGCGACACCTTCGGTCAGCCCTGCTTTTCCTGTATGCACAATATCCATAATCGGTGTGCCTTTACCAATCGCAACTCCAAGCGCATAATTGCGCGATTTTGTACTGGTACAACTCAGCACCACATCACCCGCGCCCGCGAGCCCAAACAACGTATCTTCGCGCCCACCTTTCGCACGCGCAAGACGCGCCATTTCGACCAAGCCACGCGTGATAATGGCGGCGCGCGTATTTTCACCAAGCCCATGGCCCATCGCGATACCTGCGGCAATCGCCAAGACGTTTTT
>JBMOEL010000086.1:0-7915 GCA_049314715.1 Rickettsiales bacterium
GCGGAAAATTTGGCTATGTCACGCGCCAGCGCGTCTGCCAACTTATTAAGGAATTGGCGCTTAAAGCTAACCTTGACCCCGAGCGCTGCTCGCCACACACACTGCGCCATAGCTTTGCAACACACCTATTAAGTGGCGGCGCGGATTTACGGGTAATTCAGGAATTACTGGGACACGCCGACATCAGCACCACACAAATTTACACGCATGTGGCAGGTGAACGTTTAGAAAAAGTGGTGAATCAACATCATCCTTTAGGGAAGCGAAAGGGTTAGTCAGCGTCACGCCCACGGCGCGTCGCTTCCATAGCTCGCTGTGCTTGTACTGCACGATTCTGGTTTTGGAAAAAGCTCTCCAACTGATCAGCGCTGACCGAAGCAACACCCTCACGCATCGTGCGTTCCCATGCTTGTGCAGTAGCTGTGTTAAACACTCCAGTCTCACGAAGACCAAACGCTCTTTGTATTCCTTTAACCACATCATCATCACGGGTAATATGCCAGCTCACATCAGCGTCTGTTTCGTTGTTATGTGCAGCACGATAAGCATCTTCACGACGACGAATAGCCCCCACAACACGTTGCTGTTCAACTGTTAAGGAATCTATAGCTGCTGAAGAGGCAGGCACTTGTGGTGTAGTAGGGCGCGCTGGTGCAGGCGCAGGAGAGGTTCGAGGCTGCACGCGACCTTCACGTCCGCTTAGTGTCTGAGCGGGGCGCGGAGGTACTGGTGCATGATCCGTTTCTCCATCCTCGTTTCCTGAACCAGCAATAAATGAACCAACGGATGACCAAAATCTATCCCAACCATTAGGTTGGCTTGAGGATTGAGTCGGTGATGTTTGAGTGCTATCAATGGGCGCTGTCAAGTAGTTCGCAGGCAGATCTGCAACTTTAACTTGCGAGTTACGAATCGCAGATGCCATCGCCCCATGCAGGTCTGGAAGAAATCCCCAAATCTTTGGAGCAGCATATCTACCCGCAACATCTGCGAGACCTGCACGCATCTGCAGATTAGCCTGGGTGGGATTATCATTTGCGAGTTCTGCAAATTCATTCAATCGCCTAACGGCCGCATTATCCTCTCTAGTGCCCGGAATCGCGTCAACAAATGCCTGACGAAGCGCCCCTTCATGTGGATCAGGATTGTTTCTATAGCCGTTCAATAACGCAATAAAATACGGGCGCGCGACATTCACAAATGCTTGTGCGGAGGATACTGAAGGTGCAGCAGCAGTCGTAACACTCGGCGCAGCTTGAGGCGCTGGGGAAGTTACAGGTTCTTGACGAACAACTGGCGTTTGTCGGGCGCGAGCTGCTGGTGCTTGTTCACGACGTGCAGGATCTGTACGTTCTGTTGTAGTTGTATCTACTGTAGGTGAATAGCTACGCGAGTCTGCAGCCTGACGCAATCTAGCAAGAGAGTCGGCATTAAGATATCCATCGCTACCATCTCCTTCAAACTGTCTAATCGCAGCGCGAGTACCACTACCAAAATTACCATCAGGACCGCCATTATAGCCCGCTACTAGGCTCAGCATTCGTTGTACTTCACGAGGGTTAGTTCCAGCATTCAGAATTGCTAAAGCCTCTTGATACACAGGTGAAGTGCCATTCCCTCCATAAAATGTGTGTTGAGTACGACGAGGTGGAGCAGTTAGCGTACAAACTGGTGTAATTCCTGTTTGTTGCAAGCTGGGGTTATACTCTAGAAAGTATGGTAGATAGCCACCATTTCGTTGCTGCACTAGAGGTACATTCATGAAAATCGTTCGGCCTTGTACTGGGCAGGGTGAGTCTCCTCGATCGATAATACTCTGTACTGCACTTCGCGCTTGAATATATCGCTCGTCTGTTCTTGGAATGCGCCTAATTTCATCCATTCTGCCTGGCACACCCATTGGCTCAAAATGCCAATAGCCGCCAGCACGCTGATTCAGCACTCCTTGAACAGTATCGGGATAGCTATTGCCGGGCATCAAGCGATTCAAAATAACAGCCGCCACACATTGTTGTCCCGTATAGGGTTCACAAGCAGCCTCGGCCATTACCATGCGCGTAATCGCCTCAATATCAGATTCCGTGAGTGGGCGCGAGAGCAGACCAGCAACAAATGGTGTTGCTGGCTCAACATTAGTACGTACCGGCACTCTACTCGGACTTACTGACATTCAATCACACTCCTACAGTGTTACCTTACCCTAGGAATGTTACGATTTTATGAAGAAGGGGCGGATTTATCGTCTTTTTTCGCTGATTTTGGGCCGCCGTCGCACGCCACCACACTAATATCATAAATCGGGTGCTCAAGCCCAGTGAGTGACGGGCTGGAGGCCATCATCCACCCCGAAAAAAGAGCGTGCGGCTTGGTTTCGTCGGGCTTTTGCTCAGAAATCGTGAGCAACGCCGCCGCATCCGGCTGGGCGTTCTCGACACTGGAGCGGCAAAGCTGCGCCTGAATGGTCAGATTCCCAAATCGCTCTTGCCCACCGGGTGGCAGGGTCGTCACAATCGAATGCCCCGTTACTTTGTTCAGCGCGCGCAATTTCACGGGGCGCGGTGGCGCGTCCTTATCCTCGAACAAGGTTCCCGTTTGCAACGTCGTCTTGCTCGGGTCTTGCAGCGCGTCGGGCAACTCACCCGCGACAATATCGCTATAAACTGGCGCTTCTGCTTCCATCCCCTCCACCACCCCAACGGGGGCGGATTCGGTGGTGCGCGGGCCCGTGGGTACGGGAATTAACGCATCGGGCGAGGCACGGCCAAATGGCACATTCTTCGGCAGCGCTTGTTGCCCAAGCGGTGCGGCAGGGTTTTTGGTGGTGTAAATACCGCTCTCGCGCTTAGGTAATTGCAACTGAAAAGGAATGACCTGCTGCTGTTGTTGGGCAAAGGCACTACTGCTTACGATGCAAAGCGTTGCAAGCAGTTGAATGGGTTTCATGAATTACTCAATACCCGTGCTGAGGCTGTTATCATCTTCGGACTTTTGGTCTGAAACACCACCGCCAGAGAAGACGAATTTACCAATCATTTCCTCAAGATTCACCGAGGCTTGCGTATAGGAAATCGCCTCACCATCTTTAAGCATTTCTTCGTCGCCACCAGGCGCAATCGTCACGAATTTTTCACCCAGCAAGCTGGCACTTTGAATCGCTGCTGATGAGTCTTTGGGTAATTTCACTTCTTCTTTGATACGCATGGTAAGCACCGCTTCATAGGTTTTGGGATCAAGATCCAACGTCTCAATCACACCCACCTTAATGCCACCAATACGCACATCGCTACCAATGCCAACGCCGCTTACGCTGCTAAAGTCGGCCTTGATTTCATAGCCATCCACCGCTTTGACGTTGCTCGTATTATACGCGAAATACAAAAAACCGCCCGCAACAGTCAATACGACCGCGCCCATGACCGTTTCGATTACATTATTAGCCATCGATTACCTCACAAGAAGAATGGCTGATGGTTAGCACGGGTAAACGGTACTGTCTAGTTGCCTGCGTTTACCAGCCAAGGCCGGACTTTTGTGCACTCTTGCAGTTGCCATAAAAGTCACAATCCGAGTCACCGCCAGACTTTCGGCCATAGAACTTATCTAGCCATTCGCGCTCTTTTTTATTCTCTTCGCTTTCGGTGCTCAAATTATCAAGCCCAGGAAATGTCTTAGCCTCGTCTGTATCCAGACTTCCAAGCCCCATCCCTTGGCATGCGCTCAATGCCAACAGTGCAATCATCACGAGGGACGCGCGGCGCATCACTCAGGCTTCCATGCTTGATAGTCCGCTTCATTGGCCGCACGTTTGCCGCCTTTAAGCAAGTGCCCAGGTGGCAAATAGCGCCCCTGCGTGCCCGTGAGGTTCGGCAGATGTTGCTTTTGCCATTTGAATTTTTTCGCCACTTTATCCGCAAGCGGTGCATCAAGTGTGTGGTGCAGCCAGCCATGCCACGCTGCAGGAACTTTCGAAGGCTCAGCCAAGCCCTTATACATCACCCAACGGCGCTTGCGCCCCTGCGTATCTCTACGCCCACGCGATTCATAATAGCGATTACCAAACTCATCCGTACCGATGAATTTTCCATGGAAAATGGTGAATAAGCGTGTTCCAGTCGTTGCGGCCATAGGTTCCTCTTAGCGTAGTGTTTTCAGATACGGCAAGATATTGGTATAATCATCCGTCCAAGCCGTTGTACCAGCTTCTGGTGCAAGTTTCCACCATCCTTCATCCTTACGCAACATGGAGGAGAGAGTTAAGTCATTTCGCGTCAACACCGTCCAATTTGAAGGATACAGAATCGTCTCATCTCCCTTAAAATATTTACTATAGGCAACCAGACCGCTCGCTTGCGCTTGTAGTGCAATAAGCGGATTCAATTCCAAATGGCGATTCGTGATATGAATAATCAGAATGCCTTCAGGCATCAGCTTATCCAAATACATCGCAAAGGCTTCTTTGGTCAGTAAATGTACAGGAATCGCATCCGACGAAAAGGCATCAATGATAATCGTGCCATACTTCCCATGCGGCATCTGCGCCATGGTAAGCCTACCGTCACCGAGAATAATGTCATGCGTGCCCTTACAATCCGAAAGATAGGTGAAGAGATTTTTATCCTCCGCAATCCGCACCACTAGCGGGTTAATCTCAAAAATATCCATATGCTGATTGGGTTTAGTTTGGCACTTTAATGTACCTATTCCCAACCCAATCGCCGCCATCGGCGCATTACTAACGGACGACGCGCGATACCGCATAATGGCAGGTAAACCCGAATAATACGAAGCAGGCGCAAGGCGAAGTGAGGCATCCAAACTCTGCAAGCCATGAACCGTTGTGTTATGTTGTAAATAGCGGCTGCCTTCACGCTCATATACACGCGATACACCATAAAAATTCCGCTCTTTCAGCAAGGATTGGTTACCAGAATCATAGAATAAAATCATACCCAGCACACAGGTCGTAACAACGCCAAATAGCGCGCGCCATTTTTTATAAAACAATCCATAACTCACCAGCGTCGCAACGAATAAGACCAGCTTATATTCAAAGATACTCGTCAGCAGCATCGGCGCTAAAATCGCATTAAATACACCACCAAGCGCCCCACCAATCGACAAACACACATAGTACCATGTCAGTTGCGCAACGTCAGGCTTACGATCCGCAAGGTGCCCATGAATCGCTAATGCCAAAAGCATAAATCCAACAAGGTGAATGGCAATAAGATACACATGCCCAACCTTCACGATACCAATCATCACGAATAGGCACAGCACCGCCACAAATGGCGCAACACGCTTAGCAAACGGCACGCAGCGCGGCTTGGCGGCAAACGCATCGACAAAACTGAGCAGATACATTGCAAACGTCAGCACCCAAAAGAATGGCACCGAGGCAATATCAATCGTAATATGCGTCGTAAGGCCAAGCGATAAGCTGGATGGAATGAATGCCAATGCAATCCATAGCAACGAGCGTTTGGCAGGCACATCCGACCAGCCCATGCCCTGCCCACGCGGCACATCCACCCGCCCACTCGTGCGATACGCAAACGCAATCAACAGTGCCGATACAAGTATAAACCCGTAGCCCCAGCCAGTCATTTGCAGTGATACAGGCGCATTCGGCTCAATCAACACAATATAACCAATCAATGCCGACATCGAACCCAAGTTGCTCGCGCTATAAAGCACATAGGGCTTGGCGGCGAGCGAGGTGCGCGAATAACTCACCCAGCGTTGCAACAACGGTGCGGTCGCCGCTACACAGAAAAACGGAATGCCAACGCCCTGCAATAACTGCCACACAAGGCTGCGAATCGGTGTATGTGAAATCGCCGCTGCATCTGGCGCGATAAACGCAATCGGTAATAGACCACAGGCCAACACGATCAACACTGCATGGGTGATGATTTGTGCGCGTGGCCTTAGCAAACTGGTCAAAAAATGGGCATAGAGATAGCCAAGTAATAGCAGCACTTGAAAACACAGCATCGCCGTGTTCCACACGGCAGGCGTCCCCCCAAATTGGGGAAGGATGATTTTGGTGGCCATCGGCTGCACGACGAACAGCAAAAACGCCATCGAAAAACTTATGAGATAGGCAATCACTGTGGCCATGCTTCACCCCCAGAGTAGCAAGCCATAGATTGGCACGTAAAACAAGCGCTCCCTACCCTGAAATTATCCAGCATTTTAGATAATTTAACCCTATCGCATTTTAGAAACAAATTAACGGTTTGTTAAGCCCGCGAACGTACTATTAACGTTATGGCAGAAGACATACTACAGTTACATGCAATTAATTACCGCATCGAAGCAGCTAAAGCAGCGGTCGCGGAAGCAATACGCGCTCATCCTGGCTTACCGTCAGATATTAAGGCTGAGTTAGAGAGCCTTGTTAGTAGTAGCAGACTTACTCCTAACACTCTGGATTCAGTACTAAGCAAGATTACACAAATCGTACAAGCAAATGACTTGCGCGAGAGTTTTAATCGAGGCCTTCAGAACCTCATCGCGCAAGAACAAAAAGAGATAGCCGCAAGAAAAGAATTGATGAGTGCAATAACCAGCGCAGAATTTGTTGATGCAAATACGACATACAGCGCAAGCAATCCAACAGCAATTTATAATGACAATGGCACATTACGACTCAACGAATTAACGATTATCAATGAAGATGATCCGCTTGTAGTCAGTGCGCGTACTAACGGAACGACACTGGCAACAGATGACGGCACTCCAATAATCATTAGAAGAGCAAACAACTCAGGCAACGAAACACGCTACTACACAATAGTAAATGGACAAGATGTTAACGTTTACGACACACAAGCTGGGCTTACTACTAGCCTAGGAAATCTCCAAACAGATCATGGCGCGATATTAGATGATGATAGAACTCCTGCACCTGATAGATTAAGACAAGCCGCTGTATTAGAGCAGCGAGCAGTACTGCAGCTTCGTGCAGCAGGTGTACCTCAAGAAAGAATAAACAATAGTTTCAGAGAATTTGGCATTCGTACCATGTCAGAGGAGGAAATGAGGGGAGCGCTTGGCTTTAGAACTTTCGCTGTAGGCGCAGGTGTACCAACTCCAGAACCAGCGCCAATTCCTTCTACTCAGAATACGGTAAACATTGCATTCGATATTGCAAATTCAAAAGGTGAAGCAGTTAGGGACGGAAGAATCGACGATGGAGATGCTGTAGCACTGGCTAACGCGATGGATACGAGTCGTGATGGTAGCGTAAGCAGAGAAGAAGTGAGAGCGTTCCTCGAAGCACAAAATGACCCCGCAATAAAAAATAATATTGCCGCATTAGCCAATACACTTCGTGATGCTGGAGTGTTCCGTGATGTTAAGATTACCCAAGAAACCCCAGACGACACTGCGATTGCGATGGGGCTAAACAAACGCCTCGAAGAGAACAAAGACCGCAGCGCTGCTGGCGCAGGAAGATAGACCTAATTATCCAAGAAACTTCTCATCTTGCGGCTGCGGCTTGGGTGCTTCAGTTTACGTAGCGCTTTAGCCTCAATCTGACGAATACGTTCACGCGTTACGCTAAATTGCTGGCCGACTTCTTCCAACGTATGGTCGGTGTTCATACCGATACCGAAACGCATGCGGAGTACACGCTCCTCACGTGGGGTGAGGGACGCCAAAATCCGCGTCGTCACCTCGCGCAAATTACTTTGAATCGCTGAATCGAGCGGCAAGATCGCGTTCTTGTCCTCAATGAAATCACCTAAGTGCGAATCTTCCTCGTCACCCACAGGGGTTTCGAGCGACACAGGCTCCTTAGCGATTTTCATTACCTTGCGCACCTTGTCCAAAGGCATCACGAGGCGTTCTGCCAATTCTTCTGGTGTTGGTTCACGGCCAATCTCATGCAGCATCTGGCGGCTCG
>JBMOEL010000087.1:0-7808 GCA_049314715.1 Rickettsiales bacterium
GCCCAGCACGCATGGCTTGGTGCAAGCAGGTTATGCGTATGACCGCCTGGGTGCGGGCGGACCAGTGGTTGAGGGCCGCTTGACGCAAGACATTACCGACACGGTAGAAGCAGGCGTTCGCGCACGCTACGGCGTGGAATCAAACAACTCGAATAACAATGCGACCAATGTTGGCGCGCATGTTCAGTATAAATTCTAAGAAGAAGGATTCACATCATGCAACGCAATCAACGTAAAGTATTAGGGCTTAGAGTCTCGGCCATTGTAGAGACGATTTTGATGCTGGTGATTCTCACCGTGCTCGACATTGCGCTATTTAATGGCGATCGTTTCTTTGACGTGAATCCCCATCCATTCTGGATTGTCGTGCTGCTCATTGGCGTTCAGTATGGCACGAATGAGGCGCTGTTTGCTGCGGGTATGTCGACAGTATTCTATCTGTTTGGCGCTATGCCAGAGCAGCCTGCGGGTATTGAACGTTATGACTTCCTTTATAACATCCTCATCAATCCTATTTTGTGGTTTATGGTGGGTTGGATTATTGGTGAATTGCGTCAGCGCCATATTCGCGAGCGTAATAATCTAATGCGTGAACTTGAAGAATCCAGCACACGCGAGGATCTGATTTCAGACTCCTATAAATTCGTCAAAGGACGCAAGGAAGCACTTGAAGTTCAGGTGGCGGGACAGCTTACATCTAGCATCGAAGCATATCGTGCTGCCAAGTCAGTGGAAACACTTGACCCCAAAGCCGTGATGCAGGGTGTTGAGCGTCTTGTGAAGTCGGTGCTTGGGCCACAAAAATTCTCGCTCTATATTTTCCATGACAGCAAACTCTCAGCAACCATTTTGCATGGTTGGCAAACCACCGATAGTTACGCTCAGGAAATTGATTCCTACAGCCCACTCTATCAAGCAGTCGTAGCCCAACAGCAAACGCTGATTATTGCGAATGAAGAGCATGAACAGATTCTAAGCGGCCAAGGCGTGATGGCGGGCCCTGTGTATGACCCTGACAGTAAGCGCGTGGTGGGTATGCTCAAAGTCGAGCAGATGGATTTCATCACCATGAGCCTTAACACGGTGGAAACCTTCCGCGCGCTCTGCGAGTGGATTGGTACGGCACTCATCAATGCACGCAACTACCAGACCGTAAAGTCGGACGCGATGGTGAATCCTGAGCGCAATATGCTCACCTATAACTACTTCAAACGCCAAAGTGATTATCTAGCAAAACTCGCGAAACGCGTGGGCTTTGATTTGTCGATGCTGGTGATTAAGCTCAATAATGCGCAGTCGCTGGATGATGGGCAGCGTGTTACCATCGCCCGCCAGATTGGTGAGTCGGTGCGCAGCGCATTGCGTAACGTTGACCTTGCGTTTGACTATCAAACCGATGGTGAGGAATACTCGATTCTCTTGCCTTCCGCCAAGCAAGCAGGTGCCAATATCGTGCGCGATAAAATCGCCAAGGATATGGAGCGCCATCTCAAGGGGCATGGCGACGTGACCTTCAGCTATATCGTGCAGGTGATTCATGAAGCCGCATAATACAGCCCCTATCGATTATACGCAGTATGTCGAGGATGTGCTCCGCGAGGAGGATGTGCACGACCTCAATACGATTGATAGCGCGACAGCGACTAATGGACTGTTTATTGTGCTGGCGCTGGTGCTGACGCTTGTTCATGCCTTCAATCTTTATCTGCTGCTCGGCGTCAAAATGTGGCCCATGATTCCGATTATCTTACATCTCGCAGTAAGCTGCGTGACGGCGATGATTACCTACGCGCAGTATCGCAAGGGCATGGATGTGCAGCATCTGGCCATCCTCTCCATCGTCAGTTTCATGACGGGCATTTTTGGAACAGCGGGTGCATTATTCGGCTATATTTGCTTCGTGATAATGAGTCAAAACCGCCAACCATTCAAAGAATGGTATGAGAGTATTTTCCCTACCGATAACCCTACCGAACCACAAAAAATCTATGACGATATCCTTGAGGGAATTGACGAAAACCCACAATATTATGGTGTCATGCCATTCCTCGATGTGATGCGTTTGGGCTCGGAAAATCAAAAGCGCCGCGCGTTGGCGAAAATGACGTCGCGTTTCCACCCACGTTTGTCGCCTGCGTTCAAAGCAGCGCTCAAAGACCCAAGCAATACGATTCGCGTACAAGCCGCTACAGCCGTTGCGAAAATTGAAAAAGACTTTATGCGTAAGCTGGAGCGCATTGAAGAAGCGCGCGCGAAAGAGCCAAAGAATCCCTATCTCACCATGGCGCTTGCCAAGTTCTTTGATGATTACGCCTTCACCGGCATTCTTGACCCTGAGCTTGAAAAGAATAACCGTGGTCGCGCCACCGAAACCTACAAAGCGTTCCTGCAACAAGACCCGAACAACGCAGAAGCATGGGTGGCGATTGGCCGACTGCTCTATCGCAATAAGCAGTGGGAAGAAGCGTCTGAATGGTTCCGCCATGCGGTTGATTGCGGCTGGAATGTGAAGAATATGATGTTGTGGCATTTTGAGTGCTTGTTCCGTCTTGGCCATTTCCGTGAATTGCGCCGGACGATTTTGGAACACGGTCGCGGAATTGTTGCGCAAGAAGATTTGCCACGTGATGTGCGCGACGCAGTAAATATGTGGATGCAAGTAGCGTAAAAAGGAATGAGAAGCATGAAAGCGGTTGGCCAAAAAGCGGATGTGTGTTTGATACTTGAAGGAACGTACCCTTACGTGACGGGCGGCGTTTCTGGCTGGGCACACAGCCTGATTCAAGAGCAAAGCCATTTGAGCTTTCACCTATTGGCGATTGTACCGCGTGAGGCGGAGCTGGAGCTGAAATACGACCTGCCCAATAACGTGATTGGCTTGACGACGATTACACTTAACGACCTGCCCAAAGGCTCAGACATTAACGCACTTTCGGCACGCCGCATTCACCAAGCACTGCGTGAGCCACTTGCGCATCTCACAGGTGAACGCCCGATGGAACTGCGCGAAATGAAAACGATTATCGACGTGCTCGATTCGGTGCGCGCACAACTTGGCACCGAGATTCTGCTCGATCGTGAAG
This sequence comes from Rickettsiales bacterium, assembly GCA_049314715.1. GTDB lineage: Bacteria > Pseudomonadota > Alphaproteobacteria > Rickettsiales > UBA3002 > JAFLDD01. The sequence goes on from JBMOEL010000087.1 coordinate 3,084, forward strand.
AAGCATGGAAGCAACTGGTTGATCTTTATGAAGCAGGGTTCACCGACCATTCCTTCCTCGATTATTTCTGGTCGTACCGCGCGATTGTCGGCGGCCTATACTCAATTCTACTCGCGCCATTGCCGCAGGCAGATATTTACCACGCCATGTCCACGGGCTATGCGGGTCTCATGGCAGCGCGCGCCAAGCTCGAAACCAACAAGCCCGTATTCGTTACCGAGCATGGTATTTACACCAACGAGCGCCGTATCGAAGTCACGGCCGCAGATTGGTTGGAAGCAACGTCGTCGAAAGCGCTGACGATAGAAAAACCACGCCGCGATTTGCGCGATATGTGGATTGATTCGATCAACAACTTCTCGCATGTGTGCTATCAGGCGTGTGACACGATTATTACGCTGTTCAAAGGCAACCAGAAGCCACAGATTGAAGATGGCGCCGACCCTGCGAAGATGATGATTATTCCAAACGGTGTGGATATTCGCCGCTTTGCTGCACTCGGCCATCGCAGACAGGCAACACCAACCATTGGTTTGATTGGTCGTGTCGTACCGATTAAAGACATTAAAACCTATATTCGCGCCGTCGGTCTTGCCAAGCAATTCGCGCCTGACATTCGCGCCTATGTGATTGGGCCGACCGACGAAGATGAGGATTATTTCAATGAATGTATGAATCTCGTACAGCTTTTGGGCCTTGATAATAACATCGTCTTCACGGGCCAATCGAAGGTGGATGATTATATTCCCAATATCGATATTCTCGTGCTCACCAGTATTTCCGAAGCGCAACCACTCGTGATACTTGAGGCAGGTGCTGCAGGCGTGCCGATTGTCGCAACCGATGTAGGCGCGTGCCGTGAACTGATTGAAGGTGTCTCGGAAGAAGAACCGCATTTGGGTGCAGGTGGTATCGTGACTCCCCTCGCTTCACCCGCATCAACCGCCGAAGCAATCTATGCGCTATTATCGGACAATGCGCGCTATGAAGCGGCGAGCAAAGCGATTCGCACACGTATGGAGCAGTATTATAATCAGGCCATCCAACATCAGGCCTATCGTAATTTATACGCCCAGTATTTAAGGAGAGCGTAATGGCTGGTATTGGTTTTGAGCTCAATAAACTTGCACGACGTGACGATCTTCTTGGCGTTGCAGGTGCCTATATCCACTCAGCATTCGCGATTGCTGGGCCGTGGCTTTTCACCGTGATTGCACTGGCCTTCACCACCTATTTCTATGGTGGCTCTGCGGATATGGAGTTCATGAATTTCCGCGGTGTGATAGTTTATAACTTCTCCTTCTCGCTGGCGCTTTCTGCGCCTGTTTACATGATTATGACGCGCTATCTGGCCGACCAGATCCACGTGCGCAACGTGACCACCACCCCTACCGTCATGCTGGAAAGCATGATTTTGGTGTTCGCGTTTAACCTGCCTGTCGCGCTGTTTTTCTATGTCTATTATTTTGATATGAATTTGAGCCTGCGCCTTGCTGGTTTTTCCAACATGTTCTTGATTGCAGGCGTGTGGTTGCTTTCGGTTTACCTTACCGCGCTCAAGGACTTCTCGGCAGTAACGCGTGCCTATCTGATTGGTATGGTGGTGGCGATAGTCTGTGCGCGCTTCCTGAGCGAACAAACCGCTGCAGGATTAGTATGCGGCTATAACGTAGGTCTGGCTGTTATTGTATTCTTACTCGCGGGCCGTATCTTTGCGGAATATCCCTATAAGCTCACCACGGAATTCGCCCTTAAGCCCTTTTGGAGCAAGTATTGGGAACTCGCCGTGGGCGGTTTCTTCTACAACATGGCGCTGTGGATCGATAAATGGATTATGTGGTACGCGCCCGAAGCCACCGAGCTTCCCACCCGCATGCGCTTCTACCCTGACTATGACAGCGCGATGTTCATGGCCGCCATGACGATTCTGCCGTCACTTGCGCTTTTCGTGTTCTCGGTGGAGACGTCATTCTTCAACCATTACCGTAAATTTTACGGTAACATTCTGGCGCACGCCTCGATGCGCCGTATCTTGAGCTTCCATAGCAAAATCATTGAAAGTATTCTCGAAGGTGGCCGTAACACGATGTTGTTGCAGGGATCAATCGCACTGCTGGTGATTCTGCTTGCCCCACAAATTTTCGATAAAATCGGCATGTTCTTTATGCAGCTGGCGATTTTCCGCCTTGGGGTGCTTGGCTCATTCTTCCAAGTATTGCTGCTGTTTGCGACGATTATTCTCGCCTACTTCGACTGCCGCCGTAACAATATGTGGGTGTTTATTTTCTACTTCGTTTCGAACACACTACTCACGCTGGTATTCATGCAAATGGGCTATGAATATTATGGCTACGGGTTCTTCCTGGCTTCGGCGCTGACATTCATGTTAGCCGCAACGCTACTCTTCAGCCATGTACGCAAACTGCCTTACCACGCCTTCATCACCAACAACAACTCGGTGAAGCTGCCGAAGCTGCGTACCGGTGCGGATGAAGAATATGGCGTGGTGCGCGGTGAATTCGCGATGGGCGTTGATAGAACGCATGTGAAGGAAACCAAGGAATAGTTAGTGCAACTTCGTCGCGCTGGGGGCAGCACGCTGCCGCCCAGACCCCCTCGCTTCGCGGCTCGCCTTGAGGGCTACGCGGCGCATCCATGCATCAGTAACTTTGCACGACCCGCCTGTAACATTCCGTAATGTAATTTTTACTTTACAAATCCACAATCTGTATATAATTGGACCCAGCCGCAAATCCCATGGCGTGTAGAGATCCCTAGAGGGGTAGGTTTCAAAAAACCGATCCAGCAAGGTGACCTTGGCACTGCTGTCATAAATCCGTCGCAAGGTTTGCTGGTGCGTTTTGGTTAACGTACTAATGAGGGTTTATGACATGCGCAATTACGCAACGACTGATTCTGCTGTAAAGTCCTTACAGCCCGAGCATCCTGTAGTTATCTATCGTGCCCATGCACTTAAACGTGCCGTGGAATCGTTTACGCGTGGCTTCAAAGGCCGCGTGATGTACGCAGTGAAAACTAATCCTGACGAGCATGTATTGCGCGACTTATGGGCGAATGGTATTCGCACGTTTGACGTTGCCAGCTTGCATGAAGTTGCCATGGTGCGCGGCCTGCTTCCCGATGCAGAGCTGTTCTTCATGCATACGGTGAAATCACGCCAAGCGATTCGTGATGCCTATGCGAAATATGGCGTGCGCAACTTCTCGCTCGATAGCACGGAAGAGCTGGCGAAAATTCTGGAAGAAACGGGCAATGCTACTGACCTTGGGCTGCATGTACGCGTGGCGATTCCTAATACCCATGCGGAATTGACGCTTTCTGACAAGTTCGGCGCGCCGACTGACAAAGCCCCTGCTCTGCTCCAAGCCGTGCGTGCGGTGGCGAAACATGCAGGCGTATGCTTCCATGTGGGTTCGCAGTGTATGCACCCTGATGCCTATCGCATGGCGATTCAGATGGCGAAGAAAGTGGTGAAAGTTGCCAACGTGAAAATCGACTCGTTCGACGTGGGCGGTGGTTTCCCCTCCATGTATCCAGGCATGAACCCGCCTGATATGGCGAGCTTCTTCCGCGCGATTCACGACAACACACGTGACCTTGTAAAACAACATGGTTGCGAATTACTGGCCGAGCCTGGCCGTGCGCTGGTTGCAGAATCAGGTGCGGTGGTGGTGCGTGTGGAAATGCGCAAGGGTGATTTCCTGTACCTCAATGACGGAACCTATGGTTCGTTGTTTGATGCAGGTGTGCCGAAGTTCATCTTCCCTGCGCGCGTGTTGCGTTCGGATGTGTCGAATGATCTGCGCCCGTTCAGCTTCTACGGCCCGACCTGCGACTCGATGGATTTCATGAAAGGCCCCTTCTACCTACCCGAGGATGTGCGCGAAGGCGACTACCTCGAGATTGGTCAGTTGGGTGCGTATGGTCGTACCATGGCAACGCGCTTTAACGGTTTTTCCATCAGCAATCAGGTGATTGCTGTGCGCGACGAGCCGCTAATGAGCATGTACCGCCCAGACCGCCTGTTGCAGCCTGAATATGAGGTTGCATACAACGTGGCTTCGGCGTAAATAACCCCCACATTTTTGATACCACAGAATTCCGCGAAGGAGAGCGCTATGACTGCACAACCGAAAGCTAAATCGAACGCGAAAGCACAATTGCTGAGTAAGACCGTCGAGCATATCGATATCACCTCGTTCGATGCACGCCCCATCATCGACCAGATGGCGAATATGTCATTCACCAGCCGCGACCTCGCGCGCGCAACGAGCATCTATAACCAGATGCTGGCGGATAAAGATTGCAGCATCATCCTCACCCTTGCTGGTTCAACCAGCGCAGGCGGCTGCATGAAGCTTTATGCGGACATGATTCGCTTTAATATGGTGGACGCGATTGTAGCAACCGGCGCGAGCATCGTGGATATGGACTTCTTCGAAGCGCTTGGCTTCAAGCACTACCACGGCAACGCACACGGGCAGGACGACAAGTTCCTGCGCGACCTCTACATCGACCGTATCTATGATACCTATATCGATGAAGAAGAGCTGCAAGCCTGCGACCACACAATTCTCGAAATCGCCAATAAGCTCGAGCCACGCGGCTACAGCTCACGCGAGTTCATTGCAGAAATGGGTAAGTGGCTGGCGGCTGGGCAGATTACTACGCCGAATCGGGCAGCGTATTTATCCGCGCCCAGAA
>JBMOEL010000088.1:0-7506 GCA_049314715.1 Rickettsiales bacterium
AGGGTGGATTTGAATATGTAGCGCTTACGTGTGGCGCACAGATAGCCAAGTGCTGAGCCTCGCATATCCCACACTTCGCTCCATTGTGTGGCGACGGCTACTTTCCAAATACGCAGCCAATGACGACTGAATGATTGTTTGTCTACGATATGCAGCGCGTTGAGGTTTGGGTAACCGCTAAATAATGGCGCAGAAAACGGGCTGGCGATAATCGTTACCTGCGCACTAGGATGCGTAAGGCGTATATGCTCTAGCAAGGATGTTGCTAACACGGCATCGCCGATGCGCGTGGGAGCGATGAAGAGTATCTGTGAGCCTGCAACTGTCATCTTGGCAGCTTAGGTGTAGGCTTTGATGGTGGCAATCAAAACTTCAGTACACCTTTGAACGCGCCGTAGTTGCCAGTACCCTTTGTAAGTTCGCCGTCATCTGTATCCAACGACTGTCGCTGCTGTGGCGTGAGATTCACTGTATTATAAGCAATCAATCTGTCGTTTTCAAAAATCATCAGGTGATTTTTACCGACCACAAAACGCAAAGTGCCCTTTGCGGCAATCTGATGCGCGGCCATGGTGTGGTTAGGCAGTGTGGCGCAAAAGACTTTGCCATAATCGAGCGTTTCTTCTTCTGTAAGGTTCGGGAACTCCGCTGCGCTGTAGCGCTTACCGCGCTTATTGCCAGTGCTGGCGCATAACTTGCCGTTTAGTACAGTCACGCGCGTGATGCGCTGGCCCCAATGGGTGGGGTCGGGAACATTGCCTGCGGTCATTGGCGCATCTTTCATGTAAGGCGCTTCGCCTCTCGCTTTTTCTGGGTGGGTGATAAGGCGCTGAATGGTGGATGTGTCGGTTTCAGGATTAATGGCAAAGAATTCTGCCCAAGGGAACATGCCCACAAAGATGTTGCCATAAGCTGACAGCACAGTCTGTGATTCACGATAAAACGTACCATTTTCATAACCAAAGTCATCTTTCGTCGCTAAGGCAAGCTTGCTCATCGCTGCTTTAGTACCGTCGTGATACACTAAGCCACCGTGTGGGAAATTACCAACAAGCCCGCCTTTTTGATAAGGGGTGAAGCTATAATATTCGGTGATGTTTTCACCTTCGCACGACTCGCCATCTATCGTGATTGGCTGGGGAACAAATTGTTTCGTTGCTTCATCCCATCGATTCAAGCGTGCACATGCATTACGCTTGCCGCCATCAATATCAACCGATCCACCGTAATATAGCGTGTCTTCAAGCGGAAAGAACGTATAGGCCCAATCGGAACGGTTACTCACGATGTCGTAGGTGAGGGGGTGGCATTGTCCGTCCAGCGCATGGGTGGATGTGGGGAGTTGCGCACGCCAAATCTGCCGATTGACGTTCGCATAAAGCGCGCCACGCCAAATAATGGCAGAGCTGAAATCAGTGCCCGTTGGAAGGGTGCCGACATAGCCTTTGGGTGAGAAGAGCGATAATCCACCACAATTTTTATAGTCAGTAGCAATAACGATGGGTTTTTTATCTGTTATCTGGAACACATAAGGCACTGCGCCACCAATATCTGTCCAGTCTTGCTTGCTGATTTCACGCCATACATTCCAATCAAAATCAAACACGCGGTGCGTGGTGTAATCGTAAAGTTCACCATTGATATTACCAACATAACTTTGCGGAAAATCTGATTTCGGGCGAGGCAGCGTGGTGAAGGTGAGGGGCTTTTGCTTAGCATCATGGCACCAGAACTCTAATTGATTCTGGTTAGAAAATGCGTGACTGCCAATGGAATAGACAAAGCCAGCGCCACATTGCAGAGCACCGTCCTTGCTTTTCCATTCAAACACGGTACCGCGTGGTTCGTTCGTGTGTTGGTCGCTATTAATCGTCACGCGCCATTCTTTGAGAATGGGTTCATTGCCAATCGTGCTTTTTGTCGCATTGTTTTTGGTAAACCACAGGCTTTCTGAATCACCGCGTTGTGCGTGGTATTGTTGGTAAACAACAAAGCCGCCGAGCAACGCAACGAAGAGAATAAGAATCAATGGGAAAAAGCGGGAAGATTTCATGGTGTGGTTTCGTGTTTGAATGTTAATAGAGAGGGATTGGCTTGCTGCGCTCGCCTCTCTCGAGCTTGTTAGCTCTCGAGTCGAACTGCGTTCTCATCCCATTATCATCATTTATATTTCCAAGACGGCCTGTTGGCCTCATGTCTTGGAAATATAAATGGCGGACAGAGAGGGATTCGAACCCTCGATAGAGTTGCCCCTATGCCAGTTTTCGAGACTGGTACCTTCAACCACTCGGTCACCTGTCCGCACTACCGCGAGGGAGTGGCTCCTCGTGGTTGAATCATTATTCTCAAGTGCCGAATGGCTGGCACTCGACCACCAATCCGCACAAGCGGCGTTTGTTAGCAGAATAACGCTTTGAAACAAGAAATTTCTATTTTTGCCCAGATTCCAACGGTATAAGACTGCCCTATGATTCGCCTGACCGAAATAAAGCTGCCGCTTGATCACCCGCCCGAAGCCATTGAGCAGGCGGTGCTGGCCAAGCTTGGCATTGCCAAAGCGGATTTGATTTCGTGCGCGATGTTCAAGCGCGGCAATGATGCGCGCAAGAAGCCCAACATATTGCTCGTTTATACACTCGATTGCGAAGTGAAGAACGAAGCGGCGATTCTCAAGAAATTCACTAAAGACCAAAACGTGAAGACCACTCCGGACATGGAATATCGCCATGTCACTAAAGCGCCCGAAAATTTGAAGCTGCGGCCAATTGTGATTGGCGCGGGGCCGTGCGGACTTTTCGCGGCGCTGATATTAGCGCAGATGGGTTTCAAGCCGATTATATTAGAGCGCGGCAAAGTCGTGCGCGAACGCACCAAGGACACATGGGGATTTTGGCGCAAATCAATTCTGGATGCAGGCTCAAACGTCCAATTTGGTGAGGGCGGGGCAGGAACATTCAGCGACGGCAAGCTCTATAGCCAAATCAAAGACCCGCGCCATTTAGGGCGCAAAGTGCTGATGGAATTCGTGAAGGCCGAAGCGCCGCCCGATATTCTCTATGAAGCGCACCCGCATATCGGCACGTTTCGTTTGGTGAAGATGGTCGAGAATATGCGCCGCACGATTGAGGAATTGGGCGGGGAGTATCGCTGGCAAAGTCGCGTCACGGACATAGACATAAAAATAGAAGGCCAAACACGCAGTGTTCAGGGCGTGGTGTTGGAAAATGGTGAGCATATTGCCGCGAATCACGTAGTGCTGGCCGTGGGGCATAGCGCGCGCGACACGTTCAAGATGCTGTATGATAGGGGTGTCTATGTGGAGGCGAAGCCTTTCAGCATCGGCGTGCGGATTGAGCACCCGCAAAGCATTATCGACGAAGCGCGCTACGGCAAATGCAAGGGTACCCCGATTCTGGGTGCGGCGGATTATAAGCTGGTGCATCACGCGAAAAATGGCCGCGATGTCTATAGTTTCTGCATGTGCCCTGGTGGAACCGTAGTTGCGGCGACGAGTGAGGAAGGGCGCGTAGTCACGAATGGCATGAGCCAGTATTCGCGCAATGAGCGCAACGCCAATTCCGGCCTCGTGGTGGGCATTACGCCGGAGGTGGATTACCCCGACCATCCCCTCGCGGGCATTGATTTTCAGCGCAAGTGGGAGTCGGCGGCGTTTGTCGCCGGTGGCAGTAATTACAATGCGCCCGCGCAACTGGTGGGTGATTTGCTCGCAGGGCGAGCTTCCGTTTCGCTTGGTGAAGTCATACCTTCCTACAAGCCCGCCGTGACGCCGACGGATTTGGCGAAATGCTTGCCCGATTTTGTGATGGAAGCCTTCCGCGAAGCGCTGCCCGTGTTTGGCCGCCAAATCAAAGGCTATGATATGGCGGATGCGGTGCTCACAGGCGTAGAAACCCGCACCAGCGCGCCGATACGCATTAAGCGCGATCATGAAACCTATCAAAGCATCAACACGCGCGGGCTTTACCCCGCAGGCGAAGGCGCAGGCTATGCAGGTGGAATCCTCAGCGCAGGTGTGGATGGGATTAAGGTTGCCGAGGCGGTTGCGATGGGGATGGTGGATGCGTGAATAATTAAGTATAAAACGGGGGAATAAATATGTTCGGATTTCTGAAGAAGAAGCCTCAGCCTTTCTCAAAAATGTTATTAGATATGAACGATAATCAGTTTGTTGAGACTGTTTTGGGTTCAATAAAATCTGGTGAGCCTTCGTCTGGATCAATGATTGCTGTAGCATACATGAATTTATCAGTAATGAGATCATCTATGATGATTATAGCTAAGGAGAGAGGAGATGAATCTACAGCAACTAATATTGAAGAATTGATAAAGATGCTATCTGAACGCCAAAATGAGGATGAAATTAAAAAAAGAAGGGTTTCTTGGTTCCTTTTAGCGGCTTTGATAATGCGCTCAGATGGTATAGCTCAGAAAAATAAAGAACTAGAAAATCAGGCTGCTAAGATGTGGGTGCAAATTGCAGATGGATGTCAATTTCTTCACAGAGTCCTTGAGCAAAATGCTATTTGGTCCTCATCTGAGAAAGAGTGGTTTAGTTTAGTAAAAAACGAAAAAGATGGCATAGATTATTGTCTAAATCATGTAATGCCTAAGTATCTAAAAAAGAATCATGTTATTACTGAATATGCACTAGAAAAACAAATTTTTGGTTGGTATCTCTAATTGTCATGCCGTCTTTATGACGGCATCCGCGCTTTTCTTTTTTAAGTAAGTAGGCGCAGACCCCGTCATGCGACGGGGTGACAAACAACAATCGTCATTCCCCGAATTTGCATTTGCAAATTCTAGGGGAATCCATGGATCGCCCTAGAATCAAAGATTCAGGCGATGACGGACTTAGCGCCGCGCCCATTTGAGAACCACCGCTCCCCAAATCGTTGAGAGCAATGAGCCAGCGAGGACGCCGATTTTCACTTCGTCTTGCAGCGCGGGGTCGGTGAAGGCGAGGAGGCCGATGAATAGGCTCATGGTGAAGCCAACCCCCGCTAATATCGACACGCCGTAAATATATTTCCAGCTTGCGCCTTCGGGCATGGCGGCGATGCCGCTTTTAATGCAGAGCCATGTGGTGCCGAAAATACCGATTTGTTTGCCCACGAATAACCCCAACATAATGCCGAGCGGAATGGGCGCGAGTGCCTGCTCTAACGACAGGCCTTGAAGCCCAACACCCGCACTCACGAATGCGAATAGCGGCATAATGCCAAAGGCAACATAGGGGTGAATGGCGTGCAGCAACCTATCCACCGCGGATTTCCCCTCCGCCCCTTTGGTGGGCATGAAGATGCCCGTCAGCACGCCCGCGATAGTGGTGTGCACCCCCGCCTCATGCAAACAGAACCAGAGATAGACACAGACCAGCAAATATGGCGCGATGCGCTGGATTTTGGCGCGGTTTAGCAGGGCGAGGGCGGCAATGCCCGCACCGACCAGTGCGAGTGCCACGAGGCTTTTAATACCGCTATAGAAAAAGGCGATAATCAGAATCGCGCCCAGATCATCAAATATCGCAATGGCGAGCAGGAAAATTTTCACTGCCGGCGGCACGCCGCGCCCCACGAGCGTGAGCACGCAGATGGCAAAGGCGATATCGGTGGCGCTGGGAATCGCCCAGCCATGCAGATAGGGCGTGCCCGAATTAATGGCGGTATAAATCAGCGCGGGAATGGCCATGCCGCCCAATGCAGCCAGCAGAGGCAGGGCGATTTGCTCGCGCTTGCTTAACACCCCCTCGACCATTTCGCGTTTGAGCTCGAGCGCGACGGCGAGGAAGAAACCCACCATCAGCACTTCGCTGACCCAAAGTTTGAGCGGCCAGTCATACCCGAGGTTGATATGGGTATGGATGAGGGATTGGTAGCTCTCGGCGAATAGGCTATTCGCCGCGAATAGCGCCAGCGCGGTGGCGGCGAGCATCACAATGCCGCCCGCGGATTCGAGCTTCAGGAAATCGCGGAGTGTGCGTTTGAGAAACAACATGAAACAACCATAGGGCCGCACAGTGTGTTTTCAAGTTATTAAGTTGCGGGGGCGGGCGCAGGGCTTATAGTTGAGGCATGAAACCAGAAACACGTTGCGGATTTGTGGCGCTGATTGGCGCGCCAAATGCCGGTAAATCGACCTTGCTCAACACGCTTGTTGGCACGAAAATCTCCATCGTCACCCCCAAGGCGCAGACGACGCGCTCGCGCATCACGGGTGTGTGCATTCACAATAACGCACAATTGGTGCTGGTCGATGTTCCGGGTGTGTTCCGCGCCAAGCAGCGCTTGGAAAAAGCAATGGTAGAACGCGCATGGGGTTCGGCGGGTGAGGCGGATATTGTGCTGTTCATGCATGACGTGAAACGCACGCCGGATGATGAGACGGAGCAAATGCTGGAGCAGGTGAAGGGCTCTGGCAAGCCGCTTTATCTAGTGCTCAACAAAGTCGATATTTTGGAAGATAAGGCCAAGCTTTTGGAGCTTGGGACATGGTTCAAAGAGCGTGCGCCATTCAAAGATATTTTTATGATTTCAGCACTGAAAAAAGACGGGATTATTGATGTGCTGGAAGTCATGGCTAAGGAAGTTCCTGCTGGCCCGTGGCTTTTCCCTGAGGATGAATTGACCGATATTCCCGTGCGTTTCATGGCGGCTGAATTTACGCGTGAGCAGTGTTTTTTGCGTTTGCGTGAAGAGCTGCCCTACACGTTATTTGTGGAGACGGAAGAATATAAAGAGCGCGCCGATGGCTCGGTAGAGATTCGCCAAATTATCGTGGTGCAGAATGAACGCCAAAAGATGATTGTGCTGGGCAAGGGCGGCGCGCAGATAAAAGAAATCGGCGCGGCGGCGCGCCAGCAAATTAGCAGAGCGTTGGAGCAAAAGGTTCACTTGTTCCTGTTCGTGAAAGTGCGCGAAGATTGGAAAGATAATCCTGAAGTGTATCGCATGTTGGGATTGAATCATGGTTGAGTGGCGCGATAGGGCAATTGTACTCGAGGCGATGAAATTCGCCGATAACGACGCTATCGTAACGGTGCTATCGCGCGAGCATGGTATTTATAAAGGTATCTGCAAGGGCGCGCTGAGCAAGCGTAACCGTGCGGATATGGAGTGCGGGAACATCGCCGAGGTACATTGGAATGCGCGCTTGCAGGAACATTTGGGCAAGCTGCAGTTACAAGTCGAAACGGGAATTGTGGCGCGGGTGATGGCGGATAGGCTCAAGCTCACCACGCTTGGCGCGCTGTGTTCGCTATTGAAATCGACGCTGCCGGAGCATGACCCGCACCCCGCACTCTATGATGCGGTGGAGGAGTTTTTAAATCACATGGCCGAAGCCGCCGAGCCGTTTGAGTGGCTTTCGCATTATATTGCCCTCGAAGTGCGGCTGTTGGAGGAATTGGGGTTTGGCCTCGACCTATCCGAATGCGCAGCTACGGGTGTGCGGGAGGATTTGACCCATGTATCCCCCAAGTCGGGC
>JBMOEL010000089.1:0-7401 GCA_049314715.1 Rickettsiales bacterium
GGCGCGGCGTATGATGTGACCTATCCAGTGGAGCAGCTTGGTAATAATCCGCAGGTTTTGGCAGAGATTGCTTCGGGTAAGCACCCTGTGGCTGAGGCGTTGAAAAATGCCAAGAAGCCAGTGGTGATTTTGGGCTACTCAGCAACGGCGCGCGAAGATGGCGCGGCGATTCTGGCTGCTGCCAAGGCGATTGGTGCGCTGTGCCAGCGCGAAGGCCATAACGGCTTTAACATGCTGCACCACGCAGCAGCGCGTGTTGGTGCGCTGGATGTTGGTTTCCTAAGTGGCAAAGACATGGGCGGTATTATCGAAGCGGTGGAGAAAAAAGACATCAAGCTGCTTTATCTATTGGGCGTTGATGAAATCGATACCACTTATTTTGGTGATGCATTTGTGATTTATCAAGGCCACCATGGCGATATTGGTGCGCATCGGGCGGACGTGATTTTGCCCGCCGCTGCCTATACCGAAAAAGACGGGCTTTATGTGAATACCGAAGGCCGTGTGCAGGAAGGTTTCCGCGCCGTGTTCCCCGTGGGTGAAGCCAAAGAAGATTGGCAAATCATTGCGAGACTCGCTTCGATTCTTGGCAAGCCGCTGGCATTTCATTCGCTCGATACGCTGCGCGCTGCATTGTTGAAGGCTCATCCGACATTCGCCAATATTGGCAATGTGGTTGCTGCAGCATTTAAAGAAAATAAGCTGAATGATAAAATCACGGCGACGCCGTTTGACTATCCGATTGAAAATTTCTATCGCACCTGTCCTATCAGTCGCGCTTCCAAGACTATGGCGCAATGTACGGAACTCGTGCTCAAGCATGATAAGAAGGCCGCTTAATGGAGATGATTGAACAGTTCATGCGTGAACCGCTTTGGGTCGAAATTATTTGGCCTACATTGCTTGTGGTCGGTAAGATTCTGACCGTCACCGTGCCACTTATCATTTGTATGGCGATGCTGACCTATGCTGAGCGTAAGGTTATCGCGTCGATGCAGCTGCGCCGTGGCCCGAACGTGGTGGGGCCATTCGGGTTACTCCAGCCATTTGCGGATGGTTTGAAGCTGATTTTCAAAGAAACGATCATTCCAACGCAGGCAAACAAGGTGATGTTCATGCTCGCGCCGATGATTACATTTGCGCTGGCGTTGCTTGGCTGGGCGGTGGTGCCGTTCTCCGAAGATTTTGTGATTGCCGATATTAATGTGGGGATTCTCTACCTCTTCGCCATTTCATCACTGGGTGTTTATGGCATTATTATTTCTGGTTGGGCGTCGAACTCCAAATACGCATTTTTGGGCGCGATACGCTCCAGCGCGCAGATGGTTTCATATGAAGTGTCGATTGGTTTGGTGATTATCACTGTATTGCTTTGTGCTGGCTCGCTGAATTTATCTGAAATTGTGAAAGCGCAAGCAGGTGGGGCGGGGAATTGGTATATTGCCTCCGGCTTGTTGCCGATGTTTGTGGTGTTCTTTATTTCTGGCCTTGCCGAAACCAACCGCCTGCCATTCGATTTGCCAGAGGCAGAGGGCGAGCTGGTTGCGGGTTACAACGTCGAGTATTCATCCATGGCGTTCGCGCTGTTCTTCCTTGGTGAGTACATGAACATGATCCTCATGTCGGCGATGACGGCGATTCTTTTCCTAGGTGGCTGGTATGCGCCCTGCGAATGGCTGGAGTTTATTCCAGGCCCAATCTGGTTCGTGCTCAAAATCTGCGCGTGTCTGTTCGTGTTCCTCTGGGTGCGTGCGACATTCCCGCGCTATCGCTATGACCAGCTGATGCGTTTGGGTTGGAAAATCTTTTTACCGCTTTCACTCTTGTGGGTGGTCGGCACGGCTGGCTACCTCGTTTACACCGATACGTTGCCGAGGTAGATGCTCATGAAATTATTCTCATTCATCAAATCATTCACGCTCTTCGAGCTGTTGCGCGGACTGATGCTCACGCTCAAATACATGTTCTTCAGAGCATCGGTGACTATTAACTACCCGTTTGAAAAAGGGCCGCTAAGCCCACGTTTTCGTGGTGAGCATGCGTTGCGCCGTTACCCGAATGGTGAAGAACGCTGCATTGCTTGCAAACTATGTGAGGCGATTTGCCCTGCGCAAGCCATCAGCATCGAGGCAGAAGAGCGCGAGGACGGTTCGCGCCGTACTACCCGTTATGACATTGACATGACCAAGTGCATTTACTGCGGTCTGTGCCAAGAAGCTTGCCCAGTGGACGCGATTGTCGAGGGGCCGAATTTTGAATATGCCGCGGAAACGCGTGAGGAACTTTTTTACAACAAAGAAAAATTATTGGCCAATGGTGACCGCTGGGAAGCAGCTATTGCTGCCAACTTAGCCGCCGATGCGGAATACAGGTAAGTGATGGAATTTCTGATAACAGATATTGTGTTTTACGCTTTCTCGTTTGTGCTGGTAGCAGCAGCACTTGCGGTGATTACAGCGCGTAACCCTGTGCATTCGGTTTTCTTCCTGATTGTCGCATTCTTTAATGCGGCAGGTTTGTTCGTGCTACTCGGTGCTGAGTATATCGCCATGACATTGGTGATTGTGTATGTCGGCGCGGTGGCGGTGCTGTTCCTGTTTGTGGTGATGATGCTCAACATCAATTTTGAGAAATTCCGTGCGGGATTCATCAAACACCTACCGCTTGGTTTTGGTGTGGCTGCTTTGCTATTCATTGAAATTGGCGCACTGCTTTACCAGTCATTATTTACGCAAGCGCCTGTTGCGCTTGCTGCAGTGCCGATTCCGAATGTTGCGCAGACCACCAATGCTGAGGCGATTGGCTTGTTGCTTTACACGCATTATGTTTCGTTATTTCAGCTTGCGGGCGTTATTTTGTTGGTAGCGATGATTGGGGCGATTGTTCTGACCTTGCGCCAGCGTGAAGGTGTACGTAAGCAGCGTATTCATACGCAGAATACCCGCAAAAAAGCGGACTCAATTGAGATTGTGAAACGTCAACCAGGGCAGGGGGCATAATATGAATCATATATTATTTGGCTCCATCGGCATTAGCCATTTTGTTATGCTTTCGACATTGATTTTTGTCATCGGCATTTGCGGCATTTTCTTGAATCGTAAAAACATCATCACGATTTTGATGTCGATTGAGCTGATTTTACTCGCGGTTAATATCAACATGGTTGCGTTCTCGGTGCATTTGGGTGATTTAACGGGGCAGATTTTCACCATGCTGATTCTCACGGTTGCTGCTGCTGAAGCGGCGATTGGCCTTGCCATTCTGGTCGTATTCTTCCGTAACCGCGCCACGATTGATGTGGACGATATTAATACATTAAAGGGATAGCATGTCACTGAACGAACTTATCGTTGTCTGTGTGTTTCTGCCACTTGTTGGTGCGCTGGTATCGGGTCTGTTTGTACGTAATATCACGGATAAAACCGCACAAGTCATTACCTGCGCACCTATGGTTGTGAGCGCGATTTGTGCATGGTTCATTTTTGGTGACGTGATTACCCACCATATCAGTACTACTATTACGGTGCTGCCGTGGATTCATTCGGGCGATTTTGAAGTGAATTGGGCACTGAAGTTGGACGCGCTAACGGCAATTATGCTCACGCTCGTCACTACCGTTTCGGCCATCGTGCATATTTATTCAGTCGGCTATATGAGTCATGATGATCATAAACAGCGTTTCATGTGTTACTTGTCGCTCTTCACCTTCTGCATGTTGATGCTGGTGACGGCGGATAACTTCATTCAATTGTTCTTTGGTTGGGAGGGGGTTGGTTTATGCTCCTATCTGCTCATTGGTTTCTGGTTCACGAAGCCAGAAGCGAATGCGGCTGCTATCAAAGCATTCCTTGTGAACCGCGTGGGTGACTTTGGTTTTGCGCTGGGTATAGCGGCGCTGTTTTTCACGTTTGGTACGGTTGGTTTCACCGACACGTTTGCAGCAGCAAAAGATTTCGCAACGGAAACGCCAAGTGCAGCATGGGTCGTATTTGGCTATAGTCTGCCGATTATGGACACGATTTGTCTATTGCTTTTCATGGGAGCAATGGGGAAATCCGCGCAGTTCTTATTACATACGTGGTTGCCAGACGCGATGGAAGGCCCAACGCCTGTTTCTGCGTTGATTCACGCTGCGACGATGGTGACGGCGGGCGTATTCATGGTGGCGCGCTGTTCGCCGCTCTTTGAATATGCGCCCAACGCATTATTGGTGGTGACGTATGTGGGTGCAATCACCGCGATTTTTGCCGCGTCCGTTGGTTTGGTGCAAAACGATATTAAGCGCGTGATTGCGTATTCGACCTGTTCGCAGCTGGGGTATATGTTCTTTGCCTGCGGTGTTTCGGCTTATGGTGCGGCGGTTTTTCACCTCTTTACTCATGGTTTCTTTAAGGCGCTGTTATTCCTTGGCGCTGGATCGGTGATTCACGCAATGAGCGGCGAGCAGGATATGCGCAAAATGGGCGGTATCTGGAAGCACATTCCCTATACCTATGCATTTATGTGGATTGGCTCACTCGCACTGGCGGGTATCCCGTGGTTTGCTGGTTACTTCTCAAAAGACATGATTTTGGAGGCCGCGTTTGCTGCGGGCACTACCCAAGGCTATGTTGCATATGGTCTAGGTGTAACGGCAGCGTTCATGACTGCGTTTTATTCGTGGCGCTTATTGTTCATGACGTTCCATGGCAAGCCGCGAGCAGACCATCACACGATGGAACATATTCACGAGTCACCGCCGATCATGTTATTGCCACTTGTGCCGTTGGTATTAGGCGCATTGATTGCCGGTGCAGTGGGCTATTATCTGTGGGATATTGTGGCAGGAACCAAAGCATTTTGGGGTAATGCGCTTTATGTTCTGCCGGAGAATAATACCCTCAAAGCTGCCCATCACGTTCCTTCATGGGTGCCGGTGTTGCCGCTTGTTGTGGTGCTTTCTGGTATTGCGCTGGCCTATGTGTTCTATATCAAGTGCCCAACCATTCCGCAAAAATTGGCGGCACGATTTGGGACGCTTTATCGCTTCCTGCTCAATAAATGGTATTTTGACGAATTATATAACGCAGTCTTTGTGAAAAACGCTAATCGCCTTGGTAACCTGTTGTGGAAGACGGGTGATGTAAGAATCGTCGATGGGCTGGGGCCTAATGGCGTGGCGTATATTAGTCGTGTGCTTGCGAAACGCACAGGGGCGTTACAAACAGGATATGTCTATCATTATGCATTCGCGATGTTGGTGGGGCTGCTTATCCTCATCTCGTGGCTGGTTTATGTGATGTTGGGTTAGAACATGGAAAATATTTTAACAGCGCTGATTGCTTTACCGTTCGTTGGTGCGATTGTGACGTACGTTTTTGGGCGTGGGAATGATAGTTTTGCGCGCTATTCGGCGTTGCTTACGACGCTGGTAACTTTTGCTTTATCGTTGGTGATTGCGGCTGGATTTGATAGCTCAAGCGCTGAATATCAATTTGTTGAAAAATTCAATTGGTTCAAAGGCTATGAGATTTACTATCACGTGGGTATTGATGGTATCTCGCTATGGATGGTGCTGCTCACCACCTTCCTCATGCCCATTTGTATTTTATGCTCGTGGGAATCCATCACCAGCCGTGTGCGCGAATTTATGGCGCTTTTTCTGCTGCTTGAAGCATTGGTGATTGGCGTTTTTTGTGCGCTAGATCTTCTGGTGTTTTATATCTTCTTCGAGGCGGTGTTGATTCCAATGTACCTCATCATTGGTATTTGGGGCGGGGCGAATCGTATTTATGCGGCGTATAAATTCTTCCTCTACACGCTCGCAGGTTCGGTATTGTTTCTGTTGGCGTTGCTCTATCTCTACTTCACATTCGGCACGACCGATATTCCGACATTGACCGATCAGGTGCCAAGCCTCAGCTTGGAGATTCAGAAATATCTATGGTTGGCGATGTTTGTGTCCTTTGCCGTGAAGGTGCCAATGTGGCCGTTTCACACATGGTTACCAGACGCGCACGTGCAAGCACCTACTGCTGGTTCGGTGATTCTGGCGGGTATATTACTGAAGCTTGGTGGTTACGGCTTTTTGCGGTTCTCGCTCCCCATGCTACCGGAAGCGTCACACGCTTTCGCGAATTACGTATTTATTCTCTCTATCATTGCTGTCGTTTACACGTCACTGGTTGCGCTGGTGCAGGAGGATATGAAAAAGCTTATTGCCTATTCCTCGGTTGCGCATATGGGGTTTGTGACGCTGGGTGCGTTCTCATTTAATCAGCAAGGTATTGAAGGGGCAATGATTCAGATGGTGAGTCACGGTCTTGTTTCTGGCGCGTTATTCCTTTGTGTTGGTGTGATTTATGACCGCTTGCACACGCGTGAAATTGCGAAGTATGGTGGCGTGGTGAATGTCATGCCTTATTATGCAGCGGTATTCATGGTCTTCACGATGGCATCGGCGGGCTTGCCCGGAACATCGGGATTTGTAGGTGAAATATTGGTGATTGTTGGGGCATATCAAGCAGCCGCATGGGCGACGATTGGTGCGGCAACGGGGCTTGTGCTTGGCGCTGCCTATATGCTTTGGCTTTATCGCCGTGTTGTGTTTGGTGCGATTACCAACCCTGATGTAAAAACAATGCGGGATTTAAATGTGCGTGAGCACCTTTACTTCGTGCCGGTGATTATCATGGTGTTATGGCTTGGTATTTATCCTTCAACCATTACCCATTCGCTTTCGCCTTCCATTGAGAGATTGGTGGAACAGGTCAGAATAAAACCTCACGTGGATGCGGAAGATGCATCTGAAGATACGTTGCCTGCTGAGTTGCCTAAAGGAGGGCAGGAAGAATGATGCCATTACCATTAGTTGAAGCGACGATTTTTATGCCAGAAGTATTCATGCTGGTTAGCGGTATGTTTTTGCTGATGGTTGGTGCGTTTATGAAAAAGAGCAGCGCACTTGGTATCACGCTTCTCACGGTTTTTGTGTTGGTCATGACGCTGAATATCATTGCGCCAAGCTTATCACAGGAGCGTGTGTTCGCCTTCCATGATTTGTTCGTGCGCGATGTATTTTCGCAATACGTGAAGCTCATGATTATCGTGGCTTCGGCGTTGGTGCTTGTGATTGGTAAGGCGTGGCTACGTCATGATCATGTGCAGAAATTTGAATTCCCTGTGTTAGTTTTGTTTGCGGCTGTTGGTTCGATGGTGATGGTATCAGCCAATGATTTGCTGACGCTCTATATGGGGCTCGAGCTTTCGTCATTGGCGCTTTATGTATTAGCGGCGTTTGATCGTGATAACGCACGTAGCTCTGAGGCGGGCCTTAAATATTTTGTGTTGGGCGCACTTGCCTCGGGCATAATGTTGTTTGGTGCGTCGCTGGTCTATGGCTACACGGGCAGTACAAACTTT
>JBMOEL010000090.1:0-7387 GCA_049314715.1 Rickettsiales bacterium
CAGTTAGCCTGCGCAGGGTTTTTTCAAGCAGCGACTGACCATCAGGCAACGGAATAAAGGGCTTTGGGCAATCATTCGTTGATAGGGGAGCGAGCCGCCTACCTTCTCCGCCTGCAAGAATGATCGGTTGTAGCTTCATAGCGAAACGCTATCAGAACAAAAGGCGGTAGAAAAACACTATCTTTCGATGCCTTCACCCATCTCTGCTAAGGGGCGCACAGAATCAGCACCAATAACCTCTGCCTTCCTAAGGAGTCGGGTTTGCGCTTTTGTCAGTGGATGCAAGTCTTTCTCAAGACTCTCACAGAAATAATACCCATCCATACGCAAATGGTCATTTTCTGGCCTTGAACCATCTTCACATTTTTTGGCGGAGGCAAGCGTCATCACTGCACCGCGCGATTGGGCATACAGCAACAAGTTGGCACGTTCCATTTCGATGATAGCGACTGCGGCTCGCCCTAAATCACTTTCAGAAACCGCCTGATTCCCCTCAAAGCAAATCTGCCCTTTATCGGTATACATGATGTAGCGGCATCCGCGTTCATCGATGTAGCGGCATCCGTGTTCATCGCTCCCCAGCAATGTGTTTTCCATTTCCAGAGCCTGCGCAACTACGTTTGAGCGTTCTTTTGCCCAGTCAACTAATGCATCGAGCGACGATGTGTTCATGAGTCGCTGCAAGACGTCTTCTGAAGTAACGACAGACGTTTTTGCACGATCAGCCATACCATGACCACGCGTTTGATAAACCAGCTCATACATCAACGGATCAAGCACTTGCCGCGCAACACCAAACTTGAAGCGGTCAGACTCACTCTTAGATTGCTGGGCAATCCGCGCGTAAGCCGCCTCTATCTGTTCCCTAGTATCCATGGATAACACTATAAAACCCAACCTGTTAACATATGGTAAATGGCGTACTCAATTCTATGCAATTAAGCCAAAAACGCATACATGGTGCCTGAGGAGAAGCCATATGTTACGCCGCGGTCGCTTTGTTTTTGTGAATGACCCGCGCGCCGCTGAGATAGTCGGGCAAAGTCCTGCCGCCAAGGTAGCTATAAGGAATGAGAAACAGCACTAACAATAAAAAGACTTTAATGGAAGTGAACCAATCATTGTACGCATAAACAATGTTTTGGGCCTCTTCCAATGTATAAAAACCTAAATCGATACCCATGATAAAGACAAAATAACGGCGATTGAAATACAAGAGCCAAAGGCTGAATAAAAAATAACGCCAAAGCGCTGGTCCAATCGCAAGCGTTGTACCCGCGAGATTTACAACTTGCAGCCTGAAAAGCAACATACCTAGCGTCGCACGCCACGGAGCTATCCAACTACCCAGGAAATACATCATGGTTGCCAGTTCGCGCTGAATATGAAAATCCAAATCATATGCTCCAGCATCCGCCAATCCAGAACCCGTCACCGATCGAAAGAATAACTGAATAAGAACCTCGAATAGCCGCAATCCAATCATCCAATCCACAAGGAATGCGAGCACTCTTCTGATCAGCAAAGACAAATCTGGTGGTTTATACGTGCTTCGAGGCAGGCTGATGCGTATGGAAGATGCTATAGCTTCAATCATAAATGCCTCAAGGTGGCGCACCCGATTGGAGTCGAACCAACAACCTTTGCCTTCGGAGGGCAACGCTCTATCCAGTTGAGCTACGGGTGCATGAAGTTGGTTCTAGCGGTGCATCTGTATCAGCGCAAGATTTAAGCCGCGCGCTTGGTGAGGCTGCGGAAGATATCTTCCAAATCCACCTCTTTGGTCGAGACGTCTTTAATCGTCAGGCCCGCTTCATGAACGCGTTTGATGACCGCGTCCATATTCGCGTGCGAAGGCTGATATTCGATGGCGAGTTTACCATCATGAATACGTGGATTAAGGTCGACAAGGCTTGCGGGAATGTTTGCCAGCGATTCGGTCAGCGTAAAGAAAATCTCTTTTTTATCGACCTGTCCCATGAGTGCTTTTTTGGAATCATGCGCAATAATTTGACCGTGATTGATAATAGCAATTTCATCGCATAACTCTTCCGCTTCTTCAAGGTAGTGCGTGGTGAGTAGAATTGTTGTTCCTTTGCGGTTAAGCTCTTTCACGTACTCCCAAAGCTGGGTGCGCAGCTCCACATCCACGCCTGCGGTGGGCTCATCGAGAATCAGCACTTGCGGTGTATGTACCAGTGCTTTGCCGACCAATAAACGGCGGCGCATCCCGCCCGATAGGCGGCGCGAGGGTGAGTCGGCCTTGTCGCTCAACCCCATCGCATCGATGATTTCCTGCGTGCGGCGTTTGGCTTTGGGCACGCCATAATATCCTGCCGTAATATCGAGTGCTTGGCGCACGGTAAAGAACGTATCCAGCGCTAATTCTTGAGGTACCACGCCAATGGAACTTCGTGCCTGACGGGATTGCGTCTCGATGTCGTAACCGCAAATCTCGGCCGTGCCAGACGATTTGGTCACCAAGCCTGCGAGAATATTAATGATCGAAGATTTACCCGCACCATTCGGGCCAAGCAGCCCGAAAAATGCACCACGCGGCACTTCCAGTGAGATGCCTTTAAGTGCTTCTTTGGCCTGTCCGCCTTTGGCGCGGTAGGTTTTCTTAAGCTCATGAATACGTATAGCTGGCGTGGTCATAGGTTTCCTTTTCGTCATCGCCCGAATCTCTGATTCTAGGGCGATCCATGGATTCCCCTAGAATCCGAAGGCGGATTCAGGGAATGACGTTTATATAGTCCTATCGGTTATGCTACGCCAAGCAAAGCTTTGGAAACACTATTTCTTCTTGTTTTTTGCGAAGGGGTTATTGCTGACTTTGAGATTCATGCGAATCGGCGTGCCCTTAAGTCCGAAGCTTTCGCGCAGACCATTGACCAGATAGCGCAAATACGCATCAGGGAACTCTTTTTTCATGTTGGTACTAATCTGAAACGCAGGTGGGCGTGACTTAATCTGCGTCATATACTTCACTTTAAGGCGGCGGCCACGCACCATGGGCGGGCTATGGTGCTGCAGTGACATTTCCAGCCAACGGTTCAGCTCCGCCGTTGGCACACGCTTATTCCAGATGTCATAGGCGCTCATGCAGGCATCCATCAAATCATCAAGCCCTTTGCGATTGAGCGCCGAGCATGGCACGGCTTCGATGCCATGAAATTGTGGCAATTGCTTGTCAAGCATGTAGCGTAACTCTTCGAGATATTCTTTCTTTTTTGCCGTCACCAGATCCCACTTATTGAGGCCGATGATACAGGCGCGGCCTTCGCGTTCAACGAGTGAGGCAATCACCGCGTCTTGCTTTTCAAGCGGCGCAGTCGCATCGAGCAACACCACAACGACTTGTGCGTATTTAATCGCGCGAACGGAATCAGCGACAGCTAATTTCTCAAGCTTATGTTGGATGTTGGAGCGCTTACGCATCCCCGCCGTATCGACGAGTTTGAGGCTGCGGCCTTTATGTGCAAATTCGACGGAAATCGAATCGCGCGTAATGCCTGCTTCGGGACCAACCAGCAACCGCTCATCACCAAGTAGCGCGTTGATGAGAGTCGATTTACCCGCATTGGGACGACCAATAATGGCGATAGAGAGATGCTCATATTCCTCGGTGCTTTCATCTTCTTCAAAAACATCCGCCTCAGCCCGGTATTCTTCAAGCGCCTCGTAAAGCTCACCCATGCCTTCACCATGCTCGGCGGAAATCAAAGCGATTTTACTAAAACCCAGCGAGTATAAGTCGGAAATTCCGGCAGCGGCGGCTTTACCTTCGGCCTTATTGCCGACCAGAATCACCGGCTTGTTCGAGGCACGTACCATGCGCGCAAACACCTCGTCGGCAGTGGTCACACCATCACGCACATCGACCATCAGCAAAATCACATCCGCCTCGGTGATAGCGGATTTGGTTTGCTCCATCATGCGTGTTTCGAGTGCATCGGCAGGCGCTTCTTCCAGACCCGCCGTGTCTATAATCGTGAAGTCCAACCCCGCGAGCGATGCGGGCGCATAGCGTCTGTCGCGCGTGGTGCCCGCCACGTCATCAACAATCGCCAGTTTTTTGCCCACAAGCCTGTTGAACAGAGTGGATTTGCCGACATTAGGACGGCCAATAATTGCGAGGGTGAATGTCATAACTTCCTATTTGAACGCGTGAAGTGTGGCATTTTCGGTGACGAGGTAGAGCACACCGTTGGCCACAATGGGTGCTGTGGCGATACCATCGGGCACATCGAGCACACGTAATTTTTTGCCAGTACGCGGTGAGAGGGCGACGAAACTTCCATCATCATCCACCACCACAATTGCGTTGCCCGCAAGCATAGGGCCAAACAGCTTGGGTGTAATATCGCGCCCACGATCGGTTTGTTTGAGCGAGCTTACCCAACGCACCGTCCCGTCACGCTTAAAGAGCGCGGCAACTTCGTGATCGTCCGTCAGCAAGAAGAGTGCGTTGCCTGCTGCCCACGGCGTTTGATGCGCGGCAATTCGTTGCGACCAAAGTGGGCGACCATTTAGTAATGCATTGGCCATCATCACGCCGCCCGTGCTTACGACATAGACCACGCCGTCTTGTACGAGCGGGTCAGCATCAATGCCGCTGAACGCTGCGGCGGCACGTGTTTTAATCGGCGAGCTCACAGAATCAGCCCAAATGACCGCGCCCGATGTTAAACGCAGTGCGACCAATTCACCCGACGAATAGGCGGAAACCACCACGCCTTCGCTGATGACAGGCGAGGTGCGTGAGAAAAATCCTGCGGTTTCGCGAATGCCGCGATGCTCCCAAAGGGGTGAGCCTGTGGTGGCATTAAACGCCAAGGTTTGATTATCTGCAGTCAAAACCGCTACAATATTTTCTGAAATAGAAGGTGCGCCGCGCACTGGGGCACCCACGGAAATTTTCCAGAGCTGTTTGCCCGTTTTAGCATTAAGAGCGATGAGTTTACCAAAGCCCGTGGTGATGTAAATCGCGCCACTATCATAGGCAATACCACCACCAAGAATTTCGGGTTCGTCTTCCTCCACGGCTGCATCACTCACCCAGCGTATCGTGTCGATATCATCCGCTGCATGGGCAGAGACGTTACCAATCGCATCCATCGCATAGACGGTGCCTTCTGCAACAATTGGCGAGGGCGCCATACCTTGCTTGAAATCATCGCCATCACCAATGCTGGCAGAGCTGGAATTCTCAAGCCCCGTAATGCCCGGATGGGCAACGCTCATCACCTGATTGATGGTAATCCAATCCGTATTGGCTTGCTGCTCGGGCACATCGATAGGAATTTCTTTGGCGCTATCATCGGCTTTTAATGCCGTTTCCGTCGCCAGTACGTCATAACGCTCACCTGGCAAACGCTCAATTTTTGGTGGGTCACCGCCCATCCATCCTGGCAGGCGTGTATCGCCGCAGGCAGCAAGGGCAAGTAGAGAAACCATGAAGGCGATATAACGCATGCTACTCCTTATGCGCTATGGTTGCATCAAGTGCGCGGGCTTGGGCACGCACATTCGGTGACAATTCCGTATTGCTTGCGAGGGCATCTAGCAGTGCGCGCGCGGCCTTCTCATCGCCCGCTTGCCATAGGCTTGCTGCATAGATTTGCTGCAATACCGGCGCCAATGGCGAGGCAGTTTTACCACGGCACTGTGATGGCATTTCATCCGCCGTTTTCACGAGACCCATGAGGTGCAAGCAGGCAATATCACGCCAAAATAAATCCTTACCTTCGGGGGCGAGCACAATGTTTTGCAACACGCGCAATGCAGGTTTGTCTTTCTTGGCACCTAGTAGTGCCCGTGCCTGCCAGAGGTTTGTAGCATCCGCTAATTCGCCGCGCGCTTGATGGGTAATTGCTTCGAAATCTTTCGCCGCTTGATCATAGCGCTTGGCAGCATAAAGTGACTGCGCATTCGCCAATGCGAGGGTGATTTTCTCTGCTTGGGCCTGCTGATAATGTTTCCAAATACTCGTTCCCGCCGTCACCAAAATCAATGCAATAGAGGCATAAATAATCGGCATTTTGAGATGGTTCCACAGACCCATCAAGCGGTCTTGACGGATGGCTTCATCCACTTCGCGCAATAAACTATCATTCTCTGCCATAGGTTACTCCCACTCAATCGTGCCGGGCGGCTTACTGGTAATATCATAGACTATGCGGTTAATGCCACGCACTTCATTGACGATGCGCACGGCGATCGCATGCAAAATATCGGACGGGAAATGAAACACATCTGCGGTCATACCGTCCGTCGAGGTCACGGCACGCAGCGCGCAGACTGCCTCATAGGTGCGCGCATCACCCATCACGCCGACGGTCTTCACGGGCAGTAACACGGCGAATGCCTGCCAGATTTGGTCATATAGCTTATGATTGCGCAATTCTTCGATATAAATCGCATCGGCCTTGCGGAGAATGTCGAGCTTCTCTTGGGTAATTTCACCCGGAATGCGAATGGCAAGCCCTGGCCCTGGGAAGGGATGACGGTACACTAGATCTTCAGGGATACCGAGCTCCATGCCCAATATACGCACTTCGTCTTTGAAAAGTTCGCGCAAGGGTTCAACCAACCCGAGTTTCATTTTCTCTGGCAAGCCGCCGACATTATGGTGCGATTTAATGGTCGCTGACGGCCCACCATGAAAGCTCACCGACTCAATCACGTCGGGATATAAAGTGCCTTGGGCGAGAAATTCTGCGTCTTGGAAATTATTGGCTTCTGCGTCAAACACTTCGACAAATGTTTCGCCGATGATTTTGCGTTTACGCTCTGGGTCGGTGACGCCCTTAAGGCGCGTGAGGAATAGCTGGCTTGCATTCACGTAAATGAGTGGGATGTTGTAATGCTCAACAAAACGCTGATGCACCTGCTCGCCCTCATTCAGGCGCAACATCCCTGTATCCACGAAAATGCACACCAGCTGATCGCCGATGGCTTCGTGTAATAGTTTTGCAACCACGGAAGAATCAACGCCGCCTGATACACCGCAAATGACTTTCTTCTTGCCTACTTTGGCGCGGATACGGGCGATTTCTTCGGAGCGGAAGGCCTTCATCGTCCAATCGCCTTTGCAGCCACAAATGCCGCGTACAAAATTGCTGATCAGTTTTGCGCCATCCAGCGTGTGCACCACTTCAGGGTGGAATTGTACGCCATAGAGTTTCCGTACTTCGTTGGCAATCGCCGCATAGGGCGCAGATTCGGTGGCAGCAATGACGCTAAACCCTGCGGGCAAAGCATTCACTTTATCGCCATGACTCATCCAGACTTGAGACGTGTCGCCTTTTATCCAAACACCTTTGAATAGCTGACTATCCGCCATCACCTTCAGTTGGGCGCGGCCAAATTCACGCGTGGTGCC
>JBMOEL010000091.1:0-7380 GCA_049314715.1 Rickettsiales bacterium
GTTCATGCAGCAAGTCATTCGTGCAAATGACCCCGTAATGGCACAAGGAATTGCACCCTATGTGGCAGGTGGTGCCAAAGGCGACTTGTTCGATTTACCCACGGATCGTTTTAATCCCAGTGCTATTTCTGGCTGGAATCTTAGCCACGCGATGGACGACCCAACGACACGTACTCCACTGGCAACCTATT
This sequence comes from Rickettsiales bacterium, assembly GCA_049314715.1. Classification (GTDB taxonomy): domain Bacteria; phylum Pseudomonadota; class Alphaproteobacteria; order Rickettsiales; family UBA3002; genus JAFLDD01. The sequence goes on from JBMOEL010000091.1 coordinate 192, forward strand.
TATTGCATCGCCTGACGATGCAACTTGATGGTAAACCCACCATTATTGTGCTGGATGAGGGCTTTTTGCTGATGGATAGCCCAATTTTTGGTACAAAAGCCAAAGAATGGTTAGAGTTTTTGACCAAGCGCAACGCGATGGTGTTACTACTCACCGGCAAGCCTGAAGAAAGCGCGAATCTAGCACATAGCCCAACGATTATGCGTGCGATGACAACGCAATTTTACTTGCCCGATACAGACCCTATGCCGCAATATATGGACCGCTTCGGATTAAATGAATCTGAGTATTATGCGTTACCGCAACTCTCCTCGATTGAGCGCCAAGTCTTGCTCAAACGTGCGGATGGCAACCACGTTCTCGCTGCAAAATTAGATGGTCTGGGGGTGCTATGTGATACGCTATCAGGCAGGCTTACAGCGGGCGCTAGCAATCCTGCTGAGTTATTGGCAGAGTTGATGAATCCGCGCAAGGAGCCTGCATGAGTAACCGCATCACTCACCAACAAATTCTTTGGGCAATGTTTCTTGCCTTGGGTGGTTTTGCGCTTCTTATGCTGCTGAGCGACCCAGCTTTCGCAGCACTGGGAGAACCAACATCCAATAATTTTAGCTGCCTTGATGGAACCTCAAGCGGCGACCTCATCGCGAGTAGCGCGGACTGCAATCAGCCTTTAACGAAAAATAATATCTTCTCCTTTCTCGTCTGCCATGTTGAAACCATCAGCAGCCAAGTCTTCGGCAACATGTATTGCGGCGTGATTGTCGAGCTGATTCCCGCAGTACAAGCCGTGTTAACCCTCGCGGTAGTGACTTTCGGCGTTGCTTTCACCATCGGCGTAGTGCCCGCCACGGGCCGTGAAGCAATTGTGTTCCTCCTCAAACTCGCCTTTGTTTTGGCCTTCGCTACCCAAGCCGAATACATGATTGGCTATGGCTATAATTTCTTCGTCGGTGGCCTGCGCGAAGGTACGGTCATCGCCATGAGCGGACTCGTCAACAAGGCAGATGGCACGCCCATCGACTCCACTGGTGACGTCTACGAATTCCTAGATAAAATGATGGGTCAGATGGTGGGATTTGCTACCGCAAGCTCGGGCGAAGAATGGCATGATAACAATAATCCATGTAAAAACGCACTCTTTGCGATGGTGGCGATTATGGCTATTGCCTTCCCGCCCCTATTCTTGTTATCAGGTCTGTTCTTCATGAAATTGATTATGTTCATGCTTCGAGCTGTTTTTGGTTACATGTTCTCGATTGTCGGCATCGCTTTCTTAATGACGCTTGCGCCTATTTTTCTCTCTATGTCACTCTTCAAACAAACCCGTAAGTGGTTCGATAAATATCTCGGCTACCTCGCTTCCTTTACCTTGCAAATGGTCATTATTTTTACGTTCATTGCCTTCATTTTTTCCGTCAAGCCATTCAGCCTCATCGATAACTTGGCAAGCCTTGTTGTGAAGAATGAACAAGTCATTGAAACCGACACCTTCCGCTGGCCATGGCAATACTGCACTTTGTGTGATTTTGAAATTGTCACGGGCGGAACCCTTCAACCAGACGGCAGCGTCGCTGCGGGAACCGGTACTGTGCGCGCAGGTGGGCATAGCAACCCAGCGACGGACAAGTTTAGATGCAAAGCACAATCTCAGACCTTTACAGTCCAAGGCAGAGAGCCCGTGACGACACCTTACACTATACTTAATGCTGCAAATCCGGGAGCATTGGAAGATGGCAGTAAAAATAAAATCATGGAAATGGCAGGAACAACATTACTTGGCCTTGTGATTCTAATCTATGTCATCGACCAAATAATGCACTACGTCCCAAGCATCGCATGGCGCTTAGCGTCATCGCTATCGGGCGGCGTGTATGCACCACAGGTCATCAGTGGTGCAGGCTTCCATGGCCAAGCACCAGGTGTGAGCAATATTGCCTTCGACATATCTGATAAAGTTGGTGATGGGTTCTATAGTTCTTACGTGGAAGAAATGCGCAAAGGATCCAATACCGTTGATACAGCCAAAGCAGGACTGGAAGGTGCACAAAGCGGACTTCGAAGCGGCCTAACGGGTAGCTTGGCCGAGTTCTTCTTCAACCCCACACGCACACGACATGACGAATACTAATCGACGCTGAAGGGCTCGCTGTGCACAGACTTGTGCATAAGCAATCAGGGGCGCTTGCAATCACCCCTCCTCTAGATATAGTTGCTTCTTGATTTTTCACCACAATCATTGGGGATTGCTGAGTGTTCAAGCGTAAGCAGCAATCAGTTTCAGATAGTGCCAAGCACTGGTATCAAGACAAGTACCAGCAAGTGTTGGTGCAACGTAACGTACTGGCGCTGCTCACCCTTGTCGCATTAGCGGTGTCGCTTGTTTCTGTCATCGCCGTCAAACGCATGGCACCACTCAAAACCGTTGAGCCTTATCTGCTACAAATCGATGATCGCAGCGGGATTGTGCAGTCCGTGAATCCCGCGCAACGTAATGTGTATGCTGCAAGCGAAATGGTCGATCGTTACTTCGTGTCGCGCTACATTTCTTCACGGGAAAGTTATAATTTCAGCATCCTACGTTACAATTACGATTCCGTTCGCGTGATGAGCGTGCCCAATATTTTCTTTGATTACCGCAGAGCCGTAGATCCAGCAAACCCCAATAGTCTTGCGGCGGCATTCAAAGGTGTTGGCCAACGCGACGTGAAGTTCGCTTCCATGAGTTACATCCATAACCCACCGCTACCCAACGAGGAGGTTGAAAAAACTCCTGCAAAAATTATGCAGGCGCGTATCATCGTGGTCGATAAAATTCCTGGCTCTGCCGATATCGAGACGCGCTATGTCGTCACGATTACGTTCGAATATGCCAAGCTAAATCTCAATCAAGAAGAGATGCTCATTAACCCGCTAGGTTTCCAAGTGCTGAATTATCAAATTCAGAAGGAGATCAACTAATGCGGTATGCAGTTGCTCTATTGGCTCTACTCCTTATATCTGCACCAATCATGCCTGCGCACGCGCAACCTATTGTGAGCGATAGCCGCATCAAGACGTTCGTGTATAACGAGAATGAAGTCTTCAATGTGACGACCCATTACGGCTATCAAGCCAACGTCGAATTCGGCAATAAGGAAGAAATTGAAACCGTATCCGTTGGCGATCGCGTGGGTTGGCAAATTGTTCCTGCAGGTCGCCGCCTTTTCATTCGCGCCATGGAAGAAAAAGCGCATACGAATATGACGATTGTTACTAATAAGCGCGCCTACCAATTTGATTTGCGCTCCAGCGAATCAGACGCGGTCTATGGTAGCGAAGAGCTAACGTATGTGGTGCGCTTCTTCTACCCAGAAGAAGGCGGTCTGCCACCATCTCCTATTAGTATTCCCACACAGCAAACCAGTGCTTGGGCAAGCCCTGCGGCACCAGTGCAGCAAGTGATGAGTGCGCCCATGGCACCACCTGTATCAATGCCAATGCCAGCACCCGCCCCACAAATAATGAGTGCACCCGTGCAGACCTATGCACCACCACCCGCGGCGCCTACCGCAACAGCCTATTCGAACTTACCATCGCCTGCATTACTCACTAGAGCGCCTACGCCCGCGGCGCCTGTGGCAACAACCATTGCTAGCCCACAAGCTTCCACCAGTAGCATGAATTATCGCTATACCTATACGGGTCCGAATGAAATCGCGCCCGTAAAAATCTATGACGATGGACGCTCTACCTATTTCAAATTCCGCGATATGTCGCGACTACCGAGACTGGCAATTATCAATAGTCGTGGCGAAGAAATCGAAGTGCCGTATCAGCTCAATGCCGAAGGTCTTGCTGTCGTGAATGCTATCGCGCCACGCTTCTCGCTGCGCAATAACGGTGCAGAAGTGATGGTTTATAATGAAGCGCAGGTATCCGGATGAACACGGCAGCCCCTCCACCACCGCCTCCACCACCGATGGATGATCCCTTCACCAATAATGGTGAAGCTGACGGCGGCAGCTTAGATACAGGCGCGCCTTCCGTTGCTGCAAGCAAGGGCAAAACCATGGTGGTGATGGGCGCACTGGCGCTGGTCGCCGTGTATCTGCTTTACAGCATCTTCTTTGGCGGCGGCAGTAAAGATGAAGAACCGCAAGTGGAAGAAGAAAAGCCGCGCCCAATCGCACAACAAGAATTTGAGCCGCCGCCACTACCCGTAGAAGAACCTGCGCCAACCTTAGCACCACCACCCATACTAGAAGCACCGCCTGTTCCAGAACCAACCGTATTGCCAACCATTGAGCCAGAAGAAGACAACGCGCTCAAAGAGCAAATGCAGGCACGGCAACGCTCGAACATGATGGTAGTTGATGGGGGTAGCTCCGCATTTGGTGGCACGAATGATGCGCCAAGCCAATCCACACCTGTCGGCGATGATCCTAATAGCGCATTTGCATCTGCGGCTATCAACAGCAGCAAGGCTGAGCAATCAGTCGCAACGCGTATCGGCGACTTACGCCGCGTCATCGCACAGGGGCGCATGATTCAAGCAACGCTAGAAACCGCTATTAATACCGATCTTCCAGCACCGATTCGTGCGGTTGTCTCGCGTGACGTATATGGCGAAGCGGGCACAAAACCCCTCATTCCCGCTGGCTCGCGTTTGATTGGCCAATACAACACCAGCATTACGGGCGGCCAGTCGCGCGTTTTCGTTGTATGGACACGCGCGATTCGCCCCGATGGTATTGACGTGCAACTTGGATCACAAGGCGTCGATCAAATTGGTCAAGCAGGTATTGCAGGACAAGTAGATACCAAATTCCAGGCCATTTTCTCGCGTGCGGTTATGTCGAGCGTCGTATCCATCGCCTTGGCGCTCGCCTCGGATAAAATTAATCCTAGCGATACGAATAACAGTTCGACCACGTCTTCGACGTTCGGCACCACTCAGTCAGGCGACGCTGCATCGACCGCTACCGTCAATGCATTGAACCGACTAGGCTCATTGACCGAAACCTTCATGCAAGGCTTCCTTGATATTGGACCAACCATTCTGGTGGATCAGGGCACACAACTGAATGTTTTCGTCAATCGTGACCTGATTTTCCCCGCCGAACTTGTCGGCAGCCAAATCATCAACTAAACTCCTGCCATGTCATTGGCCGCCCTCAACACCTATCTCAAACCACTTGAAAGCCTCTTCGCTGAGGAGGGCATTCAAGAAATCTCTATCAATACCCCCGGTGAAGCATGGGTTGAAAAATTTGGTGACATGCGCCACGAGAAACTGCCTGAGTTCACACTGGAACATTTGAAAGGCCTTGCGCATTTGATTGCGCAATCCACCAATCAATCCATCAGTGAAGAAAAGCCGCTACTCTCCGCAACGCTACCCGGCGGTTACCGTATTCAGATTGTATTTCCACCAGCGGTCGAGGGTAACACGGTCGCGATGTCGATTCGTAAACAAGCCACTGTGCAAATGACACTGGAAGACTATGAGCGCTTAGGGGCATTTGCCAACACCAAAACAGGTGCAAAAATCGAGGACGAAACCGACCGCGAGCTAATGGCGCTCTATAACGCAGGCGAGGTCAAGCAATTCATCATTAAAGCCGTGCAATATAAAAAGAACATCATCGTATCGGGTGGAACCTCAACGGGTAAAACTACCTTCCTCAACGCCGCACTGCGCGCCTTACCATCACATGAGCGTATCATTACGGTTGAGGACGCCCGCGAAGTACGCATCGAGAATGTCGCTAACCGCGTGCATTTATTAGCCAGTAAAGGCGGCCAAGGCCGTGCCAAAGTCAGCCAACAAGACTTGATTGAAGCCTGTTTGCGCTTACGACCAGACCGCATCATCGTTGGCGAGTTGCGCGGCGCCGAAGCATTCTCTTATTTACGCGCGGTCAATACGGGCCACCCAGGCTCTATCGCATCGCTGCATGCTGACTCACCAGCACTGGCGATTGAACAACTTATTCTGATGATTATGCAGGCCGATTTGGGTATCACACGCGAGCAAATCAAGGAATATGTCGAAACCGTTATTCAAGTGGTGATTCAGTTGAAGCGCGGTGAAAAAGGCCGTCGTTACATCTCGGAAATTTACTTCAAGCCGGGGCACTAGCCATGAAAGAGCAAATAGACGGGCTCTTTAATAAACTTATCCTCGCCTTGCTGATATTCATCACGCTTGGGGTGCCAACCTATGGTGGTATCGCCGTAGGTTATGCGCTTGGGCATCGCTATATCAGCGAACGTCAACGTGCACCAATTGCACCCTATAAATCCTATATCCTAGCGGCAACCAATCCGTTAGGGCTTATCAATGCCTATTACGGGCTGCATAAAATGGCGGCCTATTACAAACAATTCCCTCAACACCGCAGCTACTATTTTAATGCTGAATTTGATGCGAAGTTTTATGGGCCTATCGCTGGCAGCTTCTTCCTCGCGCTCTTCACGCTCTTCATGATGCGCGCACCGCTGATGGATTTTCGTCCCGTCCGCAAGAAAGAAAAAATCCATGGCGATGCCAAATGGGCCGACGAAGCAACCATTCGCCGTGCCAAGCTACGCGCTAAAAAAGGCCTGCTCATGGGGCGAACGGGCGTGCGCAATTACCTGATTATCGACGACTTCCAACACGTGCTACTCTTCGCACCAACCGGCTCGGGTAAGGGTGTCGGCTTCGTCATTCCGAATCTATTGTTCTGGGAAGAGTCCGTCGTCGTGCACGATATTAAGGGTGAAAACTTTGAGCTCACCTCGGGCTACCGCTTCAACAAATTGAAGCAAACCTGCTTCTATTGGAACCCTGCCGACCCTAACGGCATCTCGCACTGTTATAATCCGCTCGACTGGATTTCCGACAAGCCCGGCCAGATGGTCGATGACGTACAGAAAATCTGCAACCTCGTCTTGCCTGAGCAAGAATTCTGGCAGAACGAGGCGCGCTCCTTGATGATGGGCGTAATTCTTTATTTGTGCGCTGTTCCAGAAAAAATAACCTCGTTTGGTGAAGTTGTGCGCACCATGCGTTCCGACGACGTGGTCTATAACCTCGCCGTCGTGCTCGACACGATTGGCGGCAAGATCCACCCCGTCGCCTACATGAACATCGCCGCATTCTTACAAAAGGCCGACAAGGAGCGCTCGGGCGTTATCTCCACGCTTAACTCCGGCCTCGAAC
>JBMOEL010000092.1:0-7377 GCA_049314715.1 Rickettsiales bacterium
ACTGCGCGCTGCAGGCATTCACGATATCACCATTGTCGGCGGCTACCACGAAGAGGCGCTGTATGGCCTCGGCTATCCCGTTATTCGCAACGCCGAATACGCCACCACCAACATGGTTGAATCGCTCATGCGCGCCCGCCATGTGCTGGATGGCGCAGCGGATGTGCTCATGTGCTACGGCGATATTGTTTACGAGCCCAGCGTGCTCGATACCGTTCTGAACACGCAAGCAGACATTGCCATCACTGCCGATTTGGGGTGGGAAAAGCTCTGGTCAGCGCGCATGGAGAATTATGCGAGCGATGTTGAAACCTTCAAAATGCATAACGGGCGCATCATCGAACTCGGCAAAAAGCCAAAAGATTTAAAAGAGGTCGAAGCACAATATATCGGGCTGGTGAAGTTCTCGGCGGCGGCGCAATGGCGCGTCCTCGCGTTTTACGATGCGCTAGATCGCGCTGCGACTTACGACACCAAAAATTTTGATAACATGTATATGACGAGCTTCTTGCAAGGGTTGATTGACGCGGGCTTCGACGTGCGCCCCGCGTTGATTACCAATGGCTGGCTCGAGGTCGATACGCTCGAAGACCATACGCGTTACGAAGCGTTGCAGCGCGAGGGCAAGCTCGCTGATATTTGCAACTTTCCATCACCACCTACACTTGAAGAGCTCTTGGAACGTCCAGTAACCTATGATGCGAGCAATCTCGACATGCTCTCGCGCAAGCTCGAAATTGTCGGCACGCTGCATAAAACGTATCAGGGCACGAAGCCTGCGGGGGATGTCGCAACGCCCGAAGAAGCAGCCATGTTACTCGCACACCTACTGAAGGCGTTCGACGACACGAAAGATTATCGCTACCTCAACACGGTCATCAAGGCCTTGAGTGGCACCCTCAAAAACCCCCGCCCAGCATGGCAGGCGGAACTTGAACAACTCGTAGCGCAGAGGTTGTCATGAGAAGCATCAACCTCACCGTGATAGCTGATAGAAGCTGCAGCACCTCGCGCACCTACCTCGAGTATCTGCGTACCGCAGGTCTTAAGCCCAAGCAACTATGGTTGGTAGATTTTGGCGCATGTTCGCTGCTCGCCCGCCTGAAGCCCATGAAGCGTACGATGCCCGCACCGTTTATGTCAGAAAATGCGGCGTATCGCGATCTGTGCCTGAATATCCAGCGCGATGCGGGCGTTACACCCATCGACTATTTCGCGCAGTGGGAACCGCAAGAATATGCCGAGGAAGTTACCTATTTCCGCGCCCGCGATTTTGACGATGCCTCGCTGCAAGCGCGCATGAAAAAACAGACCGACACAGCGTTTTTATATACCAACGGTGGCATTGTACCCGCAGCGATATTGAATGCAGCTGGTGTGCGCGTATTGCATATTCACCCAGGTATCGTGCCCGACGTGCGCGGGTCGGATTGTTTGCTGTGGTCGGTCAAACTGCGCAACAAAATCGGCGTGAGTTGTTTTTACATGAGCGCAGGAATTGATGAGGGCGATTTGATTGCCCAGCATGAGTGGGACATTCCCAAACTACCATCGCTCGCCACCACGCTAAATCCGCGTGATGAGGATATGGGCTACCGCGCTTTGTTATACGCGCTCGACCCGCATTACCGCGCGCAACTACTTATCAAGGCGATTGGCGACGCGACGGATTTGCGCAACCTGCCCTCGCGCCCGCAACCCAAGGCGTCCCGCCCTGCCTATTTATGGATGCACCCCAGATTACGCCTGAAATTCATGCGCGAGGCGTTTATATGACCGCCCATGTCATTATCCTTGGTGCCGGTGCACCGCCCGACGATAACCAGCCCTTTGGTTTACAGCGCGTCACGCTCGACCGCCGTGTGCTGGATTGGCAGCTCGACGCATTTGCACCGCTTAATGCTGATATTCATTTCGTCGGTGGTTACGACATGGAATTGGTGCAGCAACATTTCCCCAAGCTGACGTATCACCACAACACCAACTGGCGCGAAACGGGTGCGGTTGCCTCGCTCGCCATGGCGCTTAATGGCTTTGCACCCAAGGGCGATGTCTATATTGCCTATTCCGACATTCTCATTCGCCCTGCCCTGGTAGAGGCGTTGGCCGCTGTTGAGGCGCAATGTGTCGTTGCATACGATGCGTTGGGTGTGCAGCAATCGCGCCCACCAGAGATGATTGGCGATAAGGAATTTGTAGGTCTGGTACGCGTACCCTTTGCGCTGCTTGATACATTTAAACAGCACAGCATTGAGACAGCGAAAGCATCGCCACGCGCACATCTTTCGAAGTTATTTGTACAGGTAGAACACCAGTTGCTTGATGCGCATGACCAATGGGCGCATGTGGAATATGGTCGTTCAGTCGCTAAATTCGTGATGGGCAGTAAGGCAACGACACTTGAGCGTTTACAATCACGCCTCACGCAATCGAACATTCTGCCGCTATTCTATTTCGCACGTAAGCAATACCAGCAAAAGCCGCAGCAGATCACCGCAGCAATCTTGCAGCAATTTGCAGGTACGCAACATCTCGTCGTGCGCTCCAGCGCGACGGACGAAGACGGTTTCACCAAAGCCAATGCAGGTCGCTATCATTCGGAATTAAATGTTGCGCCTAATACTGACGCACTTCGCAAAGCGATTGAGAAGGTATTTGCTTCTTACTCGGGCGATGATGCGGCGGATGAAGTATTAGTGCAGCCTCAACTTTCGGACGTTGCAGCAAGCGGTGTTGTATTCACCCGCACGCTGGAAAATGGCGCGCCATATTACGTTATCAATTACGCACTGGGTGGCGACACCACGGCGATTACGGCGGGTGCACAGACAAAGCACGTGAAAAAATATGTAGCGCGCTGCGCGCCTGAATCAGTGATTGCAGCGCTGCCCTCGCGTATTCAAAACATACTCCGCGCCGCGCGCGAGATTGAACAATGCGTGTGCCATGACGCACTAGATATTGAATTCGCACTGGATAGCCGCGATGCTGTCACCACCTTGCAGGTACGCCCACTGATGATTGACGATACGCACCAAGACCGTGGTGTAGATGCGCAGGTGACCGAGTCGCTGCAAGCACTGCACCAACACCTGCAAACCTATGACACGCCGCCAGAGGGGCAGGTGGGCGCACACACCGCGTGGAGCGTGATGGCCGATTGGAACCCCGCTGAAATCGTCGGTGTGACGCCTGCGCCGCTTGCACTCGACTTGTATCGCCATATCATCACTGATGCGATATGGGCAAAGCAGCGCCATGAAGTCGGCTACCGCGATGTGCGCAACACACCACTCATCCAAAACTTTGCGGGCCATGCGTTTGTTGATGTGCGTGCCAGCCTGAATTCCTTTATTCCTGCCTCGCTCGCGGCGGAGCAGGCGAATCTATTGGTGAATGTGGCGTTGGAGCAATTGAACACTCACCGTGAATGGCACGATAAAGTGGAGTTTGAATTACTGCCAACCTGCCTCGATTTTGATTTTGCAAAATGGCAGTCGCGCTATCCAGCAATAGATGTTGCTCAGTGGCGCGACGGGTTGCGTCATGTGACACGCAACATCATCACCCGCACGGCGAGTGATGTCGTGGCCGCCGAAGCACTCGAAGCGCAATGCGCAGCATTAGAAGTGCCAAGCGACCCCTTCGGTGATTGGCTAAAACAGATTTTAAGTCACACTGCTAAAGGCGCACTGACCTTTGCGCATTTGGCGCGTGCGGGGTTTGTGGCGGCATCCTTACTTCGCGCTGCCGTGGCAAAAAATATACTCAGTGCCGAGCGTTCCGCTGCACTCATGGAATCGATTGAAGGTGTGGGGCATATGTTCACCAACGCTGCAGCTGACGTGCGCGAAGGCCGCATGACACGTGCGGATTTCATTGCACGATTTGGCCATTTGCGCCCCGGTACCTATGACATTGCAACGCCTGCCTATCGCGCGGCGGCGGAGCGTTATCTTGACCCTGTCATCGCCTCAGCAAAAACCACCCACCCGCAGATTTTCGTATGGACGAAGGACGAAGCCTCCGCGCTCAACGAAGCTCTCAAAACGCTGGATATTGGTTTGGATGCGGAATCCATGCTGGCATTTATTGCCAAAGCCGTTGCAGGCCGTGAATATGCTAAGTTTGTATTCACGCGACTACTTTCTGCCGCGCTCGATGCGCTTGAGGCGCAAGGCAAAGCACTTGGCATTCCTGCGAAGCGTTTGCCCGCCATGCCACTTGCCTTGTGGCTGGAGAATGCGATGGCTGAGCATATCGTCAAAGAAACACAGTCGCGTTACCGTGCCCATCGTTTGGCGGGGGCAATGATGTTGCCGTCCGTGATGATTGCGGCCGATGAAATCTATGCGTTCGAAATGCCGCCGAGCGACCCGAGCTTCATCACCACCCGCAAAGCGCGCGCCCCCTTGTGCCTGTTGAAGTTGGGCGAAGCGGCTACGCGTGAGGCAGTTGAGGGCAAAATCGTTGCCATTACGAATGCCGACCCTGGATTTGACTATTTGTTTTCGCTCGGCATTTGTGGTCTTATCACCGCCTATGGCGGGCCTAATTCGCACATGGCGATTCGTGCCTGCGAATACGGCATTCCCGCCATGATAGGTATCGGCGAGGAAGCGTTTGGTCATTTACCCAGTGGCGCAATGATGGAAATAGATGGCGCACAGCGCCGATGGGGAGTTGAAGGAATATAATGCGTGTCGTAATTACACAGCGCGTGGATAGTGTTGAGGGTCGCAGCGAAAAGCGCGACGCGCTTGATCAAGCATGGGCGACGACATTACCACAATTACTAGGCCGCGACGTGACGATGCTGCCGCTTGCCAACTTCCCCGAACAAGCAACCGCAGCGCTGGAAGCCATGAAGCCTGAATTGCTGGTGCTAAGTGGTGGTAATGATATTGGCGCAGCGCCCGAGCGCGACGCAACGGAAGCCGCCGTGCTGAATTACGCCAAGCAATATAAGCTACCAGTATTGGCTGTGTGTCGTGGTATGCAATTTATGCAGCATCACTTTGGCGGGGCGCTGGTGAAACTGGAAGGGCATGTCGCAACCGAACATGCTGTGCGTTCGCGTGATGGTTCTGAATTCATCGTGAATAGCTATCACCATTTTGGTATCACAACATTAGCGACTGGCTTGAAACCGTTTTATGCGCATGTAGATGGCAGCATCGAAGCCGCGAAGCATGAGACATTGCCATGGCTTGCCATCATGTGGCACCCTGAGCGCGCTATGCCGCCCGAAGCAAATCTGTGGCTCGCGCAGCAATTGAAAGGCTGGCTATGAATACTGCACCATCCATCATCACGCTAACGCATGTGAACAAGACGTATCATCTCTATGGTAGCCCATTGGGGCAAATGCTTGGCTATCTCGGCTTGGGTAGCAAAAATGTTCCCACCAAACATGCGTTATCGCATATCAATCTCACCATTCGTAAGGGTGAGCGTGTTGGTATTGTCGGCCATAATGGCTCGGGCAAAACCACCTTGCTGCGCACCATCACCGGCTATACGCGCCCAAGTAGCGGAACCGTTGAGGTGGTGGGTTCCACCCAAGCGCTCATGCAGCGCGGCTATGGTTTTAACGACCATCTCAGTGGGCTCGAGAATATTCGCAATGCGATGGTGTATAACGGTCTGCCCAAAGCGGCGATGGACGCTGCTGAAAAAGACATTATTGAATTTGTTGAGCTTGGCGAATTTCTCTATCACCCCGTGAAAACCTATTCGCTGGGGATGCGCGCGCGGTTAGAGTTCGCTGCGGCAACAGCCATTCACCCGAGTGTACTGGTGATTGATGAAGTATTAGGCGCAGGCGATGGGTATTTCGTGCGCAAATGTGCTGCGCGTATGCGTCAGTTGATGCACGAAACCACATTACTGCTGGTCTCGCACTCACTCGATCAAATCAAAGAGTACTGTGAACGCGTCATATGGCTTGATGCAGGCATCATTCGCGAAGACGGGCCAACGGACACCGTGCTGGCACATTACCGCAGCTATATGAATACGCGCACCTCCGAGCTACGTAATGAAGCGCAAGCTGCCACTCAAACCACGCTTACGCCGCAAGCATCGCTGCGCCAAAAATTGCTGCACTCATTGGGAGTCGCGCATCAGATAGGTGCAATCCACAACTTTACTTTCCAGAACCATGAAGGCAAGGCGCTCGTCACCGAAACAGGCAAGCCGCTGGGCTTCGCTCTCGAGATTGCCGTGCCGCCTGGGGCACAGCTTCAGCCAACCATTCTTGGTGTCACCGAACATGGTGGCTGGGTATTTGAATTGATACTAGACCAGCCACGCAGCGCAGGCCAACATGCAATTGCTGCAACGATTGCGAAATGCGAAATCGGGGTGGGTGATTATGTGTTGTTCCCTGCATTGCGCGATCATCATGGCAACATCGTCGCACTGGGAGAGTCGCCGCTAACACTTAGCATGGCTGTTGCGAATTGGAGCGACCCACCACTCGTGCATTTTGATGCGGACTGGCAAGCGGGCAATCAGAAGCTCACCTCTAAAATATCGGCGTGGGTATAGAACATGTGTGGATTTGTTGCAGTGATTGGTCCGGGTACAGCACTTCCTGAAGCGCTGCTGTCGCACATGCGCGACCAGCTTGCCCATCGCGGGCCGGATGGCGCAGAGAATTGGCAAGGTAACCATGTAAATGGCACGGTGGCGCTAGGGTTTAGGCGCCTTGCCATTATCGACACGCGCCATATTGCAGACCAGCCCATGGTTGCAGCAGACGGCCATCACGTCATCGTGATGAATGGTGAGATTTATAATTATGTCGAGCTACGCGAAGAGTTGGAAGAGCTCGGCCTTACCTTCCAAACGCGTGGCGATACCGAAGTTCTGCTGCAAGCTTATAGGCAGTGGGGTGAGGCAATGATGCCAAAACTCAACGGCATGTTTGCGTTTGTGATTTGGGATGCACAAAAAGGTGAAGCATTTATTGGTCGTGATCGTTTCGGTGAAAAGCCACTCTATTATACGCGCCTGCCAGATGGCAAAGTAGCATTTGCTTCTGAAATGAAAGCGCTACTCGCACATCCAGATGTGCCGATTGCCTATGACAAAGAAGTCATGGGAAAAGTACTCGCAGGGCACATCATTTTTGGCAAAGAAGAAACGCTTTTCAAAGGTATTAAACAATTTCGTGCAGCACATACGATGCGTATAAGCGCCGATGGCGCGATGGATGCGCATCATCGTTATTGGAAGCCTGAGTATGATAAAGCATTAGGGCAAGAACGCCGCGATACATTAATTGCAAAACTGCGCGCCCATCTTGAGCGTTCAGTGATGATGCGCACACGTAGTGATGTACCGGTGACCGCCTGTTTATCTGGCGGTCTG
>JBMOEL010000093.1:0-7241 GCA_049314715.1 Rickettsiales bacterium
AAAAACTTTTAATGCGGCAGCTAATTCTTCTGCGATATTGATATCATCAAGGTTTATAGTCGGATTAGGCATAACGAGCTAACCTCATCATTTTTTCGTATGATGTCACAGCAAACTTAAGAAAGCGTAAAACCTAATTCTTTTTCGCTTTATCAATCGAAACGACAGCGCTCTTTTTTGGTTTTTTTGTAACCTTATGATTTTTCTCATCAATTGCTTCTACTGATGCGACAGCAGCAAGGTTGATGATATCGGAGACTGACGCATTCATGCTGGCGATTTGAACGGGTTTTTCTAAACCAACCAGTACTGGGCCAATCACGCTGCCCACTTCCAACTCCTCCATCAGGTTCGAGGAAATATGTGCCGAATGCAGTGCAGGCATCACGAGTACGTTGGCGGGTTCGCTCAAACGGCAGAACGGATAAAGCGCACGCAATTCGGTATTGAGCGCCACATCTGCCGACATTTCACCATCATATTCAAAGTCGATATCTTTGTTCTCATCCAAAAGCTCAACCGCGTCACGGATGCGTTTGCTCTTTTCCTTCATCGGGTTACCGAAGTTCGAGTAAGAGAGCAGGGCAACGCGTGGCTCGTGACCAAGCTGGCGCACTTTTTTCGCGGTGCGAATCGCAATATCCGCCAATTCTTCAGAGCTTGGTAATTCCTGCACCACCGTGTCGGAAATAAACACCGTGCGGTTTTTGGTCACCAATGCTGACATGCCAAATAAGAACTCACCTTTTTTCGTATCAATCACACGGCAGATATTTTCCAATGCGCGGTAATAATTGCGGGTGAGACCCGTTACCATCGCATCACCATGACCTGCTTGCAGCATGCAGCTGGCGAAGATGTTACGGTCATTCTTCACCATGCGCTCGACATCGCGCTCAAGGAAACCTTTGCGCTGCAGTTTTTTGTAAAGTTTCTCAATATAGAGGTTCAAATGCTTGCTTACCGCCGCATTGACGATTTCCAAATCATCCGCATTCTTAATGCCTAGATGATTGATGGTGTCACGAATGCGATCGGCGCGACCCACAAGAATCGGCGTGCCATAGCCATTATCGCGCCAGTGAATGGCAGCGCGAATGGTTTTTTCCTCTTCACCTTCGGCGAAAATGACGCGTTGTGGGTGTTGGCGCACCACATCAAAAATCTGCGCCATGCTATTCGCGGTTGGGTTCAAACGTGCGCCCAGCGTATGTTTATACGCATCAAAATCTTTGATGGGTTTGCGGGCAACGCCCGTGTCCATCGCTGCTTGTGCGACGGCGACTGGAATGGTGGTAATCAAGCGCGGGTCAAACGGGGTGGGGATGATGTAGTCTGGCCCATACTTCATTTCGCGCCCAGCATAGGCAGCCAACACTTCCTCTGGCACTTCTTCACGTGCAAGACGTGCAAGCGCTTCAGCAGCCGCGATTTTCATTTCTTCGTTGATGGTTTTCGCGCGCACATCCAGCGCACCGCGGAAGATATAAGGGAAGCCCATCACGTTATTCACTTGGTTATTATAATCGCTACGACCGGTTGCGATAATCGCGTCCTTGCGAACTTCCAGCACTTCTTCGGGCATAATTTCAGGCACGGGATTGGCCATCGCGAAAATAATCGGCGCTTTAGCCATCGACTTCACCATGTCTTTCGTCACCGCACCTGCGGAAGACAGACCCAAAAACACATCTGCGCCTTCCAGTGCTTCGGTGAGCGTGCGGCGCTTGGTTTTAACAGCGTGCGCCGATTTCCATTGATTCATTTGCTCGGTGCGGCCTTCGTAAATCACACCCGTACGATCACAGAGTAATACGTTTTCATGTTTCACACCCATGCGCTTGAGTAGTTCGATACACGCAATACCCGCCGAACCTGCGCCATTGGCAACGACTTTTAATTCGCTGAATTTACGACCCGTAATATGCGCGGCGTTAATTAGGCCTGCTGCCGTGATAATCGCCGTACCATGTTGGTCGTCATGGAATACGGGAATATCGCACAGCGCTTTCAAACGCTCTTCGATAATAAAACAATCTGGCGCACCAATATCTTCAAGGTTAATGCCGCCAAAGGTTGGAGAAATGACTTTGACCGCGCTGACGATTTCGTCAATGTTCGTGGAATCAATTTCAATATCAATCGAATCAATATCGGCGAATCGTTTGAATAAAATCGCCTTACCTTCCATCACTGGCTTGCTCGCGAGCGCACCAAGGTTACCAAGGCCCAGTACCGCCGTACCGTTAGAAATGACAGCGACGAGATTACCTTTTGAGGTGTAATCATAAGCCGCGTTTTTATCTTCATGAATTTTGATGCAAGGAACTGCAACGCCTGGTGAATAGCCCAATGCAAGGTCACGCTGCGTAATGAGAGGCTTAGTGGGCGTGATGGAAATTTTTCCAGGCTGACCCATGGCGTGATAGGCGAGTGCTTCTTCATCGGTAATTTTCATGTTTTCGCTGGCCATTGTCATCTTCCTTAGCTATTTCTTGGCGTTCAAATATCGTCAAAACCCACGGCAGGCCCTATGTCCCGCGCGCAAAGAGCGCCTAACATAACGACCGATTCGCTAACAACAAGCGAAAACCCACGCTGCGATGCAACAAAAATGCAGTCGGCGGCGACACCTGCGATGCAGCAATATTTTGAGGTGAAAGCCAAGCATCCCGACTGTTTGCTCTTTTACCGCATGGGTGATTTTTACGAGCTGTTTTTTGATGATGCATTAACCGCTTCCAAAATACTCGACATTGCACTCACCAAGCGCGGCAAGCACGCGGGCGACGATATTCCCATGTGCGGCGTACCCGTGCATGCGGCAGAAAACTATCTACAGCGCTTAATTGCTTCGGGGAAAAAAATTGCGATTTGTGAGCAACTCGAAACACCTGAAGAGGCGAAGAAGCGTGGCTATAAATCAGTCGTGCGGCGCGATGTGGTGCGCATCGTCACCCCCGGAACCATTACCGAAGACGCGTTATTGCAGCCCTCTGCTTCTTATTATCTTGCGGCGGTTAGCATCGACAAAACGCACGCAAGTATAGCGTGGCTTGAGCTTTCAACAGGTGCTTTTCACGTTTTGGATTGCGAAACGTTAGCATTGTCAGCGCAATTAGCACGCATTCATCCGCGTGAAATTTTGGTAAGTGAGAGAGAGTATTCCGCGCTTACGCAGGAGTGGGCGGGCAGGGCAACGATTCATCCCAATGCGCAATTTGACCACAAGCGTAACGAGCATGTGCTTACCAAGCATTACGAAGTAGCACAATTATCGGGCTTAGGTGCATTCTCAGATCAGGCGATTATAGCCTGTGGTGTATTGGTGCAATATCTCAACCTTACACAGCTTGAAGCAGTGCCGCGCCTAGAGCGCCCAAAACCACAAAATTCCAACGCAACCTTGTATATGGACGCGGCGACGCGGCGTAATTTAGAACTCAGCGAAACCTTAAGCGGCGCACGCAATGGCAGCTTACTGAGTATCATTGATGAAACCAAAACAGCGTCGGGCGCGCGGTTATTGAATCAATTTCTGCACGCACCGTTGACAGATAGTGCGGCAATTAATGCACGCTATGATGCGGTGGAATGGTCGCTAAAACGCCATACAGTGCGTGAGCAACTACGTAGCACACTTGCCGAAATGACCGACATTGAGCGTGCAGTATCGCGCTTGTCGCTAGGGCGCGGCGGGCCACGGGATTTACTTGCGCTCAAGCAAACGCTTACGGTCTATCAACAATTGCGCGATGAGTGGTTTAAGCTCTCAGAAACCGCGAATGCGCCAGCCATGCTGAATGAAGCGTTGGCGGCACTTAAGGGCCACGAAGCCCTTGCAGAAACCTTAACAAACGCCCTTAAACCTGAAGTGCCACACTTAGCGCGTGATGGTAATTTTATCGCTGCCGGATTCCGCGCGGATTTGGACGAATATCGTACATTACGCGACGAAAGCAAACGCGTCATGATGGTGATGGAGCAAGATTTAAAAAAACGTACCGACATTCCATCACTCAAAATTAAATTCAATAATGTGCTTGGTTACTTCATCGAAATAACGCCGATTCACGAAAAGAAAGTGCCGCCCGATTTCATTCATCGTCAAACGATGGCGGGTGCGCTGCGCTACACTACGCCAGAATTAAATGAACTTGCCCGCAAAGTGGAAGAAGCCGCCGATAAAGCGCTCAAACTTGAACAGATGATTTTTGAAGAGCTGGTGACAAATATCATGGCGCGCTATGAAGCTTTGATAGCTTCTGCACGTGCCATTGCATTGCTTGATGTGCTGATAAGCTTTGCGCAGCTTGCTGAAGCACAACATCTCACCCGCCCAACCCTTACGCAAGATGATACATTTATTGTCAGCAAGGGGCGGCACTTGGTGGTAGAGGCGGCGCTGCGTAAACAGCATAAAGAATTTATCGCCAATGATTGCACGCTGAATGAGCAGGGCAATTTATGGCTCATCACGGGCCCTAACATGGGCGGCAAATCAACCTTCCTGCGCCAGCAAGCATTGATGATTATTCTCGCGCAAATGGGGTGTTTTGTTCCAGCCGAAGCAGCGACGATTGGCTTGGCTGATACATTGTTTTGTCGTGTCGGCGCTGCGGATGATTTAGCGCGTGGCCAATCCACCTTCATGGTGGAGATGGTGGAAACCGCGTCCATTCTCAATCAGGCGACGGCAAAATCCTTTGTGATTATGGACGAGATTGGTCGTGGTACCGCGACTTTTGACGGTGTGTCGATTGCATGGGCGGTGGCCGAGCATTTACACAATGTCACGAAATGTCGTGCGCTATTCGCTACACATTATCACGAACTCACCGACCTTTCAGAAACGCTACCACGCTTACGCAATTACCACGCGGCGGTAAAAGAATATCAAGGGCAGGTGATTTTCTTACATCAAATACGTGAGGGATTTGCCGATAAATCCTACGGGATTCATGTGGCCGCGCTGGCGGGCATTCCTAAAACCGTTCTTACCCGCGCCAAGCAACTATTGCAGCAACTTGAGCAAACCCACCACCTTGATGTGAATCCAAATCAGTCAAGCTTGCCGCTATTCAACGCGCCTGAATCTGCGCCACACCCAGCGCTTGAAATACTCAAAACATGCAATCCTGATGATTTATCGCCCAAACAGGCTCTTGAATTATTGTTTGAAATCAAGAAGTTGGATTTGTGACGATTGCGTGAAATTTTTACGCTGCAGCTGCGAAAAGTCTAAAAATTAGTTATTATCGGCGTATGACCGATATCCAAATCAACAGAGAATTTGATAAGAATGCTGGCATCGAACTGTCGATAAAAGTGCCGTTCGAAAATGGCGAAGGTGAATTCACCTTTGATCTGCGTCGCCACACGGTGCATGTCACCCCCAAAGAGCCTAATTGGTACGATAACTCGGTGATGTCAGAAGAAACGCGCGTGAAAGTCTTTGCGACTATTTTGGCAGAATATCGTAAACGCTCCATTGGTGATAACAACTTCAAAGCAGCGGCAATCGGCATTATTGAAGATCTTCCGGGAGAGTTTCGCATTTTTATTGGCACAAACACGGTGAATCAGGACGATTACTTCAAAGATTGCGCCGAGCAGAATATGTATAATGCGGCAACAGACCATATGGTGCACCGTGCCATGCGGCAAAGTGTCTCAACGGATCTTTTGCCAACGGCAAAACTTAAGCCACCCAAATTAGTCGCGCTTTATGTCATGGGTGGCAAAGAAAAAGCACCCAATAAACCAGACGCTACAGAAATTATAAGGGCGTGCCCATGCGGAAAATGTACCGATATGTTGGGCAAGGTGATGCCGCAAGATGCACCAATATACACGTTGCCGATTAGTCTTGGTGAGAAAACCGTCAATGCACCCAATGCTATTCGGATTGATTCCGAATCACTCACTATCGATAAAGTAGCGCCAGACAAAATCTGGAAAACAAAGGCGGGCAATCTCAATGCGCACCGAAACATTCCCGTAGATGACGACGAGAAAAACGCACAATTAGAAGGACTAGAAGCAGCATTAAATTACAGTGCCACGCATACAAAGGATCGCGAAGGCGATGCATTAAATGGAGTTGTAGTGAAAGAAGGCGCTTTTCAATCCTTCACGCCACTCGCCGTTATTGTTGGCTCTACACTCAATCGCTTGGGTGATTTTGTCCAAGCCAATGATAGCAAAAAAATGCAAGTGTTAGAGCGTTTTGGTAAGGTTGCCTATAAGGCGGCAGAGAATGTTTTGTTAGGGCGAAAAAGCATTCCCGAACTAGATATTGCACAAACGAATCATGGCATTGACCTTAGCGCCATCAATCAATTCATGGTAGAAAAAATCAATGATGTCGCTGCATCACGGCTGCGCTCAAGCGGAATATCTCCTGATGACAGAGATGCTTTCGAGGCCGAAATTAAAAGTATTCGCTGCTGTGTTGTGCGCCTGAAGAATGGAACATTCCATTACGCTATTGAAGCGAAAACTGCGCAAGATAATGCGACGCCGAATGCCGAGGTAGGTGCAGTCATGGCGGCAATGGAAAAACTTACAGAGGCTAAAATTCAAGATGTGTGGGTAATGGAAATGAATCCACGCGACATTCGTGCAGGCGCACAGACCCAAACCTCACCCAAAGAGGGAATTGAGCGCCTCGTAAAACGTGGCGTATCAAATGGCAGCGGCAATATGCTGTTCCATTATCTACCCTTCAATGATGGCTCCTTAGCTGAGCCTGATTTGCAAAAAATGACCGATAATTTTACCGTAGACCAAATCTACCCAGGCGGTTTCCGTGGCACCAAGAGTGGCGGCGAAGGCCAAACCATCGCAAAATAGCGAAAATCCTGCTTTATTTCTGAGATTTCCTGAGTATAATGCGCCCCTTCATTGATGGATATTGGTTATTTTTCCTTATCTATCAATAATTTAGAAAGGATTGAACCATGGCTGTTCCAAAGAGAAAAACCTCGCCGTCGCGCCGCGGGATGCGTCAATCGCACCTAGCACTGAGCAAAACGGCAGTCAGCGAAGACAAAACCACGGGTGAACTCAAGCGTCCGCACCATGTATCGCCCGATGGGCATTACCGTGGCCGCAAAGTGACCGACGCTAAAGTTAAGCGCTAGTCGCAGCGCCGAAATGGCACCCATTACCATCGCACTGGATGCAATGGGCGGCGACAAAGCACCGGAATCGGTGGTCGCTGGGGCCAGACGTTCGCT
>JBMOEL010000094.1:0-7148 GCA_049314715.1 Rickettsiales bacterium
TTCGCGCCGCTTTTTGATAATGCGTATTTGAGTAGGTTTTTCTCGCAAGGTAAACGGCCTTTTTCAACAATTGCCAAGGCCTATGCAAAGCGTCTTGCAACACTCACGCATGCAAATGACTATGATTTCGTCTGGATTCAGTATGAGTTGTTCCCGTATCTACCGCTAGAATGGCTAACGCGTTTTACAAAAAAACCCATTATCACCGAATATGATGATGCGATATTTCACCAATATGATCAGCATCGTAACCCGTTGGTGCGCGCATTATTGAGCAATAAGTTACACGGTTTATTGCGCCGAACGAATCTGGCCTTTTGCGGCAATGCCTATTTGCAAGCCTACGTATCGCGCTATTGTAACCATACCGAAATTATCCCCACCGTGGTGGATGTGACGCAATATACTGCGCGCGGGGTGATGTCGAATATAGCAACCCCAACCCTTGGCTGGATTGGTTCTCCCTCAACATGGGGCTATACAAAATCCGTGACACCGGTGCTTTCATCACTCGTTGCTCAGCAGAAGATACAGGTGCTGGTAGTGGGCGCGAATCACGCTGCTGATACCTCCTTGCCATTTGACTATCGCGCGTGGGACGAGGCGCGCGAAATTGCCGATATTCATGCCATGGATATAGGCATCATGCCGATTCCCGATGAGGCGTGGGCACGCGGTAAATGTGGCTATAAGCTCATTCAATATATGGCATGTGGCGTTCCGGTGATTGCATCCCCTGTTGGGGTGAACCAAGAAATTGTGCAGCATGGCGTGAATGGATTCTTAGCCTCTTCGCCAGAGGAATGGCGCCGTGCGATTGAACAGCTTGCAGCAGATGCAGACTTGCGCAATCGCCTAGGACAGGCTGGTCGTAAGATAGTGGAGGAGCGCTATAGTATTCAGCGTTATGGGCCGGAAATGGCGCGGTTGATTCACGCGTTTTGTTGAGCAAGCCAGCTTTGGAACATCAAGATATTCCACAAACGATGTTCCATATCACGCCCGCCTGATTGGTGCGCATTCCATAATTGCTGCACGGTACGTGGGTTCAAATAACCTTGGCGTGTAAGTGTTTCGGGTGCCAACAAATCTTCTGCCCAGTTTTTCAGTGGGCCGCGCAACCATTGCGCAAGTGGGATAGAAAAACCAGATTTTGGGCGCTCAATGAGTGCGGGTGGTACGTAGCGATTAAGCACCTGACGCAGTAACCATTTGCCTTTGCCGCCGCGTATCTTCATGGACATCGGCATACTCCACGCCAGCGCAATAAGGTCGGGGTCGGTAAAGGGTGTGCGGGTTTCCAGACTCACTGCCATCGAGGCGCGATCTACTTTGGTCATAATATCGCCAGGGAAGTAGGTGAGTGCGTCTTGCAGCATCATCCATTCTGCATAGTCAAGATTCAGCCCACCAAGTTTGGGTAAAAGGTCGGGCGGATTGCCACCGATGACTAAAGAATCGGTGTGTTCGTTAATGGCGCAGAGTTTTTGGTAAAATTCCTCGGGAGTGCGTGTGCCGATTTTTTCGTAATAATTGCCCAGTTTGCGAATGAGTCGTGAGGTCGTGGAGGCACTGCGTGGCGCCAGTCTGCTGACGAAGCTACTATGTAATGCCAGCAGTAATCGTGATAGGGGAACACGCAAATGCTGTGGCACGATAGTGATGGTATTCCATATCGCTGGGCCGCGTACATAACGATTATAGCCGCCTAGCAATTCATCACCGCCATCACCAGAAAGCGCAACCGTGACATGCTGGCGTGCAAAATGCGAGACGAGATGGGTCGGGATTTGTGAAGAGTCGGCAAATGGTTCGTCATAAATGGTCGCAAGGCGCGGGATTACCTCTAGCGCTTGCTGTGGCGAGACGTAAATTTCGTGATGCTCTGTACCCAAATGCGCTGCGACGGCTTTCGCAAACGGCGCTTCGTCAAAGCCCTGCTCCGCAAAGCCGATGGTAAAGGTTTTGATGGGGCGCGTTGATTGTGCCTGCATCAGCGCCGCAATGGTCGAGGAATCGATGCCGCCTGACAAAAAAGCGCCCAACGGTACGTCCGACATCATGCGTTCTTTCACACATAAACGCAGCTGTGCATCTAGCGCTTCAGTGGCATCTGTGTCCGAGAGGGTGAGGCGATGCTGCGTACCATATGCTACGACTTCTGCGAGTGACCAATAGGCCTGTGGTAGTGCGTGTGTATCGCTGCGTGTTAGCTGCACGTAGTTTGCGGCAGGAAGTTTATAGATGCCTTGGTAAATACTATGTGGCGCATGGATATAGCTATAGCCCATGAACATATGCAGCGCGTCACGATTGATGCTG
Source organism: Rickettsiales bacterium (assembly GCA_049314715.1). Lineage (GTDB taxonomy): Bacteria > Pseudomonadota > Alphaproteobacteria > Rickettsiales > UBA3002 > JAFLDD01. The sequence continues at coordinate 2,323 of JBMOEL010000094.1, forward strand.
GGTGAGAAATGCGGCAGGGTTTTAAGGGCCTTGAGCTCAGAGGCGAAAACAATTGCACCGTCTATGAAGCCATAATAGAGCGGTTTCTCGCCCATGCGGTCACGCGCTAGAGTCAGGCGTTGTTCCTGAGTATCCCATAGGGCGATGGCGAACATACCGTCGCACTCACGCAACGTGCGTTCAATACCCCATATTTCAAACGCAGCGAGCAATACTTCCGTATCAGAATGGCCGCGCCACGCATAAGAAAGGCGAGCGCGCAGTTCTTGGTAATTATAAATCTCGCCATTGAAACTAATGATGTAGCGACCCGATACGGAGACCATGGGTTGATGGCCTTCAGGCGATAGGTCGATGATGGAAAGACGACGGTGAGCAAGGGCAATGCCCTGCGCCCCATCGCTCCAGATGCCGCCACTATCGGGCCCGCGTGTATAGAGTGCATCGCCCATACGCTGTGCGATGGATGGCAACGAAGCCGCATCCACCCTGTCACGTGCTATCAAAATCCCTGCAATTCCACACATGGCATTGTCCTGAGCATCAATGCCCGCTAGAGTGACATTGTTCGATGGCGAACACTAGAAAAATGTCGCGGTGCCCATGCTTCCTTATTTTATCATGTTGCTGATACCCTCGCTCTTTGCACTGGTGAATCCGGGCCGGCTATCCATTGTCTTATGGTATGTGACGTTTTTCCTCTTTATGCTTTTCGTTGGCTTCCGACTGGAGGTCGGGCCTGATTGGCAGCAATATCGCTACATTCACCAAAGCCTCGCCTATTTCGATTTCTGGGAAGTTATCGATCAAGCCGAGCCACTTTCCTATCTGTTGTTTTGGACATCACAAAACACGGTGGATGATGTGTATCTCAGTAACGTGGTGGCGAGTTTCATCATGTTAACCGGCGTCTTCGCCTTTGCGCGCCGTACGGCTAATCCATGGCTGGCGTTGGTTTCAGCAACACCTTACTTCATCATAGTCATGGGCATGTCGGGAATGCGGCAAACGATTGCAGCGGGGATTATTCTTTTTCTCTTTTCACGGTGGGAGAATTACAGTTTCATCCGCCGCGGCGGCTATATTTTGATTGCAGCATTGTTCCACACCAGCGCGCTGGTGAATAATATATTCCTCATTACCAAGCTGAACATTCATCTGCGCTACAAGCTCCTGTTTGGAAGCATCGTTTTGCTCATCACCCTCTATTTAGGAACAAACGTACCTATCTATGCAGAAAATATCGGGCGCTATCAGCAGCGTTATCTGGAAGGTAACTTCATCGATCTTTCGCTAGGTTCCATCTACCATATTGCGATGATTTTTGTGCCTGCCGTACTTGGTTTTGTGTTTCGCAAGCGCATGTCGGAAACGGTATATAACCCATCCCTATTATCGTTTGGTTTGTATGCAGCCGTAACGATTTTGGCGATTAACATCTTTTACCCGACGGTGGCAAGCCGGCTAACGGTCTACCTCTATTTCTTGCCAATGATGGTGTATCCTGCCTTGGTGGTGACCTTGGGGCGGCGCGCGCAAATGATTAGCGTATTCGCGGTGATTACCTTCCATATGCTGATTCTAATGACGTGGTTCCTGTTTGGTAACCATGCCTTTGCTTATATTCCGTATAAAAATATTCTGTTTGATGTTCCCAGTGTCTAATGCACTTCTCATTTCCATCAATAGCTCGTGGAACATTGTGCATTTTCGCGCGGGATTGGTGAATGCCTTTAAAAAAGCAGGTTATTCAATCATTTCCGCCGCGCCGCGTGATGATTACACCGCGAAGCTAGAAGCCATGGTGCAGCAGCATATCGATATGCCGATGGATCATGCGGGCACCTCGCCACTCAAGGATTTTGCATTGTTTGTGCGGTATCTGCGCGTGCTAAGGCGCCTACGGCCAAAACTGCTTTTGACCTATACAGTGAAGCCAAACATTTATGGGGCGCTGGCAGCACGACTTGTGGGTGTGCCGGTGATTGCCAATGTCTCGGGCTTGGGAACAGCCTTCATACATGATAGCTGGGTGACACGGGTTGTGAAGGTGCTTTATCGCCTCGCGTTTGCACAAGCGCAGGCTGTTTTTTTCCAGAATCCAGAAGATCGTGAATTATTTATAACCAAGCGGTTGGTCGCGCCACATAAAGCCCTATTGCTTAAAGGCTCTGGCATTGATTTGCAGCATTTTGCGCCCTCACACATCGCAGCCGCACCACAGAGTTTTGTGCTGATTGCACGCATGTTATGGGACAAAGGTGTCGGCGAATTTGTCGAGGCGGCGCGGCGCGTAAAAGCACAGTATCCCAGCGCAACCTTTACCTTAGTGGGTGCGATGGGTGCCAAAAACCAAACGGCTATCGCACAAAGCATGATGGATGCGTGGGTAGCAGAAGGAATCGTGACCTATCGCGGTGTGATTGAGGATGTGCGTGACCTAATGGCGCAGCATGCCTGTGTTGTTTTGCCTTCCTACCGCGAGGGGATGTCGCGTGTTTTGCTTGAGGCTTCGGCGATGGGCAGACCCATTATCACCACGGATGTTGCGGGGTGTCGTCAGGTCGTAACGCATGGCAAGAACGGATTGCTCTGTAAGGTACGCGACGTGGATTCGTTAGCAGAGCGTATGAAGGAATTTTTGTCGTTGAGTGATACACAACGCACGCAGATGGGCCATGAAAGCCGCTTGAAAGCCGAAGCAGAGTTTGATGAACAGCACGTTTTTGACGCGTATCTGAGCGAGATTAAATCTCTTTCCTAGCGCGCTTGGTACGGGTGCGGACACGCTTGGTAGGTTCGGGTGGTTTTTCAATTGGCACGCAAAATGGCCGCTCATTTTGTGATAAGCAGACCGTGACAATTGCAATAAATAATGCAGCAATAGCGGGAATTTGCAGTGGGAAATCGACCAGTGAGTGAAGCGCCCCGAGTGTGAGTACGGATAGGCCCAGCGTTGGCAATACGTAATATTCTTTGTGCTCGCGTATGCCACGATATAGCGCATAGGCAATGATGCCAATGACCACGAGTAGCAGCGCGAGTGCGGGCACGCCCATTTCGGCCGCAAATTCGAGGTAACTATTATGCGCCTTGTCGATAATGCCGTCCGAGGAAATAGTGTGCGGGCGATAGGCTTGGAATGCACCAGAGAAACTACCGATGCCTGAACCCAGTATGGGGTGATGTGCAATCATCGGTAAGGTTGCAGCATAAATATCGAAACGCGAATTTGCGTCTGCACCTTGCATGGTGAGTTTATTGAGGGCGACTTGCCCAAAATTGAGGAAAATCCAGAAGGAGATGAGCGCCATCACGATACCTGCGGTAATCATGATGCCTTTGCGTATCTCTGATTGCAGATTCATTTTGAATAGAATCGTAACACATAGCAAGGCGCTAGATAGGAACGTAACGATGATACCGCCACGTGATCCAGTCATGAACAAGCCAGCCATAGCGAGCAGCAACGCGAATAACAAGAAACAACCCTTGAGAATGATGGGCATGCTGAGTGTGTCAATAAATTCGAGGAAGATTTTATAGAATGCCTTGGGTGGGATTTTGATAAACCGAAATACATGCGCTAAGGCAATCAGCAGCATAACGCCCATATAAGTTGCGGCGTTGTTAGGATTCACGAAGCCATGGGAATAGGAATAAAAAGTGGTCATTGGCACACCTTCGCTGGTTGCCATAGAGAAGGTGAGGGTGACGCAGACTGCGCCGCTCATGAGCAATGTTTCCAGAAAATGACGGGCACTAGCTTCGGTGGAGCCAATGCATAGTGCGAGGACAAATATCACCAACAAGAAAATGGTGCGCCCTACGCTCTGGAGCCACGCGGCTTTGTCTAACGTAAATGTAGCATTACTATCGCCGCCGCTGATTGCAGAGAGTTCCTGCCAAAGTGCTGCCGTTTCGCCTGTGGGCGGGAAAATCCATTGCAGCACGCAGATAGCTAATATGGCACTGAAAAACACGATGCCAAGTCGTTTCAACTGCCCATGGACTTGTTTTGTTTCGCGCAGTGCAAACCATAGCATTGGCAGGGTTGCTATGAGTGCAAATGCGATGGTGGAGTCATAGACCGCGCCTTTGGCTAGGCATAATACGGAGAGCAAAATCGCACAGGCCTTGGCGACAATGTTTAAGCGATGCTGCGCAGATTCGGCCACGCGTTAGTTATTCGTATCGATGAGTCGGATGAGCAGGATGTCACGCACCACGCCGAGCAGCTTGCTGAAGTCGCTGAAGTTGCTGTTGGATACGTAGACGACATCGTCATTCCGTAATTGGATTTTTTGCGCCAAGAACAGACCAGTTGGTTCGCCAAAATTAAAGCGATACACGGTGGGAAGGGGCTCGCCGCTGGTGTTACCATCGAGCTTGATGCCCATGGTTTTAAGCGTATCCACCGACTCACGACGTAGCAACACAACCGTATTGGGTTCAGCTAAATCGCTATTGAGGCCACCTGCTTTGGCTACCGCGTCCGCTACGCTGACCGTTTCGGCTTCAAAGGCAAAGCGGCTATTATTGGTGGTTGCGCCGAGTACGTTGAAGTAGCGCTCGTCCTTCTTGGCGGCGATAAGATCGTTGGGTTGAACAAAGATGTTGTTTTCCGGCTGTTGCAGTAGCGTGCTTAAGCGCGCCGTTGCCGAACTTTTGCCGCGCTGGAGCGTGATGAGGGTATTATAGTCGTTATTGCGTGGGCCGCCCGCGTTACTCAGCGCGTCCAAGATACGTACGCCACCTTGGTCGAGGCTGAAGCGGTTCGGTGAGTTGACGTCACCCATCACCGAATAGAGGTTGGAGGTACGTTT
>JBMOEL010000095.1:0-7087 GCA_049314715.1 Rickettsiales bacterium
CGAGTTCAGTAAAGTGAATGAACCATTACTGGCAAAACTTTACGAAAAATATTCGTTCAACGTCATTCCAAAAATCGGTGAGTTGGTGGCGAAAGACCGTGCGTCTTATCAGTATCTCGTCGAGTCCATCCGCATGTTCCCTAAGCAGCGCGAACTCGTGAAGCTGATGGAAAACGCAGGATTTGGGCACGTTACGTTTGACAACTTATCGTTAGGCGTTGTGGCGATTCACCAAGGCTGGAAAATCTAATGCGTGACGTGAAATATAGTCTGCGCCTTCTAGGTTTGGCCTATACGCTAGCGCGCCATGATGCGACGTTTGTCTTCGATATTGTTAAGCTACCGCTCCCTGCCCGCGTATTTTTTTGGCTGATTAAAAAGCGCGATAGTAACACCAATAAAGGTGTTCGCCTTGGCAAGGCGCTACAGAAAATGGGGCCAAGTTTCATTAAGGCGGGCCAAGCACTCTCCACACGTGGCGACTTGATTGGCGTTGAATTGGCGGAAGGTCTCGTTTCGCTACAAGACAAGTTGCCTGCGTTCGATGGAGCGATGGCCAAAACCATTATCGAGGCAGAATTAGGCGATTCGATTGAGAATCTCTTTACGTGGTTCGAGCATGATGCGACGGCAGCAGCGTCGATTGCACAAGTGCATTTTGCGACCACCACAGATGGTAAAGACGTTGCGGTAAAAGTCCTGCGCCCGCATATCGAGGCCGCCTTTGCGCGAGATATTCAGCTGCTTTATTGGATTGCAGAGAAGGCTGCTAAACGCCTACCGCGCTTGAAACCTGTCGAAGTGGTGAAAACATTCGAAGAAGCAACGCGCATTGAGTTGGATTTGCGCTTTGAAGCCGCCGCTGCAGAAGAACTCAAAGAAAACACCAAGCACGACCCTGAATTTTACGTGGTGGAAGTGGATTGGGTGCGCACCGCTAAGCGCGTATTGACCACCGAGCGTATTCGTGGATTCCATGCGAGTGATAAAGCGGGCATGGAAGCAGCGGGCATCGACACCACCAAGATTACCGAGAAAGCCGCAACTGCTTTCTTCAACCAAGTATTTCGTGATGGGTTTTTCCACGCTGACATGCACCCAGGCAATTTGTTTGTGCTGCCGGATGGTCGCTTAGCGCCCGTTGATTTCGGTATTATGGGGCGCATTAACCATGCCAATCAATTGGTGCTTGCTGAAATTCTCTATGGATTCTTGAAAGGCGATTATCAGCGTGTCGCACAAGTTCACCACGATGCGGGCTGGATACCGCCCCATGTATCGGTGGATTTATTTGCCCAAGCCTGCCGCGGTGTTGGGCAACCTATGATGGGCAAAGCGCTCAATGAAATCTCGGTTGGCAGGCTGCTTGGCCAGTTGATTGATATTGGCACCATGTTTGAAATGGAAACCCAGCCGCATTTGATTTTGTTACAAAAAACCATGATGACCGCCGAAGGTGTTGGCCGCGGCCTGAATCCGAATGTGAATATGTGGCAGCTGGCTGAACCGCTGATTACGCAGTGGGCACAAGAGAATTTCTCACCCCGCGCCAAACTGCGCGATTTTGCACGTGAAGCACTGGAAGTTTTGCAGGAAGCCCCTAGCGTATTGCGAGAGATACGTGCCTATTTAGGCGAAATGCGCGCAAAAAACGCATAGTTTCGTGCCGCAATAGTTGCGAGAGCGCCAGCTACCCTCTATAAGCCACTTATGGCATTACCTCGTTCCATCTTACTCATCATCACCGGCTCGGTTGCCGCCTATAAAAGCCTTGAGTTGATTCGTCTGCTCAAAGAGCGTGGCGTAGAAGTGCATGCGATTTTGAGCAAAGGCGGTGCAGAGTTTATTACACCGCTTGCTGTATCATCACTCACGGGCACGCAAACCTATCATGATTTATTCTCGCTCACGGACGAAGTGGCGATGGGGCATATCGAACTGTCGCGCATTGCCGACCTGGTATTGGTTGCCCCTGCCAGCGCCGATGTCTTGGCAAAAATGGCTGCAGGTCTAGCGAGCGATTTGGCAACCACTGCCCTACTCGCTACCGACAAACCTGTGATTGTCGCGCCAGCAATGAATCACAAAATGTGGTCACATGCAGCGACGCAACGCAATGTCGCGCAACTAAAGGCCGATGGGATTCGTTTCATCGACCCCACCGAAGGCGCGATGGCCTGTGGTGAATATGGCGTTGGTCGTATGGCGGAGCCTGCCGAGATTGTGCGTTTTATTACCGAATACTCCTCTGCACGAAGCGGCGCCTTAAAAGGTAAGAAAGCCGTCGTCACCAGTGGCCCAACGCATGAGCCTGTTGACCCTGTGCGTTTCCTTGGCAATCACGCTTCGGGCAAACAAGGTCACGCCGTTGCCGCAGCACTTGCAACGCATGGTGCAGATGTCACGCTCATTAGTGGGCCTGTGCAAATCCCAACGCCTGCTGGGGTGAAACTGATTTCTGTTCAGACCGCAGAAGAAATGCATGAAGCAGTGACCGCGTTACTACCTGCCGATATTTTTGTGGGTGCCGCAGCAGTAGCGGATTGGCGGATGACACATGTATCGCCGCATAAAATTAAAAAGCATGGTACGATTTCCAAACTCACACTGGAACTCATTCCCACGCGCGATATTCTGGCCGAAGTAGCCAAGCATAAAAAACGCCCTGAGCTGGTGATTGGCTTTGCCGCCGAGACTGATAGCGTCGAAGATTATGCACGCAAGAAGTTGCAAGCCAAAGGCTGCGATTTTGTGCTCGCCAATGATGTCGAAGGTGGCAAAGTCTTTGGTGCCGATGAGAACACGATTCTCTTTGTCACCGCCAAAAGCGAAACGAAATGGCCGAAGATGAGCAAGCGCGCGGTGGGCGAAAAATTAGCGCAAGAAATTATCGATTATTTTTCCACTTCTAAAAAACGAAAGAACGCATCATGAGTAAATCTGTTTCGATTTCCGTCACGCGCTTGCCGCATGGCAAAGACCTTGCCCTTCCCGCTTACGCGACTGAGCATAGCGCAGGCATGGATTTACTAGCGGCGATTGATGCGCCCATCACTTTGAAACCGAATGAACGCAAGTTAGTACCAACGGGTATTGCGATTGCACTGCCCGATGGCTTTGAGGCGCAAGTGCGCCCGCGCTCTGGCCTTGCGCTTAAAAGCGGCATCAGCATCGTCAATGCCCCTGGTACAGTGGATGCAGATTATCGTGGTGAAGTGGGCGTGATTCTAATCAATACGTCGAATGAAGCTTTCACGATTGAGCGTGGTATGCGTATCGCGCAAATGGTGATTGCGCCATACACACGCGCACAGTGGAGCGAAGTATTGGAACTACCAACCTCAGACCGCGGTGCGGGCGGATTCGGCTCAACAGGCACGAAAGGATAGTTATGCGCAAAGCACTTGATCATCTCGATAAAGCTGGCCGTGGCCGCGTGTATGACTCCATTCTGGAAACACTTGGTAATACACCGTTAGTAAAATTACATCGCATTGCGGAGCAAGCTGGTGCGGTGGCAGACGTCTATGCAAAGCTGGAATTTTTCAATCCGCTTTCTTCGGTAAAAGACCGTATTGCATTGTCGATGGTGGAAGCAGCCGAAGAAGCTGGCGCGATTAACAAAGATTCGATTTTGGTCGAGCCAACCTCAGGCAATACAGGGATTGCACTCGCATTTGTGTGTGCCGCGAAAGGCTACAAACTGGTGCTGACAATGCCTGAAAGCATGTCCATCGAACGTCGCAAAATGCTCAAATTCCTAGGTGCGGAGTTGGAATTAACGCCTGCCGCCAAAGGCATGCGCGGCGCGATTGAAAAAGCCGAAGAGATTGTGGCGGGTAATAAAAACGCCATCATGCTGCAGCAATTTAACAACCCCTCCAACCCCGCAATTCACGTGCGTACCACGGGCCATGAAATCTGGAATGATACGCAAGGCAAGGTTGATGTGTTTATTGCCGGTGTAGGAACGGGCGGCACCATTACGGGCACAGCAACCGTGCTGAAAGAGAAAAACCCTAACATCAAAATCATCGCCGTTGAGCCAGAGGAAAGCCCAGTGATTTCCGGTGGCAACCCTGGCCCACATAAAATCCAAGGGATTGGCGCAGGCTTCATTCCCAACAACCTGAAACGCGAATTAGTAGATGAAGTAGTGACCGTGACGAGCGATGAAGCTTTTGCTACGGCGCGCAAACTTTCGCTGCTCGAAGGTATTCCAGGCGGTATTTCATCAGGCGCAACGATTGCGGCGGCACTGAAGGTAGCGGCGCGTCCTGACATGAAGGGTAAAATGATTGTGGTGATTGTGGCATCTGCTGCAGAACGCTACATTTCGACCAGCTTATTTGCCGACGCATAATGCCCCTCACCCTCGACCAGCAACGCCGCTATGCGCGGCAGATTATGCTGCCAGAAATTGGCGAAGCAGGTCAGCAAAAATTGGTGAGTGCGCATGTGCTGGTGATTGGTGCGGGCGGTCTGGGTTCGGCACTCATTCCCTATCTTGCGGCGGCTGGTATTGGTCATATCGGCATCATCGATGATGACCGTGTTGAATTATCGAATCTCGCACGGCAAGTGATTCATGAAACGGGTGATATTGGCCGACTGAAGGTGGAAAGCGCCGCGGACCGCGTCAGCGAACTCAACCCTGATGTGCGCGTAACGATATATCCTGAAGCACTCAGCGCAGAAAATGCAGAAAAAATGATCGCGCAGTATGATGTAGTAGCCGATGGCTGCGACAACTTCGCGACGCGATTTGCGGTAAATGCTGCCTGTGTGAAACTTGGCAAGCCACTGGTGAGTGCTGCCATCTCAGGATTTAATGGGCAGGTCATGAGTATTGCGAATGGTTCGGCGTGCTATGCCTGTTTCATGCACCCTGATGCGCCAGAGGCGAATAGCTGCAAAGAATCAGGCGTGATTGGGCCACTTGCAGGAATGATTGGCTCTGCCCAAGCACTGGAAGTGGTGCGGATGATTCTGGGCTCCCCTGCACTTGTTGGCAAAATCGCTGTGTTTGATGGGCATACCCATCACCAACGCATGGTGGCGATTCAGAAGGATGCGGCGTGTAAACTGTGTAGTTAAACCGCTTCTTCAACCAGCACTTTGTCGGGCGGGTTATGCCCATCAAGGAATGAGCGGATATTGATGATGACACGCTCACCCATTTCAATGCGCGATTCAATCGTCGCCGAGCTAATATGCGGTAGCAAAATAACATTGGGCTGACTGCGTAATGCATTTGGTACATCGGGCGCGTGTTCATAGACATCCAGCCCTGCACCAGCAATCACGCCTTCTTTCAAGGCGTCAATCAGCGCCACCTCATCCATCAGCGCGCCGCGCGCCGTGTTGATGACATAAGCCGTTGGTTTCATTTTCCTGAAACGTGCCGCGTTCATCATATGGTGTGTATCTTTCGTGTGCGGACAATGCAGCGATAGAATATCGACATCCTTCAACATAGCATCGAGCGATGTGTGATAGATCACGCCCAATTCTTTTTCGACCGAGCTATGAAGTCGTGTGCGCTGATAATAATGTATTTCCATGCCAAAGCCCTTGGCGCGCTTGGCAACGGCTTGGCCAATACGTCCCATGCCAACAATACCGAGCTTTTTGCCGTTCACACGGTGGCCGAGCATGTAAAGCGGGCTCCAGCCCTGCCATTGTTGCAGGCGAATCGCTTGCGCTGCTTCCGACAAACGGCGCGGCACGCCGAGAATCAACGTCATGGCGATATCGGCGGTATCTTCGGTCAGCACGCTCGGTGTATTGGTCACAATGATGCCGCGCTTTTTAGCATAAGCGACATCGATATGATCAACCCCTGCGCCGAAATTTGCGATGAGCTTCAGATTAGGCGAGAGTGCGTCGATGACATCTTTGGTGATGGCATCCGAAAGCGTGGGGACCAAGACATTGGCACCTTTGGCACGCAGAATAATCCCTGCACTATCAAGCGCCGAATCGGACTGGCGCGGCACATGGCCGAATAGCTCCGCCATCCGCTTCTCGATGGGTTCGGGTAATTGATGGGTGATAAAGATGCGGCTTGCCATGTTTTGACTTCCTTATAGGTTCGGATATAAGAGCAAGCATGAAGAAACGCAATGTTTTCGCCGCTATCTTACTGTGCGCTGCAACAGCGCAGGCGCAAGATATTTCTATTCTGAATCCCTCTGGCCTTCCCATTCCGCGTTATGTCTCGCTCAAATCCGACGAGGTCAATATGCGGGTTGGGCCTGGCAAGCGCTATCCAATTACGTGGGTGTACCGCCGCTCCAGTATGCCCGTACAGATTATCGAAGAGTTCGCGCATTGGCGGCGCATCAAGGATTTTGAAGGCTCAAGCGGTTGGGTACATAAAGGCCTGCTGGATGGCACTCGCACCGCACTTATCATGGATAAGCAGCAAAATCTCTACGCCAAGCCTGATGCAACGTCGCACACGGTTATGCGCGCTGACCCGCTCGTCGTTGGTCACCTCAATGCCTGCATTCCCGACTGGTGCCAACTTAGCATTGAAGGTCATGAAGGCTGGATTCGCAAAGCCGATATTTGGGGCGTGACGCGTGAAGAAGTGTTTGAAGAATAGATCTCATTTATACTTTCTTAATATTTGTCGAGCATACTTATTCGAGTATGCCAAATAACAATTTCGCAGATACTTTCAGACGTCTTATTCTGGGTCTTATTGGCGCCCCTAACAATCCCAATCGACCACAGCTTTTACAGCGTCTTAATACTGTTTTAGGCGATTTGGATGTTAACAAAGATGGAAAAATTTCATTTTCTGAGACACGCAACCAATCCGTTCTTGCAAATTACTGTGAAAATTATTCCGCAGAGCGCGGCACTTCTTTTGTGGGATGCATTAATAGTCACGGCGTTCCTCCAGAATATGATTTTGCAGAAAGACTGTTGATGAGCACTGTTGTGAATTTTGATGAGTATGCATCAATGATGCCTGATGGTATCGAGAGATCGGCGATACGCTTAGCTCTTGCATTTTCTCAAGAACAGCAAATTAGAGAAATAAACAAGGAAATGCAAAGAGCTGGGATAACCAGAA
>JBMOEL010000096.1:0-7043 GCA_049314715.1 Rickettsiales bacterium
TTTGCCAAGATATTGCTTGATGATGGCCTTAAGTTCAGCGCGGTCACGTGCCATGATGAAAGGCACTTTCAAAATTTCAGCAAGACCAGTCAAACCATCTATGCCACCGAAACGCTCGGTGTCAGTAGAAATTAACACCATCGGTTTTTTTGCCAAGGCTAACATGGTGGCGAGCTTTGCAAGCGTGGTGGTTTTCCCCGCACCATGCATGCCGACCAGCATCAGTGCCTTGGCGGGCAGGGTCTTTTGTTCCATGAGCGATTGAAACGGGAAGGCTTTGCTAAGTGCCTCAGCTAGAATAGTTTCCGCTGCATCCAAAACCGTTGCGGCGGGCATACGCGCACCGCGAATGGCTATTTTTAATCGGCTCAACATTGGTTCCGGTATATGATGATACTCCAGCACCTCATCAATCATCGTGAGTGCTGGGTGATTACTTTGTACGTGACGTGAGGCTGGTGGAGCCGCTTTAACGCTGACAGGCGGCGCATCATCAATCAATGGCTCATCTTGCGTGTCGATTGCGAAGGTGACGACGATGCCTTTAGGTGTTTTGCGCGCATTCAATAAAATAGCGTCTTCACCCAAATCGCGCCGCGCGACTGCCATGGCTTCTTGCATATCCTTGGCTGCGATTTGTTTCATTTTCATTAGAGTTGACCCACCGTTTTAATGCGTGCGCGTGGATGAATTTCATTTTGCGACATCACGATAGTTTGAGCGCGGAAACGTTCGATAATCGAGCGTACATACGGGCGAATACTTGGGCTGGTGAGCAGCACGGGCAATTCACCTTGCGTAGCCAACAAATCATATTTCGTGCGCACTTGCGTGATAAATTCCTGAATACGGCTAGGTGGCATGGAGAGGATTTTTTCTTCACCCTCACCGGAGAGTGATTCTATAAACGACTGCTCCCACGCAGGTGACATCGCTAAAATTGGAATATACCCCTCATCATTCGTGTTCTGGTGACTAATCTGGCGCGCCAAACGCATGCGCACATGTTCCGTAATAATTTGTACGTTTTGTGTGATGCGCGAAGCCTCTGCCACGGCTTCCATAATCGTGGAAAGATCGCGCACCGAAATTTGCTCACCCAGCAAATTCTGCAAAATACGCTGCACGCCACTCACCGAAATTTGCGATGGAATGGTTTCCGTTATCAGTTTTTGTTCTTCTTTACCCAAATCATCGAGTAGTTTCTGCGTCTCTGCATAAGAGAGCAGCTCAGCCATATTTTCTTTAATGATTTCTGTCATATGCGTCGTCACAACGGTTGGTGGGTCCACCACCGTGTAATTGCGAAACAGTGCTTCCTCACGATAATTTTCTGTCACCCACATGGCGGGCAGACCAAATGTCGGCTCCACCGTTTCTTCACCCGGAAGTGAGATTTTGCCGCCGGTTGGGTCCATAATCAGTAGCATGTCTGGGCGAATATCGCCGCGTGCAGTTTCCACTTCTTTCACTTTAATCACGTAGGTGTTGGCAGGAAGCTGCATATTATCTTGGATGCGCACAGCAGGCATGACGAAACCAAGCTCACGCGCTACTTGCTTGCGCAATGCTTTGATTTGCTCGGTGAGGCGATGGCCTTTTTGGTAGTTGATAAGTGGTAACAAGCCATAGCCCAATTCCAAACGCAGGCTATCGATGTGCAGTGTTTCACTAATTTTATCCTCAACGGGTGCTTGCGTACCACCCGCAACACCACCCGCAGGCGTTGGATCGCCTAGCCGCATCACGCCACCTGCTGCGTTAGTGGCAGCATCAGCAGCAATTTTATTGTGATTATGCATCGTGTAAGCGATGTAGCCCGTCACCAGTGATAATACAAAAAACGGTGCGAATGGAATGCCGGGCAATAAGGAAAAACCAAATAACAGAAAACTCGTAACCCCTAGCGGGGCAGGGAACTTGGAAAGCTGACCTAATACTGCTTTATCAGACGAGCCATCAACACCCGATTTGGTCACAAGCATACCTGCGCCAGTTGATACAATCAGTGCAGGGATTTGTGAAACCAAGCCGTCACCAATCGTTAAAATCGTGTAGGTGTTAAGCGCATCTTTGAAAGCGAGATCATTGATAACAATACCAATAATCATACCGCCGATCAGGTTAATGAAGGTGATGAGTAATCCCGCGATTGCGTCACCTCGTACGAATTTACTGGCACCGTCCATCGCGCCATAAAAGCTGCTTTCATCTTCCAAATCCTTGCGGCGCTACTTGGCGGTTTTATCGTCAATCAACCCTGCGGATAAATCGGCATCAATCGCCATTTGTTTGCCGGGCATTGCGTCCAAACTAAAACGCGCGGATACTTCGGCAATACGCCCCGAACCTTTAGTAATCACCACGAAGTTAATGATGGTGAGAATACCGAAAATAATCGCACCAATCAGCACCGAGCCTTCGGTAATAAAGCTACCAAACGCTTGAATGACGTGACCCGCAGCATCGGGCCCCTCGTGTCCATGTGCTAGAATCAAGCGTGTCGTCGCAATGTTTAGCGCAAGGCGGAGCAGGGTAGCGACCAACAAAATCGTTGGAAATGAACTTAAATCAAGTGGACGATTGACGAACAGCACCGTCATCAAAATCAATACGGAGATTGTGAAAGAAATACTGAGTAATAAATCGAGTAGTAGCGACGGAATCGGGAAAATAAGCACCATCAAAATACCGATGATGCCAAGGGCAAATAGAATATCTGCTCGCTGCGCGGTATGTTGCGCAGTCTTGCGGAATGCTGGCAAATTCAAACGCGCCAGCATGGTTGTTGGTTGCCCTTCCGCCAAGCTTAGCTCCCCGTTTTCTGGGTTTCAGTCTCGTTATACTGCTTTAGTTTGTTGCGTAGCGTGCGAATCGAAATGCCTAGAATCTGCGCCGCATGCGTGCGATTGCCCAAACAATGATCCAGCGTGTCGAGAATCAATTCTTTCTCGACTGCATCTACGGTGCGCCCCACCATATCACTGCGCTTAGCCGGTGCAGCAGAAGGAGTAATCGTAGTGCTAGAGGTTGCAATAGGCACGCTAACTGGGGTGGCCGCTTTAAGTAATATAGCAGCATCATCAATGACATTACCTTGTGCCATCAATACCGCGCGATGCATGATATTCTCAAGCTCACGTACGTTACCGGGCCATGGGTAAGCTTTAAGTTTCGCCGTAGCCTCCGACGTCAGTTTACGTGGAGGCATACCGTTCGCTTTGGAGTATTTATCGATAAAAAACTCCGCAAGCGGCGGAATGTCGTCAATACGCTCCGCAAGGCGCGGCATATGAAGGCTGATGACATTCAAACGGAAATATAAATCTTCGCGGAATGTACCTTTTTTTGCTTCTGCTTCCAAATCACGATTGGACGTAGCCAGAATGCGAATATTGATTTTAATCGGCTTACTGCCACCCACGCGGTCAATTTCACGTTCTTGAATCGCGCGTAATAGCTTGGCTTGAAGGCGAATATCCATTTCACTGATTTCATCAAGCAGCAACGTGCCATTATTCGCCTCTTCAAATTTACCAATACGGCGCGCCTGCGCACCCGTAAAGGCACCTTTCTCGTGGCCGAATAATTCCGACTCTAGCAAATGTTCAGGAATAGCCGCGCAATTCACCGAGATGAAGGGTTTAGTGGCCCTCGCCGATTTGCGATGAATATAGCGCGCAATCACTTCCTTACCCGTACCCGATTCTCCGGTAATCAATACACTTGCGTCGGATTGTGCGATTTGATCCGCCATCGCTAACACACGCTTGGTGATGTCCGACCCATGCACAACGGAATGGCTCTCTTCCGAAATGGCTTGCAGTACGGCGGCAATAAGCTCTTCGTCAGGAGGGAGGGGGATGTATTCCTTTGCACCCGCACGAATGGCGGCGGTTGCGAGCTTCACATCCACCTGAATACCACAGGCGACAATCGGCACCGAGATGCGTTCTTGTTTCAAAAGTTCCACGAAGCGCGCAATATCTTGGTGCACTTCAATCATGATAACATCGGCTCCCTGACCATCACATAGCATGGCGAAGGCACTATCAATGTCAGCCACTTGCGAGACCTTCGCGCCATTATCGCGCGCAATGCGACTCGCCGTTCCGATTTGCCCTTCTAAATCACCGACAATTAATAACCTCATAACACTCTCCTCGAATTCGCCGTTTCTTTGTGAACGCGCATTCTATTTCTCGGCCTTGATGATCTCTGTCATCGTTACGCCAATCTTATCCTCAACCACCACTACTTCACCGCGCGCCACCAAGCGGTCATTGACGAAGATATCGACAGGTTCGCCAACTTTGCGGTCAAGCTCCACCACTGCGCCACGGCCAAGCTTCAATAATTGCTGCACTTGCATGTTCGTTTTGCCGAGCACGACGGAGATTTGAACGGGAATATCGCTCACTACATCGAGTGTGATATTGCCGTCATTTACGTCATTAAAGGCCATTGTATCCATTGGGTCTGCCATAGTATCCTCGTCTAGTTAGATGTTATTGTCTCGGTTGGATTTGGTTCATCATGTATTTGAACAGAAAGCTGATTGAGCAAGATAGTTACCTCAGACCACAGTGCCTGCGTGGAGCGTTCGGCGTAGCCTGCTGCCCAATCGATTTTAATATCATGGCGCGCAATGGTGCTCGACGCGCGAATCGTTAAACCGCCTGCAAAACCTGACTCGCGCAACAATGTCGTTAAATGCCCTTCGACTTTTTCGTGAATCTCAGGGTGCACATCGATAATCACATGTGGTTTGTAAAGCACGACAGGAAGGCAACGCATCACCATACCCTCGATGGTTTTTTCGCCATACATGGTGAGTGCATCACCCGCTACTTTGCGTGCAATCAACGTTACAAGCTCAGTGAGTTCGCCAGTTTGTTTACTCAGCACATCATGATACTGCGTCTGTAATTCTTGAATGGCAGTGGCAAGTGTGTGCATCGCTGTTGCAGCGTCATTATCACGCAAATGCGTTTCGTTTACGACCTTTGCAACGCCTGCTTGCATCCCTTCCTCAAAACCCGCTTTATGGGCAGCTTGGCGGGCGACTTCCAACTCATGTTGTGTATAGGTCGGTGGCGGAGGAGGGGGTGGCGTTTCTTCTTCAATGATAGACGCAGCCGCCTGCACTGCCTCAAACGGTGTTCTGAAATCACGTAGATTCAAACTGTCATAGTGCTGAATACGCATGTGCTTCCTTAATAGACGAGTTGTTCGTCGGCACTATCGCCGGCAATAACGATTTCACCCTTAGCAGCCAAGTCTTTCGCAGCCATGACGATAGACATTTGTGCTTCATCCACATCTTTGAGGCGTACTGGACCCATCGCTTCCATATCTTCTTTAAGCAGCTTCGCAGCGCGCTCAGACATATTCTTGAAGAAGAGATCTTTGATAACTTCCGAAGCGCCTTTCATAGCGGTAGCAAGCTTGTCTTTCTCCACCACACGCAGCAATGACTGAATGCCCGCCGGATCGATCTTCGCCAAATCTTCGAAGGTGAACATAAGGTTGCGAATACGTTCTGCTGCTTCGGCATTGCGTTTTTCAAGCAAATCCATGAATTTGGATTCAGAGTTACGGTCAAAATTGTTGAAGATCTCTGCCATCACTTCATGCGTATCACGACGCTGTGTTTTGGCCAGATTACTCATGAACTCAACACGCAGGGTGCGTTCAATACCGTCCATGACTTCTTTTTTCACCGACTCCATATCCAGCATGCGCATCATCACTTCCATTGCTAAATCATCTGGCAATACGGAGAGTACTTTCGCGGTGTGATCGGCACGTACTTTGGAAAGCACCAAGGCAATCGTTTGCGGATACTCGTTTTTGAGGTAGGCCGCCAAGACTTCCTCATTGACGTTGCCAAGCTTATCCCACGTTGTGCGGCCAGCAGGACCACGAATATCTTCCATGATAGTATCAACACGCTCTTTACCAAGTGCTTTCATGAGCAAGCGCTCGGTCGAGTCATACGTACCAACGACGACACCGCTATTGCTCATCGATTCAACGAAATCAAGGAACAGGCGTTCTACCGTTTCAGCACTCACCGTGCCAAGCGATGCCATGGTGCTAGAGATTTCTTTAATCTCTTCATCATCCATCATGCTGAAAATTTTAGTCGCGGATTCTTCGTCGACCGACATAAGAAGGATGGCCGAGCGCTGTGCGCCCGTCAGTTTGCGGTAATCATCTTTAGGAGCGGAAGTTGCTGTTGGAAGTGCCATAATATCCTCCTTAACCCATCAGCCATTGGCGGATAATCTGGAGTGTTTCCTCCGGATGTTTTTCCACCATGCTGTTGATTTTATTGTAGGTCGACGATTTCACTTTACCGTCAATCCGATCGATGTTGATCATATCTTCTTCGCCAGCCTCAATATCATGCTCGCCATCATCGATACGCGATTGATCCGTCAAGCGCGCCGCAATCGAAGGTGCCGCAAGTGCTGCCTGTTCCAACTCATCTTGACGCTGCGATGCTTCCGCCGATTCGATAGCGCGCGCAACAAGTGGACGAATCACCAACAGAATCGCAAGGATGGCAACACCCCCCAGCACCAGCGTTTGAATGATGCTATTCAAGTCATCTTTAATCCACGCTAGGCTATCTTCTTCAAACAAATCATCTGGCTGCGCGGCGAATTGAAGGTTCACGACCTGCACATCATCACCACGAGCTTTGTCATATCCAATCGCAGAATCAACAAGCTGGCGAAGTTTCTCTAACTCTTCTTCCGAGCGCGGTTGGTACACTTGCTCACCATCTGCATTCGTGGTGTAAATGCCATCAACCAACACCGCAACGCTCAGGCGCTTAACGTTGCCAGTCTCTTTGACGGAATTGATAACTTCTTTGGTGATCTCAAAGTTCGTAGTTTCTTCGGTACGTGCACGATTTGACTCTGCATTAGAACCATTGCCGCTGCCTGCGTTAGCATCAGGAAGGTTATTAGACACACTTACGGTTTGATCTTGTGATCGCTCATTCGATTTTTCATTTTCAATTTTATAAT
>JBMOEL010000097.1:0-6921 GCA_049314715.1 Rickettsiales bacterium
AAATTTTCCCGATTGCAAAGACGATGCCGCTGAATATTGGCACGCTGCATTTCGTGGGCATTGGCGGGATTGGCATGAGCGGGATTGCCGAAGTGCTGCATAATCTGGGTTATACGGTGCAGGGTTCGGATATTGCGGAAAGCTACACGATTGATCGTTTGCGCAAACTGGGCATGACGGTGAATATCGGCGCGCATGATGCGAAGCATATTAAAGGTGCGTCAGTGGTGGTGATTTCTTCCGCCGTGAAGCAAGACAACCCCGAAGTGGTGGAAGCGCGTGCGCAGCGTATTCCGGTAGTGCGCAGAGCGGAAATGCTGGCGGAGCTGATGCGTTTGAAAGCGACTATTTCGGTAGCGGGCACGCACGGAAAAACCACGACGACTTCGCTGATTTCAACCTTGCTCAAAGGCGCGGACATGAACCCCACCGTGATTAATGGTGGTATCATCAACGCGTTCGGCACGAATGCTTTCCTTGGTGAAGGGGAGTGGATGGTGGTGGAGGCTGACGAGTCGGACGGCACGTTTATTCGCATCCCCTCGACCGTGGCGGTGATTACGAATATCGACCCTGAACACCTCGACCATTATGGTGATTTTGACAGCCTTAAGGCTGCTTTTCATCAGTTTATTACACAGCTTCCTTTCTATGGATTTGGCGTGCTGTGTATTGACCACCCAGAAGTGCAGGCGTTGATTGCGAAAATCACCGATCGCCGCATCATCAGCTATGGAACCAGTCCGCAGGCGGATGTGCGTGCGGTGAATATTACGCAAGTCTCGGGCGGCCAAACGTTCGATGTGGAAATCACCGACCGCGCAACGGAGAAAGTGCAAACCCTCAAGGGTATCGAATTGCCAATGTATGGGCTGCATAACGTGCGCAATACGCTGGCGGCGATTGCAGTGGCGCGTGAGTTGGAAATTAGCGAAGTGACCATCAAAAAAACGCTCAAAGAATTTGGTGGCGTGAAGCGCCGCTTCACCAAAACGGGTGAAGTGAATGGCGTGACGATTATCGACGATTATGGTCATCACCCTGTGGAGATTATGGCCACGTTATCATCGGCGCGTCAGGCGGTGGAGGCGAAGAAGGGCAAGGTGATAGCGGTCATCCAGCCGCATCGTTACACGCGCCTTTCGAACCTGTTCAAAGATTTCTGCACCTGCGCCGACCAAGCCGACACCGTGCTGGTGGCGGATGTCTATACGGCGGGCGAAGACCCAATTGAGGGCGCGAACCGTGATGCGCTCGTCGCGGGCATGAAACAGCACGGGCACAAGCATGTGCTGGCATTACCAAGCGATGCAGAGTTGGCCGCCATGATTGCGGATATTGCGCAGCCGAATGACTTTGTGATTTGTTTGGGTGCGGGCAGCATTTCAAAATGGGCCTATGCATTGCCTGCGCAGCTTGAGCCACTCATGAAAACGAAGGCACGTGCATAATGGCGCAGCCTGCCGCCCAATCTTCGAAATATGATTTGCCGACGGTGCGCGGTTCCTATCGTTTTGACGTGCCGCTCGCGCCGACCAACTGGTTTCGTGTGGGTGGTAATGCGGATGTATTGTTCAAACCCGCCGATGCACAAGACTTGGCGGATTTTCTGCGGGCAGTGCCCGCTTCTGTTCCCGTTACGGTGATTGGTGTGGGCTCGAACCTCATTATTCGTGATGGTGGGTTGGAAGGCGTGGTGATTCGCCTTGGTCGTGGCTTTACGGATATCACTATCGAGGGTGATGTGCTGGTCGCAGGTGCGGCGGCGCTGGATGTGAATGTGGCGCGTTTCGCCGCCGATCATGGCCGCGCAGGGCTTGAGTTTTATGCGGGCATTCCGGGCACGATTGGCGGGGCACTCGCCATGAATGCGGGTGCTTACGAGGGTGAAACCAAAGACGTGCTAATCAAGGCCGAAGCGGTCGATAGGGCAGGGAATATTCACACGTTGAGTGTGGAAGATTGCAACTATACCTACCGCCATTTTGGTGGCCCAAAAGACCTTATATTTACCCGCGCATGGTTCAAGACATTGGCGGGTGATAGTGCGGCTATTCACACACGCATTACCGAAATTACGACCAAGCGCGAGGCGACGCAACCCGTGCGCGAACGCACTGGCGGCAGCACCTTTAAGAACCCTGAGGGGCACAAAGCATGGCAATTGGTGGATGGAGCAGGCTGCCGTGGCCTTACGATAGATGGCGCGCAAATGTCGCCTATGCACTGTAATTTCATGATTAATACGGGCAATGCGACCGCCGCCGCGCTCGAGAATTTGGGTGACGAAGTGCGCAAGCGCGTGAAGGAAACATCAGGCGTTGAGCTGGAGTGGGAGATTAAGAGGATAGGGCGAGTTTAGCCATGAAGTTCAAGTACGTAGTTTACAAACTAACGTTTCCGAATGGTAAGATTTATATTGGCATGGATATAGGAGGCAAAGGCCATTCTCTAAGGTATTTTGGTTCTTGGAATAATAAGCTTGTTGAAGCTGATTTTTCTAAAGAAGAGCTTTCTGATTTTTTCATTCGAAAACAAATACTTTTTGAATCTGATGATAAAAATGAAATTAGAAGAAAAGAGTCGGAAATGATTCTTCTCAATCGGTCTAATCAACCTGAAATCGGATATAACAGAACCCATAGAAGAATGAGTATTTTGTATCGGGGATAGCTGCCGCATTACCCAAAATGCATAGGCTAGGCTATGCGAAAATCAAAAAAACTATCTGCGGATTTTAACGTGGTCTGCCACCATCTCTTGATTCTGCGTGTTGTGAGAAAGTAAAGCTACGATGGTAATTGGCATCGTGCTGGTCAGTAACGCTAATTATACCATCGCGCGTCAACGTCACATCGCGTATGCGTTTGCCGTATAGTTCTTCGAACACGATGTTGTAGCCCGCTTTAGTGAGCTTGCTTTTTAGATGTTCTACTAAATCCGCAGAATTTGGGAATTGAAGGTAGGCTCTCTCACCTTTGTCCGTACCGCCGACGAGTGCTATCTCGGTTGTTTTAGGGTCGGCGTTTTTCTTAAGCCACCGGATATATTCGTCTATTTGCCCTTTGCCAGTGCTATCTGGATTGAGGTGAGACATGGTCCCATTGCTAGATATTACGGACACGCAGGGGGAGAGATTGGAGGTGTATATTGCCTCTTCCGTTGAGAAATCGGCTTTTTCTCAATCCCCAAGATATACGTAGCGGCGGTTAGACATCGTTGACTTCCCAAGCAGTATTTTGTGGGCGTACCATAATTAAAGGCTTGTTGCATCCCCCAAAATACTAGGCTAGACTTGGCGCAAATCAAAAAATCCCTATCGGCAAGTGTCATTTAACGTTCATCATGAGGTGCGCGGCGTATGCATGTTGCGGTATTAAAAGGTGGTTGGTCGGCGGAGCGCGACGTATCGCTCAGCTCTGGCGCGGCGGTGGCGAAGGCGTGTCGTGAGCTTGGCTATCAGACCACGGAAATTGACGTGACGCCGAATATCGTAGCTGATCTCGCGAAAGCTAAACCCGACAAGGTGTTCAATGCGTTGCATGGCCGCTTTGGTGAGGATGGGTGCATTCAAGGCATTCTGGAGATTCTGAAAATTCCCTATACACATTCGGGTGTGCTGGCTTCGGCGCTCGCGATGGATAAACCCATGGCGATTAAATTGTTTCGTAGTGTTGGCATTCCCACCGCGAAGAGTGTGGTGGCGCATAAAAATGACGTGATTGGCAAAGACCCGCTACCGCGCCCGTATGTGGTAAAGCCTAGCAATGAAGGCTCAAGCGTTGGGGTGAAACTGGTATTCGAAAAAGATAATTTTCACTTCACGAAAGAAAACTGGCCTTATGGTGAAACGGTGATGGTGGAGCAGTATATTCCTGGTCGTGAGTTGACTGTTGCGGTGCTTGATGATGAGCCATTGGGCGTGACGGAGATTACCACCAAAAGCGGTTTTTACGATTACGACAATAAATATACGGCGGGTGGTTCAACCCATATTTGCCCCGCGCAATTACCCAAGCCTATTTATGATGAGGCGATGCGCATGGCGCTGCTGGCGCACAAGGCGCTGGGATGTCGTGGTCTTTCGCGCTCGGATTTCCGCTATGATGAAAAGGGTGATGGGAAGTTCTATATACTAGAAACCAACACGCAGCCGGGGATGACACCCTTGTCACTCTCGCCGGAGATTGCGGCGCTGGTGGGTATGGATTTTAAAACATTGGTGAAACATTTGTTGGATAAGGCAACGCTCGATGGCTAAACGCCGCGCACGAGTCACAAAGAAAGCGACGACCCGCAGTGAAATGCAGGCGGAGGTAACGCGCAAAAAAGCGCGCGCCAAGCGCAGACAATTGCAGCAGCGTATTTCGCTGGGTTTGGGCAGCTGCATGATTGCGTATTTAGGGTTTGCGGTGGCGGGATATTTCGGTGAACATAAATTGGAAAACGCGATTCGTAATACGCAAAATGGTGTGTATCGCGGTTTTGCGGAGGCCGGGTTCACGCTTCAGCAGGTCTATCTCGAAGGGCGCGAGCACGCTAACAAAGATGCGGTTAACGCTGCCGTCAATGTAACGGTTGGCATGCCGATTCTTGCACTATCCTTGACCGATATTCAAACACGCCTTGAGAAAATTCCTGAAGTGCACCATGCGCGGGTCACGCGTGAATTACCCAATGCGCTACGTATTACGCTGAGTGAGCGGTTGCCCGCAGTGATTTGGCAATCAGGTGGTAAGCAGGTATTGATGGATAAGGAAGGTCATGTGCTGGACCGCAAGAAATATACACTCACCGAGCCACTTCCTGTGGTCGTGGGAGAGGGCGCGCCGCAACATTTGAGTGAGCTGCTTTCGTTGCTCAATGCTGCGCCTGAAATGAAGCCTGATGTGCAGGCGGTCGTGCGTGTTGGTCAGCGCAGATGGAATGTAAAGCTCGCCAACGGTGTGACGGTGATGTTACCAGAAAATGCGCCAGAGAAAGCATGGCAGCGTTTTGCAGGGCTTGTCAAAAACGAAGCGCTACTTAGCAAAGCAGTGCGCCAAATTGATATGCGGATGGATGATCGCATATTCATCACGCCGCTTGAGCAAAATCAATCGCCGATAACATTGACCACGGTAACGGCAAGGGATACGTAATTTTTGTCACCCCCGCGCAGGCGGGGGTCTATGCCATCATTCTTGGACGTCCGAGAATCTTGGTATGGATTCCCGCCTTCGCGGGAATGACAAAAGAAGAGGAGACTATGAGCAAGGCTGCTAATAAGACACAAATCATCACCGCGCTGGATGTTGGCACGACGAAAGTCGCCTGCATCATTGCGAAAAAAGACGAGCACGGGCAATTGACCGTGGCGGGGGTTGGGCATCAACTTGCTAAGGGTATTAAGTCGGGCGTGATTACGGATGTGAGCGAGGTCGAAACTTCGATTGTTGCGGCGGTTCATACGGCCGAGCAAATGGCAGGCGTGGATGCGGTCGAAGAAGTGATTGTGAACGTGAATGGCACGAGCCTCAAATCCCGCCAAGTATCGGTAGAGCTTGATGTGCTTGCTGAAGGTGTCAGCGATAATGATATTGCCGATTTGATTCATGAAGGCTGTGCCTCGCTGCAAAGTGATGAGTCGACGATAATCCATTGCTTCCCGACCAACTATGTGCTCGACGGCGCGCGCGGGCTGCGCGATCCGCGTGGTATGGTGGGCAGCAAGCTTGGTGCGGAGTTGCAAATCATCACAGCGAAGCCTTCGTATTTGCGCAACTTGTCGCAATGTATTGCGCGCTCGCATTTGAATATCTCTGAATATGTGATGAGTGTGCACGCAAGTGCACTCGCGGTGCTGGAGCCTGATGAAATGAATCTCGGTGTGCTGCTGATTGATATGGGTGGTGGCGTGACCAGCTTTGCGGTCTATCTCGGTGGGCGCTGCGTTTACAGCGATTCTATCCCTGTGGGTGGCAATCACGTAACGAGTGATATTGCGCAAGGTCTTTCAACATCGCTACATCATGCGGAACGCTTGAAAACATTACATGGAAGTGCAGTGAATGCGGCAAAAGATACCGAAGTGATGATTGATGTGCCGCAACTGGGTGAGCGCGAAGACGAGAACGAGCCAACTACCATGCCGCGCTCGATGTTGATTGGGGTGATTCGCCCGCGTATGGAAGAAATTTTTGAATTGATTCGCGGCAAACTCGAAGCAAGCGGTATGGATAAAGTCGGCAGACGCTGCGTGATTACGGGTGGCGCAAGCCAGATGCTGGGCGTGACAGAACTTGCTACGCGTATGCTTTCCAAACAAGTACGCAAGGGTAAACCGATGCCGCTTAATGGGCTTGCGGATGCTGTCTCTGGCCCTGCGTTTTCCGGGGTTATCGGCATGTTGCATTACGTAAGTCAGCGCCCGTGGGAAGAAGAGATTCTAAGCGCCGAACACTCCAAACGTCGTTTCGTGCCAGAGAAAATCATGAATTGGATTCGCGAGAATTTTTAGTTTTTTCCTGCTTCAAAGAAAGTATTTGTTATGCTCAAACGAAAACGCGCGCTGCTTACTTGCTTAGGGTTGTGTGCCGCTGGATATGCAGGGTTTTTATTCCATCAGCATTATGGAGTGTTTACTGGACATGCAGACACCGTTATAGGACGTGTTGAGCGTGTGTATGTAAAAGACGCACGTTTCGGAGAGCCGGCGCGCATCGATACTGGCGCGGGTCTTTCCTCTGTTCATGCAGAGATTATCACCATTAAGAAGCCCGAAAAAGAGGGCGATTCAGAACGTGTGGTATTTCGTCTCCCCAATGAAAAAGCCGAAGTTCAGACGCTTGAGCGTGATATTATCGGTTGGCAAAATATCAAAAAGAAAGGCAATGTTGGCTATACGAAACGTCCAGTGGTTATGCTGAAGTTATGCATTGC
>JBMOEL010000098.1:0-6850 GCA_049314715.1 Rickettsiales bacterium
AGTTGGCCAACAGCAACGGCGAGGTTATGCGGCTCTTCTGGGTCAACTTTATTAGGGACACCCGTTTTGATATTACAAAAAGCGCAGGCGCGGGTGCAGGTATCGCCCAGAATCATCACCGTAGCATGGCCTTTGGACCAGCATTCGCCGATATTCGGGCAAGCAGCCTCTTCGCACACGGTGTTGAGTTTTTGGCTGCGCATCAGATCGCGCGTGTCTTTAAAGCCTTGGGAAACAGGGGCTTTGACCCGAATCCAGTCGGGTTTGGGTAATTTTTTGTCTTCCCCTTTGGGAATGTTCAGCATTTCCGCCATAGACGGATACATAGAGTTTTACTTGCAAAACTCAAGTAAATCTCTTAGAAACCCCCATCCTTAATACTTAAACTGCTGGAGCACTCATGGCACGCGTTACCGTTGAAGATTGTATTTTAAGCATCCCAAACCGCTTTGATTTGGTCATTACCGCCGCGCAACGCGCGAAGCAAATCAGCTCGGGCATGCCGCTGACCATTGACCGTGATAACGATAAAGACTCCGTAGTTTCTTTGCGTGAAATCGCTGAAAAAACGATTGATAAATCGTTGGTGCATGAAGAAATCATCCAGCACTTCCAGAAAAAGTCTGGCTTTGACCCGAACGATAAAATCGAGGGCGAAGAAGAGCAGAAGCACTCGGTTTACTCGGTGAATTCGCATGGCGAAATCGAACAGGCGTTCGAAGAAGCACGCCAATACATCGCTTCCGACCAACCTTCACAAGGCATGAGCTTTGTTGAGGAAAACGTCGAAGTCGACGACTAGTCGCCCGAACAACACAGTTCTTCACCTTTACACAGTCTTGCGGCCATTCCTCTGGTAAGTGGCTGATTTGCACGTTATATTACTACCATGATTCGCCAAATGGAGCTGGTCGAGAAGATCAAGTCCTACGATCCGAATGCGGACGAGGACATGATCAATAAGGCCTATATTTACGCCATGCAAAAGCACGGCAGCCAAACCCGTGCCAGCGGCGACCCCTATTTTTCACACCCCGTAGAAGTCGCCTATAAGCTCACGCAGTATAAGCTTGATACGGCCTCCATCATCACGGCATTGCTGCATGATACGGTGGAGGATACAGACGCGACGCTGGATGAAATCCAAGAATTATTCGGTGAAGAAATTCGTGGGTTGGTGGATGGCGTTACCAAATTAAATCGCCTCGAAATCCAATCCGAGTCCACCAAGCAGGCGGAGAACTTCCGTAAGCTCGTCGTTGCTATGTCGCAAGACTTGCGGGTGCTGATGGTAAAGCTCGCTGACCGTCTGCATAATATGGAGACGCTGCATTACATTCCCAAACCGGAAAAACGCCAACGCATCGCGCGTGAGACGTTGGAGATTTACGCATCGCTTGCCGAGCGTATCGGGATGCGTCGTCTCAAGGAAGAACTGCAGGAACTCTCCTTCAAAGAGCTTTTTCCCGAAGCGCGCGACTCGATTACTAAACGCCTTGAATTCCTCCGCAAGCAGGGCCAAAGCCAAGTTCAAAAGGTCGAAGATATTCTGCGCGAGATGGTCGAAAGCGCGGGTATCGAAAATGGCCGCGTGTATGGCCGTGAGAAAAAACCCTATTCCATTTGGAAAAAAATGGAGAGTAAGGGCGTTACGTTCGAGCAGCTGGCCGACATTGTGGCCTTCCGCATCATCGTTAATAATGTGGGTGAGTGTTACCAAGTGCTGGGCATGATTCACGAGAAATACCACACGATTCCGGGTCACTTTAAAGACTATATCTCCACGCCAAAAGTCAACGGCTATCAGTCGATTCACACTGCCGTGATTGGCCCGCACCAGCAACGTATTGAGGTGCAAATCCGCACCTATGAAATGCACGAAGTCGGTGAGTATGGGATTGCCGCGCATTGGGGCTATAAGCAAGGCGCGGACAAAATCACTACCGAAGGTACGCAATATCGTTGGGTGCGCGAGCTGCTCGAAATTCTCGAACAATCCGAAGGGCCAGAGGAATTTTTAGAAAACACCAAGCTCGAAATGTATCACGATCAGGTGTTCTGCTTCACCCCCAAAGGCGACATCATCGCCCTGCCGCGCGGCTCAACACCTGTCGACTTTG
Organism: Rickettsiales bacterium; assembly: GCA_049314715.1. Classification (GTDB taxonomy): domain Bacteria; phylum Pseudomonadota; class Alphaproteobacteria; order Rickettsiales; family UBA3002; genus JAFLDD01. The sequence continues at coordinate 2,121 of JBMOEL010000098.1, forward strand.
CCTTTGCGGTGCATTCGGGCGTGGGCTTCACCACCGTGGGCGCAAAGGTCAATGGCCGCATTGTGCCGCTCAAGCACCAACTTAAAAACGGTGACCAAGTCGAAATTATTACCGCCAAAACCCAAACCCCAAGCCCAACCTGGGAACGGTTCGTGGTTACGGGCAAAGCGAAATCGGAAATTCGCCGCTACATTCGCACCCAGCAGCGCGAGGAATATGTCACGCTCGGTAAAGCCATTCTCAGTAAAACCTTCAAACAAGAAGGCCACGAACTGACGGATAGAATGCTCGAGCCAGCACTTGCCGTGTTCCAGAAAAAAGAGGCCGAGGATTTATACGCCGAGGTGGGCGAGGGAATTGTAAACCGCAATCAGGTTTATGACGCGGTATTCCACACCCGCAAATCTGAAGGTGCTGGGGTGCAAAACCCCTTCAGCCTCGCCAAGCTACGTAAAAAGACCGCCAAAAAAGGCGTACCTATGCCCATTAAGGGTCTTGTACCAGGCATGGCGATTCACTTCGCGGGCTGCTGTCACCCCATACCGGGTGATAAGATTGTCGGCATCGTGGTCACAGGCAAAGGCATCACTATTCACACGATGGAATGCGAAACGCTCGAGAATTTTGCGGATGCGCCTGAACGCTGGATCGACGTATCGTGGGACGCAGCGGGCGGCGGGGGTGATGAAACCTTCATTGGCCGTTTGAAAATGTCCGTAAGCCACGAGACGGCAGCGCTGGCGAGTGTGGCGAACGTCATTGCGAAGGATTTGGGGAATATTAGTAACCTCAAAATCACTAATCGTAGTACTGACTTCTTTGAATTGATTATTGATGTCGAGGTCAAAAACGCCCGCCACTTGAGCAATATCATCGCCAGCCTACGCGCTAAAGACGTGGTACAGGCCGTTGAGCGGATGTAGTATTTGTTATCGTCATTGCGAGCATAGCGAAGCAATCCAGAATGATAGCAAAACAACCAGCAGTTTACATTATGGCAAACAAACGCAACGGGACGCTTTATGTTGGCGTTACCTCTGACTTGATGCGACGCAACTATGAACATAAAAAGAAGTTAATCGACGGGTTTACCAAGAAATATGGATGCTACATGTTGGTTTGGTTTGAAATGCATGAAACGATGGAAGCCGCCATTTTACGAGAAAAACAACTTAAGTCTGGATCTCGTAAAAAGAAAATGAAACTTATTGAGCAAGCTAATCCTGAGTGGCGCGATTTAAGTGAAGATTTTGGCTTTTAGTCCTCGAACATCGTCATTGCGAGCGCAAGCGACTCGTTAGAGAGGCGAAGCCAACCGCAAAGTAAGAGAGTCTGGATTGCCACGTCGGGCTTTGCCCTCCTCGCAATGACAATCATGCAACCTTCACAAAACCTTCACACAACTCCCTGATGGAATGGGTTATATTCACATCATATAGGAGAAGCTTTATGAGCGATGACGACAAAAAAGATTCTGGTTTAGGTGGAACCGTAGTAGCGGGCGGTGTAGCCGCAGGCGCAGGTTATGTTGCCGCAAATAATCTTGCAAATAGCTTTGCTCGCGATGCTCTGGGATTTAAAGAAGCCCGTGAAGCAGCAGGTAAAGTTGGAGACAAGCAACTTCTTACAGCAGCTCCAGATGCTCCAACAGCAGCTCCAGATGCTCCAACAGCAGCTCCAGATGCTCCAACGGCGGCTCCAGATGCTCCAACGGCTGTTAAAGCAAAAGAACCTTCAAAAGGTACTAAAGAATTCATAGAAGCGGTAGGTGGTGATAATCCCCATGTTACTACAGGCAAAGATGCTGCGCACATTAGTGGTTTGAAAAAAGAAGCTATCCACAAGATTCATGTGGAAGAGGCGGCTGAAGGAGTTGGCAAGAAATTCAAGATTTCTGTATTTGATAACAACGGACAATCCAAAATTATTGCAACAGACGTACTCCCAAATGGGTTAGAGTCTGGTAAAACCGTTAGCGGTGCAAACATTACTGATGATGTTGTTAAAGGTCTTGGTAAGACAGCAAAAACCGCCGAGCAAGGCGCACTTAAAACCATACGCGAAGCTACTAAAGCGATGCCCAAAATGGGAATGACCCGTTGGGCGGGTGTAGCCGCTATAACACTCGGTACTGGACTTGCTGCTAAAGCACTTGCTGACGGCATGTTTGGTCAGAAAAAAGAAAGCCACACTGAGCGATTGGAGCGACGCGAGGCAGAAGCTGCGGCTGCATTAGCAACGGCCGAGCCGTCACGCTAAGCTAGCTATTACAAAACAACCAAAGGCGGGGCAACACCCCGCCTTTTTTATTGTCACAAAAACTTCACCCTTTGCTTTGTTTGAATATGTTATGTTTCAAATAATGGAGAAATATTATGAGCGATGATGAAAAAAAAGATTCTGGTTTAGTTGGCCTAGCAGGCGGCGCTGCAGTAGGTGCTGGTGCTGGTTATCTTGCAACCAACCGCCTAGGCGAAGACCTTTATAAAAAAGTTATTTCGGAAAAATTGGATGAAGCTCGTGTTGATAAAATCGGCGCTAGTTTTAAAGCCAAAGCAGAAAAATTTCCAGAATTGTTAGAAAAAATTAAGCTACTGCATGGGCGTTATGAAGATGCCAAAGATTTAGTGAATACTAAACTCGTGGACCCCAAATCGCTCAGTAGTATTGAATACCATAAAAACCCTGAAGGCAAAATTTGCATCACATTCTATGACGACTTGGGTGATTATTTGCATCAGGTTGATGATGTTCCTGTCGTGCCAAACTCAGTAAAAAAAGCGCTAGAAAATGGACAGGAAGTAGTAAAAATTTCTGACCAAGCAGCTATTGCAAAATTCTTTGATGCTGGTGGAGATGCCGCAAAAATTGTATCTAAAGTTGAGCAGCAAACAGTTCGGTCTGTGCGTCAGATTGGTGGTTTTGCTACTACATTCTCACATCTTAGCACAGCGACAAAAGCGGGGGTTATCGGCGGTGCCATCGCCACTGCCATAGTTGCTAAAATGGGTCTTGATGCCTTGATAGGTCAAAAGAAAGAAACTCATTTAGAACGCCTTGAGCGTCGCGATACAGAGGCTGTGGCGGTTTCAACTGAGACAGCGCGCTAAGCTAGCCGATAATAAACAAACAAAGGCGGGGCAACACCCCGCCTTTTTTATTGAGTTTCGCATAGCCACAGGCTAAATGCGCACTATGCAACAGCACGAACACGCAGTCGAATATGTCAAGCATGTGGACTTAGCGCCGCCGAATGGTGCCAAGCGTGTGCTCATGCATAGTTGCTGCGCACCCTGCGCGGGGGAGCTAATGGAGCAAATGATTGCCAATGGCATTGAGCTTACTATTTTCTTCTATAACCCCAATATCCACCCCAAAAAAGAATATGAAATCCGCAAGCAGGAGAATATCCGCTTCGCAGAAAAAATGGGCATTCCGTTTGTCGATGCGGATTATGACGTGCAGAATTGGTTTGCCCGTGCCAAGGGTATGGAGCGTGAGCCAGAACGCGGCGTACGCTGCACCATGTGTTTTGACATGCGGTTTGAGCGCACGGCGCTATATGCGTATGAGAATGGCTTTCCAGTCATCACCAGCTCACTGGGCATTTCGCGTTGGAAGAATATGGATCAGATTAATGACTGCGGCATTCGTGCCGCCGCGCCCTATGAGGGTATTACCTACTGGGATTATAATTGGCGCAAAGAGGGCGGCGGTGCGCGCATGTATGAAATCGCCAAGCGCGAAGCATTCTACGCCCAGCAATATTGCGGCTGTATTTACTCGCTACGCGACACGAATGATTGGCGTGAGTCTAAAGGCCGCGAAAAAATCGCTATCGGCGAAACCTGGTATGAAGAGAAGCTGAAGGCGAATTAATCTACCTTATGATTCTAGCTTTACCACCAACTTCTCCTAAAATTTGTAGAGCTCTATTGTTAATTGCCTCTACGTCATTTCCTGTATATTGGATGTCTCTATAATTTCTTAATCGCTGAGTTATTCTATCTTCTGCGATATCTGCGCGTACGGCTGTGCTAGCTTCTTCCGTTAATGCGCCCCATCCAAAACGGCTAATTTTTTCTCCTAGAATGGCCCAGCCAAGGTTGTTTGTATTGTCAATTTGCGTATTAAGCGCCAGTGCTAACATATCAGCTTCAACCGAGTTATTGATTGTTGTTGGGCTGTTGGTTGGCGAAAATGCAATATCCAGAACGCGATTAAGCACGTCATCATTTAGGGCTGGATAAGCTATTCGTAAGTTTGCTAATTCTAATTCTCTGTCCATGATTTACTCCATATACTATTTGCTTTTATTATCATCAAAATACCCAAAAAATGTTAAAATTTCATGAAGATTGATGTGTTTGCTATCGAAAAAGTTCTGGAGCTATATAAAACGAATCTCAAAGTCATGTAAAAATGATTTAGGAGATCAAATCTCTATCCGCAGCGCAGCTGTCGCTAGGCGCCCTGCCAATAACAATATTTCGATCATATACTGATGGTATCACCACCCCTGCCGCTTGTAGCGCACGGGATATTCTTGAATAATGCGCTTGAGGTGAAACAGTCTCATACTCTCCAGATGCATTCTGCGTATCTCCAACCGGTTGGTAACTATTAGCATATAAGATGGGTATATATCTTATTGAGGTTGTGTCATGAGTTTCGCCACCATCGCCCCCGCCAGCGAATACTTCCACACAAGTGTCTGGACCCAAGCCTTG
>JBMOEL010000099.1:0-6819 GCA_049314715.1 Rickettsiales bacterium
ATGAGGTGGATGCCGATTCGAAAAAACCGCTCAGCGCCATTAAAACCGCGCTTAAAGGTGCAGATACACTCTATCTCGCGACTGACCCTGACCGCGAAGGTGAAGCGATTTCATGGCACGTGCTCGAGGCACTGAAAGAAGGCAAAGCGGTTGATAAAGTAAAAACGATTCACCGCATCACCTTCAACGAAATCACTAAAAAAGCCGTGCTGGACGCCGTAGCCCACCCGCGCGATATTGACATGGATTTGGTGAATGCACAGCAAGCGCGTCGTGCGCTCGACTACCTCGTGGGCTTTACGCTCTCGCCTGTACTCTGGCGTAAATTGCCGGGTTCAAAATCGGCAGGCCGCGTGCAATCGGTGGCGCTGCGTTTGATTTGCGAACGCGAAGCGGAAATCGAAGTGTTCGTACCGCGCGAATATTGGGACGTGACTGTAAATATGAATACCGCACAGGGTGATAATTTCACCGCGAAGCTCACTGAATATAAAGGCAAGAAGCTGGAGAAATTCAGCCTCACCACCGAAGCGCAAGCAAAAGAAGTTGAAGCAACGCTGACGGGCGCTGCCTTCACGGTGATGAGCGTTACACCTAAGACCATGCGTCGCCAACCTTATGCGCCATTCATGACCTCGACCTTGCAAATGGAAGGTGCGCGCAAACTAGGTTTTGGTGCGAAGCGCACGATGCAAGTCGCGCAGAAACTGTATGAAAGCGGCTGGATTACCTACATGCGTACCGACGGTATTACCGTATCTGCAGAAGCGGTAATGGCAGCACGCGAATTGATCGGCAAAGAATATGGCGCAGAATATGTTCCCGCTTCGCCGCGCATGTATAAAACCAAATCGAAAAACGCGCAGGAAGCGCACGAGGCGATTCGCCCGACCGACTTGTCGCGCAATCCCACTGCGGCTTTCCGCGAGTTGGAAGAAGAGCAAGCACGCCTCTATGAGCTCATCTGGAAGCGCATGATGGCGTCGCAAATGGAAGCGGCGGTCTATGACCAAGTTGCCGTAGAAATGCGTGATGGTTCGAAACAACATGCGCTGCGTGCAAACGGTTCAGTGCTGAAATTCGACGGCTTCTTGTGCCTGTATCAAGAGACCATCGAGGAAGATCAAAAAGAAAACGACAAGAAGAGTGATGAAGACGAGGCGGATGACAATTCGCAGCGCTTGCCCGAGATGAAAGAGGGCGAGAACGTCACCACCAAAAAACTTGAAACGCATCAGCATTTCACCACGCCACCGCCACGCTATTCGGAGGCGTCGCTCGTCAAACGCCTTGAGGAATTGGGCATTGGCCGCCCTTCTACTTATGCGTCGATCATTTCGGTGCTGGTGGATCGCGGCTATGTCACGCTGGATAAAAAGCGCTTCACGGCTGCCTCGCTTGGTCGCATCGTGACAGCATTCCTGATGTCGTTCTTCGATCGCTATGTGCAGTATGATTTCACCGCGAATATGGAAGATATTCTTGATGATATCGCCGATGGTGAAAAGAATTGGAAAGATGAACTGCGCAATTTCTGGGTGGATTTCCACGCACGTATTGAGGAAAGTAAAAAACTCACCATCACGGATGTGCTGAATAATCTGGATACACTGCTTGAGCCTATGTTGTTCGGCACGGGTGAAGCAGCTGCAAAAGCGCGCATCTGCCCGACCTGCAATACGGGTCGCCTTGGCCTTAAAACAGGCAAATTCGGTGCGTTCCTTGGTTGCTCGAATTATCCTGAGTGCGGCTTTACCCGCCAACTGAGTGCAACGGGCGGTGAAGAGAAAAACGAAGATGGCACAACAGTCGCTGCGCTCGAATTCCCAAAAATTCTTGGCAATCACCCCGATAATGGCGAAGTAGTTTCGCTGCGCAAAGGCCCCTACGGTGTCTATGTGCAATTGGGTGAGTCAGCCAAGCCGCGCCGCACCAGCTTGCCGCGTGGCACACGTGCGGAGAACGTCACGCTTGAGATAGCATTATCATTGCTCAGGCTGCCACGTGACGTAGGCGTTCACCCTGAAACGGGTGAAACCATTGTGGCGAATATTGGCCGCTTCGGGCCGTATATTCTGCACCAAGGGCGCTATGTGAACCTCAAAGGCGAGGACGATGTATTGACCGTGGGCATGAACCGCGCTGTGACGTTGATTGCCGAAGCGGGCGAGAAAAAATCTGCTAAGGCAGAGCCGCTTAAGGATTTGGGCGAACACCCTGAATCTGGCGAGAAGATTGTGGTATTAAAAGGTAAATACGGCCCCTACATCAAGTTCGCGAAGAAGAACATCACCGTACCTAAGGGCACGGATATGGACAGCTTCACGCTTGCCGATGCGGTAAAACTTTTGCCTGCTGCCAAGCCAAAGAAAACGACTGCGAAAAAGGCGCCTGCAGCCAAAAAGGCAGCGCCCGCGAAAAAGAAAGCACCTGCCAAGAAAAAGGCATAAGTTTAGTAGCATGCGGGTTACACAACACCAAAGCCGTGAGGTTTGCTGTGTGCTGAACGCATGAAATGCTTGATTCCTGACGGCTGTGCTCTAGAAATAGCCTTCATGAGCACCACACTCGCGAAGATTTATCAGCCGGCCAAAACCGCGATGCAATCGGGGAAAGCCAAGGATTTTTGGCTGCTGGAATATGTTTCAAGCGTTCCTCACACGCCAGAGCCCTTGATGGGCTGGAACACAATGGGCGATACCAAAGAACAAATCAAACTCAAGTTTGAGACCAAAGAACAAGCCATTGCTTACGCCAAGGCGAAGAACATTCCCTACGAAGTGCTGCAACCGCACATTCGCAAAACCCCGCCAAAGGCCTATGCCACGAATTTCGCCAATGGCCGCCGCCGCGCTTATAGCGATAATGCTTAAGTTGTCATCATAACGTCATAATTTATTGCTAATATAAGGACACACCAAAGGGGGCTTTATGTCAGGGCGTTTGAGTTATTCAACCATCAGCCAATCAGTAAAAGATCTTGCTGAGGAACAAAAACTTATTAAGCATGGCTACGATAATGATCCTAGGTATCCCAATCATCCTGATCTTGAAGACGTTCAGAGGTCATTCCTCGATGCTATGATTATGAACCGTTTGGTTGACGGACAATTTGAGGGCACTGTCAGAGATCGCATGGATCGTTTGGAGCTTGGCTTCAAAACATCTGGTCTTGCAGATGGTGACAGCACAGCATCCGTGATGGCGCGCAAATACAAAAACATTGTTGATAGCGTGCTAGACAAGCAAATAGGTATTCAAAAGTCCTGACTAGCGCTTTAGATGATTGCGCCTACATTAAGGTCCATAAGCCGCACTTATCCTCAAAAATCGAATGGCTTTGGCACAGCCTGTCACAAAACTGTAATAATTCTGGCGTAAGCTGCTATACTGTAGCTAAGGTATTGTTATGAAGCGTTTTACAGTTCCATGCGATTTTAACGGGGTGAAGCACCCTTTCCACGTCTATATCGGTGAGCCAAACCCGAAGAAGCACCCGCTGCAATTTCAGGCGTGGTGGCTTTCTTCCGAACGCGGTGGCACCATTCCACAAGACGTGATGGATAGCTTCGAGAAGCTCTTCAAGATTTCGCAAGAGAACAATGTATCGTTTGAAGACTTGTGCGTGTACGCATTGGGCGCAGCACAGCAAGAAGGTGCAGGCGGTGCAGCAGGTGCACCACCTAAAAAATAGGTAATGGGGCCGCATGGCCAATTCTGTAGAGATTCTAGAAATTAAGGGAGTGGGCACTTACGGTGTCAGCACCTCTTTCTCTTGGGATGGGCTTTATGCGCTTGTGCGCACCCCTGAAAACAAACTTGGCTTCACCCCTGCGCGTCACGCACTGTTTGACGGTGTGATTGCACAACTTTTCCCTACGCTTGGTGCGCATGATTTGGCGGGCGCACTCAATACCACGCTGCGCGATAACATCGCCTGCGTGCGCAATTACCTGATGATGCGTTATTTTGACGATGCACCCGAAGGTATGACGCCAGAGAAAGTGCGCGAATCTTTGCGTATGATTGCGCGATTCGTTGGTGAAGGCTTGCAGTGGGACGAGCAATTGCGTGCCGGTAAAGAGCGTGATCCATATAAAACCACTATCAGCATTGAAGAATCCAGTGCGCCTAATGGCGAGGGAGCGCGGTATCTCTACCGAAAAATTCAAGAAATGGATCGCCATAGTAATTGGGTGCGCCCCTTCACCAAGGTCATGGAACTGGTCGGTGGCAATAAAGGCAAAAGTGAGTTGGCGTTGTTGCCGCTTGATGAAACGCCGTTTGCATTTGATGATCATAGCGACGAAGAACGTTATCGCGAACAACTCGAAGAAGCGGCGCAAGACCTTGATGTATTAGGCGATCAGTTGATTCACGGCGCTGCACGTGCGGGTGGCGTTAATAGTTTGGCCGAACCTGTGCGCCGCGAGGCCATCGATTTAGCGAAGGATATTCTCAATAAACTCAAAGTCACCTTTGGTGATATGAATATCATGAGTGGGCTGAATATTCTGCCTGAGGACACGGAAACTATTGGTTCAATTTCCGGTGTATTAGCGATGTTTGATCGCTTGCTGGCCTATGCACGCAGTATGGATCCGTCTATCTTACAGCACCCTGCTGTCATGTCGGCGATTCAGGCATTTGGGCAAATGGGCTATCTGTGCAAAGAAGAGGCCATGCGCCTTGCGACGAGTTCGAAGAATACCAAAATGGCAGAGCGTATCGCGGGGCAGCTGAGCCGCACGGCGAATCAGTTTGCGCACCTCAATGATAAGCGCTTCGGTGCACTCACCGAGCGTATCAATAAAGGTATCGATACCGTTATCGAGAAAACGCAGGCAATTTCGGGTCCATCGGCGCTGGTTGGTCATTCGATTCAGCAAAATATCTCGAGCTTTATGACCGCTGCGCCTACGGCGGGCATGGCGAATAAAATCACGCAACAAACCTCGCAAAAAACGGTTGCCAATCAACAAGGTGAAGAGAATGCGGCGCGTGCGCAGGCGGATCGTGCGATTCAGCAAGCTGCGCAAGCTGCAGCACGCAGCAACCGCGACCAGCAGCAAGCACAGCAACAACGCCAGAATGCACGCGCTGCCAATGCGCGCCAAGCTCGCCAACAAGCACAGCGTAGCTTGCGCCAATCACAACAATTGCAGCAACAACGTGCGCAGGCTGACCATTCACATGATGCACACCATCAGGGACAAAGCACTTCAGCCGTTCAAGCCCCTAAACAAGCGCAAACCGCTGCTGATATCGCCAAACAAATCGACCCGCGTATTTTGATGGGATTCCAGAACGCCACGAATACGAGTGGAATTAAAACGGGTGCAGTTGGCCCTAAAAATGCGAAAGATACGATTGCCAGCAGTCTTTATGGGGGTACAGGTAATCTTAAGCCACCACCGCTGATGCCAGGAACCACCCCTAAAGGCAGCATGGCGCCAAAACCAGGCGATAAAACAGAAGCGCAAAAAGCAGCGGATAATGAGAAAAAGAAAGAGCTAGACCAGCAAATGCTGGCACCGCCTCCTCCACCACCAAACCGCGGTGGGCGCGAGCGCTAAGCTTGCTGCGGCTTTTTCAGCCACCAATCATTGGCAGGGCGCTTTGGTCCGCACGGACTATCATCCAAGCCAACGCATGGGCTTTTGAGCACTTCCACCTTTTCCGAACCGCAGGCGGTGAGTGTAAGTAGTGTCATTAATAGTAATGTTATTTTCATAATCTACCTATCTATTTCCGTTGCCACCGCCGGCTGTACCAGCGGCTACAGCACCCCCTCCAGAAGGAGGAGTAGTGGTGGGTGCAGACGCACCTGGTGAGCGATTCGCGCCCCCGGTACCAGCAGCAGCTCCACCACTAGCATTACTTCCACTGCCACCACCACGGTTATTATTTGAAGCGCCTGTGTTTTGCTGCGACTGACCGCCACCCTGCCCTATCTGTCCCATAAGTTGGTCGAACTTTCCGGCAGGGTCAAGCGCAATTAAGGTTCCCGCTAATTCGTTTGATACACGGTCCACCACCTCGGCGAAGCGTGAACAGAGGAATACGAGCAGCAGGAAGGTTAACACATCGACAATTTTAATCGGGAATTCAGGGCAATCTTCACCGCTATCAACCCCTGTATCACGCGCAAGGCAAGATGCGGCACCTTGCCATGTCATATCACCTTCAATGATTTCGCCTGTTTCACGGTCGCGAAATTTCCATGTCGAAACACGGTTTGTAGTACCATTTGTTACCTCTGAATCTTCCGTATAGCACAACTCCACGCTGAACATATTTTGTGTCGCACTTTGCATCATCACCGTAAAGAATGCTAAGAACGTGAATAGCAAAATGGGCTGCAACGCGGTACTGATGAGTGAGTTCAACCAACTCGTGAACATCTGTTTGGTTTTTTCAAACAGTAAGAACACGATAAAGATGGGCGCAAGACCAAGCAGCAGTGAACGCACCACGAAACACACGGCGTATAAGCGTAATGCCTCAATAAGCATCTTGATGAAGGCAGCAAATGCCATACCGAGCAATGCACCCATGCCAAGGCCAAAAGGCCCTGCCATAAACGTACCAAAAATTGCCATGAAGGTTTCGGGGTTAATGAGAAACTCGCCCAACTTATCGAGTTGATAGAACGGCGTTGCGTCTGCGGGTAATGGCGCACCGCCTGCGGCGATTTGCAAGACACCCATCACCAACTCATCGGTACCTTTATTGAACGCTTCGACCATATATTCTGAGAAAAACTCCCAACCAGAAGGCGAAATCACCGAAAAAATCAGGCCGATTTTAATGAGTCGC
>JBMOEL010000100.1:0-6750 GCA_049314715.1 Rickettsiales bacterium
GCCAAAAATAGGTATTAACTAATATTTAAGCCTTTGAATATAGACTTTGAGATATACTAAATCTTAGAGAGTTTTTGTCATGAGCCAAGAACTGAAACACTTGAATCGCCTAATTCGTCAGAGTGAAAGATATTCTAGATGGCAACAGCGAGTGCAAGATGGATGGACTTTGCCTTATTTTGGCCCCCGAACCCTGCCTAGTAGTCAAGATATAGATGGCGCAATAAACGCATTCATAGTAGCCACGCCACGGCCTTCTCAAAGTGAAATGACAAGGGCTTTGGAGCGTGTATATGAGAGCTATGGCCTCAGCTATTATACAACCTCACTTATTCAAGGAATAAATGGTCTCAGATTTGACTGGTCTCAAGACACTGAATTGACACGAAGTATATTGACGCAACTAGAATCTAGTAACGATCCAAATCATCGTCGTATTGCTGAATCAATTGTAAGCACCTTATCTGCACCATCTGATGTGCAACCCAGCCCTGCAGATATATTGGATTACAAAGTGCATGATTTAGACCCTGCTTTTGAAAGATTGAATTTCAGTGAGTCACAAGAATTAGCACGTGTACTATTGAGTACGGGTACTACTGAATATCGGCGTAACTACATTGGCACTTATGATAATGGACAACCGCGTTATAACAATCAGTTTTTGGCTAGCGACGCAGCTTTGATAGTGCTTGCAGATATCATGAAGGATTCTTCAAGATACAGACGCTTTGATATTGATGATAATTTAATCAATAAACATTTAAATACCCGCCTTGCCAGCCTTACGCCTGAGAAACTTACCGAACTAAGAGGGTATTTCGAGGCCGCAAGAGCAGAAGCACAAGAGAATGACAACGAGGCCATCGTGCGTGATGCACAAGAGATTATTTCTGGGATTGATGTTAGGATCAATTTGTTGCAACGTGAACGATAGGTTACGCTCGCACACCCAAAATATGGCAAATCGCATTCGTGAGTTCAGCGCGGTTTAGCGTATAGAAGTGAAAATGCTTCACGCCCGCCAACATCAACATGCGGCATTGTTCCGCAGCAATCATTGCGGCAATCAAATTGCGCTGGTCGGGTTTTTCATCCAGCCCATCAAATAATTTTCCAAGCCAATCGGGCACACTTGCACCGCACATGCTGGCAAATTTCGTGAGCTGTGCAAAATTCGTGACGGGTAAAATACCGGGTACAATTTCTGCCCTGATTCCTGCTTTTTGTGCGCGTTCGACGAAACGCAAATAGACATCCGCGTCAAAGAAGAACTGGGTGATAGCGCGTGTAGCGCCCGCATCTATTTTGCGTTGTAAATGCTCCATATCCGCTTGCGCCGAGCGCGCCTCAGGGTGCGTTTCAGGATAAGCGGCAACGGAAATTTCAAAGTCACCAATCTCCAGTAATCCCTTCACCAGCGTATCCGCATAAGCATAGCCGTTTGGGTGCGGTGTGTAAGATTCACCTGCTGGTGCATCACCTCGTAAGGCAACGATGTGACGTACGCCTGCATCCCAATAGCTTTGCGCGATTTCTTTGATTTCATCGCGGCTTGCGCCAACACATGTTAAATGTGCTGCGGGTTGTAATCCTGTTTCGTTCTTAATGCGTTTGACGGTAGCGTGGGTGCGCTCACGCGTGGTGCCGCCTGCGCCATAGGTCACTGAAACAAAGCGCGGCGAGAGCGGCTCAAGCGTGCGAATGACTTCCCATAATTTTGCTTCTGCATCCGCCGATTTGGGGGGAAAAAATTCGAATGAAACGCTGGGTGCCGCTTTGGTGTAAAGCTCACGCTGGCTCAGTATGAGGTCTGACTGTGTGTCCATCGCATCTCCTGTGGCAAACTTGCAACAGATATTAGTAAAAACCCTGTTTCTGCCCGCCTGATAAAAATCATATAATCTATTGTTTTATATTAATAATATTGTGAAATATCCCGTGAAGCGACCTGCTGACCGGCTTGGCGCTAAGGATTTCTTCATATTGTCTCATTAGATTCACCTTGTCGGGCAGATGGAAAACAACTATCTGCGCGACACAAGAAAAACAACATGAAAAGCAATAAGGACGTTTGTATGCGCGTGTATGGTATGGTGACGGCAGTCATGATGAGCGTAGCGCTCACGGGATGTGCAACACAGAATAACGAAGACCCAATGGAGTCGCTCAATCGCGGCGTGTTCCAATTTAACGAAGTTGTTGATGGTATCGTGCTAAAACCAGTAGCGCGAAGCTATCGCTTCATCACCACTCCCTACATGCGTGACCGTGTGAGCGGCGTTGCCCAGAACTTGGGTGAGCCGATTACGGTTGCCAATGCCTTGTTGCAAGGTGATGTGAATCGTTCTTTCATCGCCTTCTGGCGCTTTATGCTCAACAGCACGGTCGGTATTGGCGGTATGTTTGACGTGGCTTCTACCGCAGGTCTTAACTACCGCTCGGAAGATTTCGGTCAGACGTTGGGTGCGTGGGGCGTAGGTTCCGGCCCGTATGTTGTGTTGCCGATTTTAGGCCCAAGCAATGGTCGTGACATTGTGGGACTGGTTGCCGATTACTTCACGGATCCATTCCACTACGCTATGGAAGATAACACGGACGACTTCTACTATGCTGCGGCAAAAGGCATTGAGAAGCGCGAACGTTTGCTTGATCCGATTGATGATATTTATGAAAGCTCGATTGATCCGTATGTATCGCTGCGTAGCATCTATACGCAAAAGCGCGATGCCGAGATTAAGAATAGCTATGACTATTCGGATAAAGGCCAATTCTAATGCGTAAGCTATTGAGTGCATTATTAGCGCTTGCGCTCAGTACGCAGACGGCTTTTGCGGGTGATGCAGTTGCCGCTAAGACCTACGTCGATAAGATTGCGTCGCAAGCCTTAGCGATTGTCAAAACTCAAGATGCACAGCCAGTGAAACAAGCAAAGCTTGAGACGTTGTTCAAAACCATCGTCGACATCCCATTCATTGGCCGTTTTGTATTGGGGCGGCATTGGAATATGGCTACTCCTGCGCAACAACAAGCTTATCTCAAGGCGTATGAGCCGTTTTTGATGAAAGGCTATGTTGGTCGTATTGCGAAATATTCTGGCCAGTCTTACAAGCTTGGCAATGCAAAGCAGGAAGCAGATGGCAGCGCAGTCGTGACCATGGAAATTCTCGACCCAGGTAAGCCAAGCGTGTTCGTGGATTACCGCCTACGTGATGAGAAGACATCCTTCAAAGTAACCGATATTAAAGTAGAAGGCGTAAGCTTGCTTAGCACCCAGCGCGACGAATTTAATTCGGTCGTGAATAATAAGGGCATTGATTACCTTATTGAAGCGCTCACTAAAAAAGTGGCTGCAGCAACCGCTGCGAAGTAACTTCCTAGACGTGAAATGGCTTATATTTAATCCGAGTTGGAATCAGGCTATCTGTGCCTAAGCGTTTCTTGCGGTCCGCTTCGTAATCCGCATAGTTACCTTCGAACCACTCAACGTGCGAGTTACCTTCAAACGCAAGAATATGCGTTGCGACGCGGTCGAGGAACCAGCGGTCGTGCGAAATAACAACCGCACAGCCTGCAAACTCCAGCAATGCTTCCTCAAGCGCACGTAAGGTCTCGACATCTAGATCGTTGGTTGGTTCATCAAGCAGCAATACGTTGGCGCCAGACTTAAGCATCTTCGCCAGGTGCACGCGGTTACGTTCACCGCCCGAGAGTTGGCCAACAGGGCGTTGCTGGTCGGGACCTTTGAAGTTGAAGGCCGAGCAATAAGCGCGCGACTTCATTCTGATTTTGCCTAGCTCAATATCCTCATTGCCGCCCGAGATTTCTTCCCACACGGTTTTTTTCGCATCCAGTGAATCACGTGATTGGTCAACATAACCGAGCTTCACGGTTTCGCCGACTTTGAAGGTGCCGCCGTCAGGCTTTTCGCCGCCCGTAATCATGCGGAACAGCGTGGTTTTACCCGCACCGTTGGGGCCGATGATGCCGACAATGCCGTTAGGCGGCAGGCGGAATTCGAGATTCTCAATCAGCAACCTATCGCCGAAGCCTTTATTGAGGCCTTCAGCCTCAATCACTACATTACCGAGGCGTGGGCCCGCGGGAATGATGATTTGCGCAGTGGCGGTGCGTTTTTCCTGCTGAGTTGAGAGCATTTCTTCGTAGGCCTTGAGACGCGCCTTGGATTTGGCTTGGCGTGCTTTGGGGGAAGAGCGCACCCATTCCAACTCGTCGGCCATTGCTTTCGCGCGTGCCGATTCCTCGTTCTCTTCCTGTTTTAACTGCTTGGCTTTTTGTTCCAACCAGCTGGAGTAATTGCCCTCGAATGGTTTACCTTGGCCGCGGTCGAGCTCCAATGTCCAGCTCGTGACGTTGTCGAGGAAGTAACGATCGTGGGTGACCATCACCACGTTGCCAGGGTAGTTCTTCAGATAATGTTCAAGCCACGCAACGGATTCGGCGTCCAAGTGGTTGGTGGGTTCGTCGAGTAATAGCATATCGGGTTTTTCTAAAAGCAACTTGGCTAAGGCGACTCGCCTTTTCTCACCGCCTGAGAGTTTCGTCACATCCGCATCACCGGGAGGGCAGCGCAGTGCCTCCATCGCTACTTCGATTTCGCGGTCAAGCTCCCAGATATTTTGTGCATCAATGATTTCTTGCAGTTTGCCCTGGTCTTCGATGAGTGCCATCATCTCATCATTGTCGGTCACTTCGCCGAGCTTTTCTGAAATCGCATTAAAATCATCGAGGATTTTTTTCTTATCCTTCAGTGCTTCCAGCACATTCTCGAACGCAGTTTTTGTTTCATCGAGCTTGGGTTCTTGCTGCAAGAAACCAACCTTAATGCCATCCGCTGCCCATGCCTCGCCGTTAAATTCTTTATCCATGCCCGCCATGATTTTAAGCAGGGTCGATTTACCCGCGCCGTTATGACCGACAATGCCAATCTTCGCACCAGGGAAAAAACTAAGCCAAATATCGTTGAGGACGGTTTTGCCGCCTGGGTAGGTTTTGGACAGACCCTTCATGACGAAGGTATATTGGACGGACATGGTGCGCTCCCTAAGTAACTAGAAAATGAGGCTTATCCTGAGTTGCGGTGCTTGGCAAGTATCCACTTTTCATCGAATCTTCACACGATTGGGTACGGTTTTCTTGTAAAATACCCTCCATGAAACCAACGGAATTTACATGCTCTGATGCGTTGCGCGCACTTCTGGACGATACGGTTCGTGAAGCATGCATCACCAAACTGGAATGGGATTATAGAATCCTTAAAACTCTTCTTTCCAACGACGCGCTTGAAAAGATTTTGCCTGCAGGATTTCCGGCACTTAATGTGAACCAACAAGAACTCATACAGCGCGATTTGGCACCTATTATTCGTGAGAAGATTTTTGCGTCAGAGGTGGAAATGGATTCATCGCTGCGTGAGGAAGTTAACGCGCTACACGGCTATCTTAAGTCTATCAGAGACGGCGAGTTACCCGCTATGCACATCAAAAATCTTCCAAAAGATAAGAACGGCATTCTCGCCGCGCTTGGACTTTTATGTGTCGAGCCAACGGGAGAACCAGCCTATATGGATACGCGTAGGATTAGACGGTCCCTTACGCTGAATGGTCACAGCGAACAGGCTCTGCATCGTGATAGCCCGAGATCCAGAGCGATGCATGCAGTGATAGGCGTAGAAGTTGGTAGTAACTCCGTGACGACAGTGTTTCATTCCGTAGATGATTTTGTCTCAGAAGTAACAGAACAATATCGTCAATTAGAAGGTGATTACCCAAGTCTGACAGAGGATGAGATTCGCGCGATGCTGCAGCGTCCAATCTTTAAGTTCAGACCGCCAGATTTGACACGCGTTTATGAGGGCACAGAAAGAGACCCCTGGCCGATGATTGGTCAAGACCCCAATAGTGGAAGACCATGTTTTCACCCGTGCTACAAAGCGGGCGCTCTGAAACCTTCGATTCAGGAAACGGTCCAAATGGAAGAAGAAGAATTGAGAAAAAATAAGGGTTTGATCGAAGCCGTGAAAATGGCTGTAGGTAAGACATTGAAAGAAAAAGATGGTATAGTCATCGGACCATCCGAGATGGTCATTTATAATGATGCCCAAGTGTTGCATGGCGCGGGTAAAATGGAACGTGTGGGTAGTTTCCCTGGCTCTACTCGTACGGTAGTAGTAGCGGGCGTAGGCAGCAAGATTCCTGAAGAGCAATTACCAGGATATATTATCGCTGCCGCCTTACCCTTGACGAGGGGACAGGAAGTCTAAACGGCTAACGTATTTGCTTGAAGAAATTACTCAGCAACTGCCCACATTCGTTTTCCATCACCCCGCCAATAACTTCGGGCGCATGGTGGCATTGTGGGCGAGAGAAAACACGCGCACCGTGCTCGACACCGCCGCTTTTGGGGTCATAAGCACCGAAATAGACGCGACGGATTTTAGCGAGTGAAATAGCCTGCGCGCACATGGCGCAAGGCTCGAGGGTGACGTAGAGGTCGCAATCTTCCAGATATTTTTCGCCCCTGATTTTAGTGGCTTTGCGAAGGGCCAGCAGCTCCGCATGTGCCGTTGCGTCTTTGCGTTTTTCAACGCGATTATGGGCGCTGGCGATGAGATTGCCTGCGCTATCGATAATCGCTGCGGCAATCGGCACCTCACCTTTCTGAGCGGCCTGTTTAGCGAGAGTAATCAGTTTATCAATTGTCATAAAATTTTCATACCGCAAGAATAAC
>JBMOEL010000101.1:0-6734 GCA_049314715.1 Rickettsiales bacterium
TTCGTCATGCAGTAAGTGTTTTAGCTGCGAACTGCGATAGGGCGTGCCTTGCGTATACGGCGTCTCACCAAGAGACTGCCACAGGCCACGACGATTCGGTACGATGATGACAATACGGCCACCCGGTACCAGCATGCGGTAGCATTCTGCCAGTAGTTTTTCGGGTTCATTGCTGTGCTCAAGCATATGCAGCATCACCACGCGATTTACGCTATTATCACGCAGCGGCAGATTCTGCTCGTTCATAAGAAAACTGCGATTATCCGTATGAATGGGCCAATAAATGGCACCTTGTGCGGCGGGCATGCCTGCAATAATTGCGGCATGTTTGCCTTGGGTGCGCTCCAGTGCGCGCAATAAGGGCGTGGCATAGCCAAGGCCTAGAATCGTTTCGCCCTCATGCTCGGGCCAAGTTTCACGTAGAATATGACGCAAGCGCTGCTTCACTTTACGCCCAAGTGCGGCGGAGTAAAATTGTCGGAGCGCGATAACGTCCGGACGCTGCATTATTTCTTCACCCAACCACCTTGTGGACTTTGCACATAAAAGCCTGATGGTGTTTTCTCATATGCTTTTTGTGCAGCGAGTTTCTGAATCACGTCGAGGGGTTGACCGTTGCCTGCAGCAATGCGTGCATACTCTGCGCGGCGTTGGTTGTTAATGTCTTTGACGAGTGTTACCACCTCGCCTGATTCGACAACAGGGCCTAAATACCCATCGACACGTTCGCCGACTAGCCCTTGTGCTTTCGCTTCATCCAACGACAGAGCAAATGCCTGAACGGGTAAAACCAACAATGCAATCACGACAAAAATATTGCGCAACATAATGTACCTTTAGAAGAGGGGTGAATCTTTCGCGAAGACGGTCTTATCAAGGTCTTTTTCAACCTTGATGCGAATCTCATGCTCAATCTTTACATTGAGATCAATCACAATAGGTTTTTCTGGCGCTTGCACCTGTACCGTAGCACAGGCAGCAAGCAGAATAGGCAATGCGAATAAAATCCTCATAGTGCACCTTTCATATAGCCAGTTGCCCCGCCAGCCATGCTGCGCAGCAAATCACGCAGATTCGTTGTGAGATTTAGGTTTAGTTGCACGCCACGGCCAATCACGGGGTTATTGCCAGCAATAGTACCTTTCAGTGTCATATTGCCTTTATCATCCGTCGAGTTACCGATGAGGTCGAGCGTACTCACATTCACTTCTTGAAGCGCGCGTGCCGTATCGCCACCTTTCTTGCCTAACATGTCGAGTAAGCCACCCACCACATTTGCCGCTTGACCAAGCATGGTCAGTTTCATCGGCCCTTTGTTCTGAATGCGTGCATTATTAATACGCCATGAGTCTTTCGTGATGGTGATGGGCACGTTACCCATAATGGCACCATCAAGTGTTGCACCTTTACCAAGCGCTTTTTCGAGCAATTTGGCAACAGGCGCATTATCGAACACGGCGTTCACATCCATTTTCTGCCAGTCACCTTTGGCGAGCGTAATGATGCTTTTGAGCGTCAGTGCCATATCTGGCGTTGGCGTGTCTTTTGCTGCAGAAGGCAACAACTTGGCAAGTTCCAACTTGTTGTCACCAAGCTGAAGTGCAGGTGTCGTGAGTTGGATCGTGCCTTGTTCGGATTTTACGGTGTATTTGGCTTGCATCTCTGCCTGCATTTTACCTGAGAGCGCATCTATGCGTGCGAGTATGTCTGCAAGCGTCGTTTGTGGATTGTAAATAACTTCACCCTTCACGGTAAGCGGCGCAACCACATCCTCACCCCCTTGCGCAACGGTCAACTCGTCAATGACAAAAGGTGCCTTATATTGCGGACCATGTTCGGTATATATCGTGACGTCGGTATTGCGTAACGTTGTCTCTAAATCTTTTTGTACGATGATTAACTTAGCGATATCCAGCACTCCGGTGACTGCTTTGCCACCATCACTTTTTAGATCTGCGTCCGTTTTAATAGCAATCGCAATCGGTTTGGCGGGATTGGTTGGGAATGGCTGCTTTTGCCATAGTTTTTCAACACCACCCACATCGACCAGCGCACCATCGACGCGGGCTTTGATACTCAAGCCGCTTGCGTCCATCGCATAGGGGTAGGCTTTATCGCCAGTACGCATGAGCGTGACGCTATCAATCGATACGTTATTATCTTTACCCATTTTGACGTTACTTAACGTCACGGCATCGAACCAGATGCTTGAAACGCTAAGTGATTCAACGGGCACGCCCTCGCTTTTCAAATAGGCGCGCACTTGCTTCTCTGCAATCGAGGTGCCGAAGAACCAACCCGCGCCAAGCGTGAGAACAAAAAGAACGAGAATTATTTTGAATATTTTTTTCATGCTTCTTTCTTACTCTTCCTCTATACAGAGTCAATCTATGACCGACCCTATTGCATTATTTACGACATGGTTTAGCGAAGCGAAGGCACACTCTGCTATTAGCGAACCAACCGCCATGACACTTGCCACCGCCACTATAAGTGGTACGCCGTCGGCACGCATTGTCCTGCTCAAACAGGTGGATACAGCAGGTTTCGTATTTTTCACCAATTACCATGGCCGCAAGAGTGTTGAGCTTGCTGATAACCCTAAAGCGGCGCTGTGCTTCTATTGGATGCCGCTGGAGAAGCAAGTGCGTGTTGAAGGACATGTCGAGAAAGTCAGTGATGCAGCGTCCGACGCGTATTTTAACTCGCGCGAGCGCGGGCGGCAGATTGGTGCATGGGCATCACTGCAATCGCAACCACTCGCATCACGCGAAGCGCTGGATGCGCGGTTTGAAGCAATCGAAAAGCAATATGAAGGCAAGCCTATTCCCCGCCCACCCCACTGGGGCGGCTGGCGGCTCGTTCCCAAAACTATTGAGTTTTGGCATCAAGGACAATATCGTTTGCATGATCGGTTCATCTTTACACGCGAGAATGATGCGTGGGTTAAGACGTACTTGTATCCTTAACACTTGTCACCCCGACCTTTAGCGTCGGGGTCTTAAGATACCGGTGTCGCAAGTGCGAACCGGTATGACAAAGGCATAATTACTAAAAGCTTCTACCTGGGCCACTACCATAATAGGGCGTGGGGCCATTGCTTGGCGTAGCAGGTTGATACGTCGCCGCGTTGGGATTCACCGGCTGGCGTAGTGGCGGCATGGAAGAGGATGGAGTCAGCGGTGTCGCTTGTGTTTGCACAGGCTGTTGTGGTGCCGGTTGTGGTACAGGCGCTGGCTGCTGAGTTGCGGTTGCTGCTGGCTTCGTGCTGGTAGATTTCGTTGCACGTTTTGGTGTGGCAACTTGCCAGCCCTCTTTCGCCATACAATCACTGAATAATGTTACGAGTTCAGCATTGCGGCCTTTTTGGCCAATGTGCCGTTCCGGCGTATCAAATCCTCCAATACGACTTTCGGCGAATGATTGGCAGGATTTACGGTTGCGCTCATAATTGCTCTGAATGCTGGTCTGATTAAACAAACAGCCTGAGAGCATGAAAGGCAAAACGATGTAAATACTATAGCGCATCTTTGCGAAGATACCCCCTGATGCCGACTTCGTCCATGGCGATTTGTTCGCGGCGCTTGACCTTATCGGCTTCGCGTTTGAGCCATGCAGCGTGGGCAAGTTCAAATTTTTTCAACTCACTGAATTTCTCAGTCAATAGCTCGGCCAGTTTATCAAGCTCCTTATCCAGCTTGCGAATCTGGACGTAGGTCTGATCTTGGCGCTTCTTGATACTCACCGAGAAATCACCGAAAAAATGCGCCATTTCTGGTAATTCTTTAGCGAGTTTCATTTCTTGCACCAGCCTATCACCCAATTGAATGATTAGCATGTATAGCTCTTCGCGGCGCTTTTCCAAAATAGCTTGCTGGCGTTTGAGCGCATCCAGCTCACGCTGTTTGACGCGAATCAGCGTGGCGATAGCTTTCACTTACTTCTTCTCCTTGCCGCCTTGGGCGAGAATCTGCGAAAGCAGCTCGTAGCCTTCAGGCAAGCTGGCGGACTCTTTTTCGCGCTGCGTAAGAAACGCTTCGATTTGCGGATAGAACTGCATGGCGCGATCCACGTCTGGGTCGGTGCCGCGACGATACGCGCCAAGACGAATCAGCTCTGCCATATTCTCATAGGTCGAGAGGAATCGGCGTGCTGTTAGAATCAGGTTATTTTCCTCGTCGGAATTACAATCCGGCAACATACGTGATACGGATTTGAGGATGTTAATCGCAGGGTAACGACCGCGCTGCGCAATGTCGCGGTCAAGCACAATGTGACCATCTAAAATCCCGCGCACTGCGTCGGCGATTGGTTCGTTCGTATCATCCCCTTCAACCAGTACGGTGAATAATCCGGTAATTGCGCCCTGCCCTTTAATACCTGGGCCAGCGCGTTCTAATAATTGTGGTAACTCTGAAAACACAGTCGGTGTGTAGCCTTTAGTGGTGGGTGGTTCGCCGGCGGATAGACCAATCTCGCGCTGCGCCATCGCAAAGCGTGTGACGGAGTCCATTAAGCATAATACTTGCTGGTTTTGGTTGCGGAAATATTCGGCAACCGCCAACGTCGTATAAGCTGCTTGGCGACGCATCAACGCTGATTCGGATGAGGTGGAAACAATAATCACCGAACGCTTCAAGCCTTCTTCGCCTAAGTCATCTTCAATGAATTCTTGCACTTCGCGGCCACGTTCACCAATCAGCCCGATGACGTTAATATCAGCCAGCGAATAACGCGCCAACATCGACATGAGAATCGATTTCCCTACGCCTGAGCCTGCGAATATCCCCATTCTCTGACCTGCACAGCAGGTGAGGAACGTGTTAATAGCACGAACGCCTAAATCCAATTTACCTTTGACACGTTGGCGATCCGCCGCGGGAGGTGGTGATGCACGCAGCGGGTAGGCATCTGCACCTTTGGGCAGCGGGCCCTTACCATCAATCGGGTTACCCATCGCGTCAATGATACGGCCCAGCCATGCGCTCGATGGTTCGACCGCGGAGGCTGCCGCTGTTGCAGTCACTTTCGCGCCCAAGCCAATTCCTTCGACGGAATGGAATGGCATCAGCAGCGCCACATCGTCGCGGAAGCCGACCACTTCGCATAAAATTTCATGACCATCGGCAAGCGTGCCTTGCACCTTGCAGCGCGCACCAACGGAGAGGACTTGCTCAATCCCCGTACATTCGACAAGCAGCCCTTTCACAGCCGTGACCCTGCCCGTCATTTGCACATCGGGGATGGATTGTAACTCTTTGAGTAAATGCTGGCGGAGTGTGCTCATCTGTGGGTGTAGCCTATCAGTATTTCAGGTGCTTGTCACCCCGCCCTGAGGACGGGGTCCATGCCAAAATACTAGGGCGTCCAAGTGCTTAGGCATGGATTCCGGCCTGCGCCAGAATGACACGCGTTAATGATTACACCCCCGCAGTAAATCATATAGTATTAACCTTGTAACATTTTTGGCACATCAGAGTGTAAATATGAAACGGTTAAAAATTACTATCTCATTGTTTTATATAAATAACTTATATCGCCGAGTGTTAAAAATACCTTAATAGTTAAAATTCTAGTTGTTTGTGGTAATCGTTAATAGTATATTAACCCTTCAACCACGGACTACCAAAACAGGGGCTAACACATGCGCGTATTACTCGTTGAAGACGATCCATCCACCGCGAAAGCCATTGAATTGTCGCTTGCCTCTGAAGGCATCATTTGTGACACCACCGAACTGGGTGAAGAAGGTTTGGAAATCGGCAAACTTTACGATTACGATATTATTATCCTCGATTTGATGTTGCCCGATATTGATGGGTATGAAGTGCTACGCCGCTTCCGTGCTGCAAAGATTAATACACCGATTTTGATTCTCTCAGGTCTTTCGGGCCCTGATCAGAAAATCAAAGGTCTTGGCTACGGTGCGGACGACTACCTCACCAAGCCTTTCAACAAAGGTGAATTGATTGCGCGTATTCAGGCAATCGTACGCCGCTCGAAAGGTCATTCGGAGTCGGTGATTCGCACTGGCAAACTGGTTGTGAATCTCGATACGCGTTCGGTGGAAGTGGATTCACGTCCCCTGCATCTCACCTCGAAAGAATACGGTATTCTTGAATTGCTTTCGTTGCGTAAGGGCTCGACGCTTACTAAAGAAATGTTCCTCAATCACCTCTATGGTGGGATTGATGAGCCTGAGCTTAAAATCATCGACGTGTTTGTATGCAAGCTGCGCAAGAAACTCGAAGATGCCAGCAACGGCGAGAACTACATTGAAACCGTTTGGGGTCGTGGCTACGTGCTCAAAGACCCTGAGCCAAGCGTTGAAGGCGCGCCTGCTAAAGCTGCTAAGAAAGCAAAAACTGAAGCGTAGTTTTTACAACACCTAGAAATGGAAAGGCCCGCTAGTGCGGGCCTTTTTTATGCCAACGTATATAGCCCGCGATGCTCGCCCATCAGCTTATATTTACTGCTGAGATTAAGAATGGTTTCTGCGGCACCAAGCATTAAAAAGCCCGGAGTATTAAGGCAATTCGCGAGCTTATCAAGCACCTGTGCTTTACCTTTATCGTCAAAATAAATCAGCACATTACGGCAGAAAATAATATCGAACTTGCCTAACGCGCCATAACTATCGAGCAAGTTTTGTTTCATGAATTTCACGCTCGTTTTCACGTGATCTTGGATTTCCCACATATTGCCGGGTTGCTGTTTGAAATATTTCATCAGCA
>JBMOEL010000102.1:0-6729 GCA_049314715.1 Rickettsiales bacterium
GATGGACGCCTAGTGCTCGCGGTTGAGAAGGCGCTTGGGCTTCAATAAACTACCATTGTAAGCGCTTACGAATACGGTAACGGAAATAGAGCGCAATCGCGTTCATGCCCAGCGTTAACACCATGAGCACTAATGCGGCCGCCGCAGCATTAGCCGCGAAATCTTCCCCTGGGCGCGACACCCAGTTGAAAATCTGAATCGGCATGACCGTGAAGGGGTCGAACAACCATTGGAATGAGACATACGGAAATTCTGCACCAAATGGCGGATAGGGTAAGAAGGCGATGAACGTCAACGCACCAATGGTCACAATCGGCGCGGTTTCACCCACCGCACGCGCAAGACCAATAATCACGCCCGTGATAATCCCCCCCATCGAATAGGGCACTACATGCTGGGTGGTCACTTCCCACTTGGTCGAGCCCAGCGCATAGGCCGCCTCGCGAATCCCCGTTGGGATGGTGCGAATTGCCTCGCGCGTCGCCACGATAATCACTGGCAATACCAACAAGCCAAGCGTCAACCCCGCCGTCAAAATGCTGCGCCCTAAATCGAGCGTGTAGACAAATAAACCAAGCGCCAGCAATCCATACACAATCGAAGGGACTGCGGCGAGGTTGCTCACATTCATTTCAATCACTTTGGTCAGCCAATTTTTTGGCGCATATTCTTCAAGATAAATTCCCGCCGCGATACCAAACGGAATCGCCGCACAGGCCGTAACAAACATCACTAAACAGGTACCCACCCATGCGGATAAAATCCCCGCGCGCTCTGCATGACGTGAAGGGAAATGCGTAAAGAAATCCCACGAGATTCGCGGAATACCGCGCGTCACCAAGTCTGCAAACAACACCACCAGCACAATCAGGCCTATAAGCGTCGCTGCAAAACCAATCACGCCAAATATCTTGTCACCGAGTCGCATTAATATTCCTCACGGAATTTATGACGCATAATGGCAGCCAGAATGTTAAAGCCCATGGTAATCACAAATAACGTAAGACCCGCCGCAAAAATCGACTGATAGCCAATGCTACCATGTGGCAAATCCCCCATCGCTACCTGCACGATATAGGCAGTAATCGTGGCCGCCTGCTCGGTGGGGTCAATCGTTAGATTCGGCTGCTGGCCTGCAGCAATCGCCACGACCATGGTTTCACCCACCGCACGCGACACCGCGAGAATAATCGCCGCAATAATGCCCGAAGCCGCCGCCGGAAACACCACCTTAAATGCAGTTTGCACGCGGTTCGCACCCAGTGCCAGCGACCCCTCGCGCAGCGCCATGGGCACGGCGCGCATCGCGTCTTCACTCAGTGAGCTGATATAGGGAATAATCATAATCCCAATCACGATACCCGCACTCAATACGTTAAAACTTGGTAGATTGGGGAATAAGGTTTGCTGCAAAAGCGGCGTGACAAAAAACAATGCGAAATAACCGAACACGACGGTCGGCACACTCACCAATAACTCTAAAATCGGCTTCACGGTTTCGCGCACGCGAATGGGTGCGAACTCGCTCAAATACACCGCAACAATCAGGCCAATTGGCACGGCAAAAACAATCGCCACTGCCGAGCTAAGTAATGTACCGCTTAGCAAAGGCAAAATACCATAGCGCGGTTCATAGAATAAAGGCGTCCACATCGTGTCGGTCAAGAAATCGACGATGCTCACTTGCTCAAAGAACACGAACGATTCACGCAGCAAAATCACCGCAATCGCAGCCGTAATGGCGATTGCTGAAAGTGCGACAGCAAACAACATACCCGCCGCTAATCTATCGCGGCGCTTGCGCGCACGATAATGCGGATTACGTGGCGATAATACCTCAGACTTGTTGCGCGCAGTCATTAATGAACCGTTTCTCGCTCTAAAATATCATGAATCGACATGCCAATCGCTGCATGCCCACCAAACACCGTGCCGGTCGTCCGCGCCTCAAAGCGCTTAAGCAGTTTTGTATAAATTTCCGGGGGCAATGGCAAGTAATGCACTTCAGCAACCAAGGGCTGCCCTTTGGTGAGATAATAATGAATAAATCGGCGCACCCCGATATTGGTATCGGCCGATTGCTTTTTGACATATAAAAACAATGGCCGCGATAACGGGCTATAGCTTCCATCTTGCGCGCTCTTAATCGAAGGCAGCACACAACCCTTACCGCCATCTACTTTCAGCGCTTTAAGCTGTGCTGCATTACCTGAATAATAGGAATAAGGCAGATAACCTAGCGCGAAGGGGTCATGCGAGATGCCCGTAACGATTACGTTGTCATTCTCACTTGCCGTGTAATCGCCCCGACTGGCTTTTGGCTTACCCACCACCGCTTCGGTGAAATAATCAAACGTGCCCGAATCCGACCCCGCACCATAGAGGTTGAGGCGCACATCCGGCCATGATGCATCCACATCGCTCCATTTCAGCACGCTCGATTGGGCGCTTGGCTCCCAGATTTTTTTGAGTTGTGCAATCGTGATACAATCAAGTGTCTTATTTTTAGGGCTGACCGCAACGGTCAAGGCATCGAGCGCAATCGGCAACTCAATATATTGGATGCCATTGGCTTTACAGCTGGCCATCTCTGCTTCGGAAATCGGACGCGATGCTTGCGAAATATCAATATCGCCATTACAGAAACGCTTAAACCCACCACCCGTTCCGGCAATACCCACCGTTACGGCCGCTGCACCCTTTTGCTCAATTTGGAATTCCTCCGCCACCGCTTCCGTGATGGGGTAG
The DNA here is from genome assembly GCA_049314715.1 of Rickettsiales bacterium. GTDB lineage: Bacteria > Pseudomonadota > Alphaproteobacteria > Rickettsiales > UBA3002 > JAFLDD01. The sequence continues at coordinate 2,749 of JBMOEL010000102.1, forward strand.
GCCGTACTCGACCCATCAATCGCAATCATTGAGCGCTCAAACGCGTAAGCCTGCGCCCACATACCCGCGATACACAAGGCGCTAATTAAGCAAAGGCGTTTCATAAAACTCCCGATATACAGGTCATTGCTGGCATGTTCATAGAATAGCTGCGCCGAATTTGCCAGTATTTCTGAAGGCTGACTGCTTGACCAAGCGCCATCACTACTTTAATGCATAAAACCGAATGAAAAAATGGTATAACATTGCTCTGCTGTCTGTCAGCATGGTTGCACTACTTGCACCCTGCGCCTTTGCCGTAACGCCTGCCGATGTACCCAGTGCCGCAGATGCAGGGCGTATCCGCCCCGAAAAATCACTTCCTAAACCGAGTGATGCACCACGCGGGCCTTCTGTATCCCCTGAAAGCGTCATACCACCGGTGGATGCACCAGAAGGTGCAGAGTCTGTACGTTTCCAGTTGCGTAGTGTCGCCTTTACCGGCGTGAAGAGCTTTGACGCAAAAACGGCATTCCAAAAAGACCTTGCGCCGTTACTCAATCAAGAAATTAGTTTGAAGGATATTTACATACTCGCAGCGCAAATTACCCGTCAGTATCGCGAGGCCGGTTATATTCTCTCCTACGCCTATGTTCCCGATCAAAACATCGAAAACGGTAATGTAACGATTGCCGTGGCGGAAGGCTTCATCAGCAATGTCGTGGTGAAGGGTGATGATCCTAACACGCGCATCAGCCAACATTACATTGCACGCATCACGGCCGAGCAGCCCCTGCGCGACAAAACGCTGGAATCCGCATTACTGCGGCTGAATGATTTACCGGGTTACAATTATCGCGCGGTGCTTTCCAAAGAAGCGGGCCAATCGCGCGAAGCGTCAACCCTCACCTTGATTCCGCAAGAAAAATCGGCACGCACCAGTGCGGGATTCGATAATTACAGCTCACGCTATTTGGGCCCTAATGAAGTGAGCGCCTCCTACATCGATAGTTTCTTACCACTACAACAAACGACTTTGCTAGGTCTTACCAGTTTGCCGACGGATAAATTAAATTATGCACTGGTGAATCACTCGGTGGTCGTTGCGCCAGATATTACCCTAGAAGGCAGCGCGTCCTACACGCAATCCAAGCCAGCTTATACCCTAACGCCACTCGATATTGACTCAACGTCTACGAGCGTTTCTATCGGCATGAACTATCAATGGATTCGGCAACGTAATGAAAATTTATTGCTCAAAATTGCCGCAGAATCACGCAACGTTGCTAGCGACACCAGCAACACGCCCCTCACCCGTGACCATGTGCGAACCCTCCGCAGCTCACTCTCTTATGATACGAATGACCAATGGAACGGTGATAATATTCTTAATCTAACACTGACTCAGGGAATTGACGGGTTAGGAAGTAGCAAAAGCGGCGATCTCAACCTCTCGCGTTCACAAGCCAAGCCAGACTTTACCAAAGCTGAGCTTTCCATATCACGCATCCAAGCATTGACTGATAATTGGGCTGTGCAACTTCAAGTTGCAGGTCAACTTGCTTCTGATCCCTTATATGCCTCCGAAGAATTCGGCGTAGGCGGCCAGCAATATGGTCGCGCTTATGACACGTCAGAAATCGTTGGAGATAAGGGTGCATCGGGCGCAATTGAGCTGAGATATACAGGATTACGCACTATGCAACCCGTTAACTTTGAGCCGTTTTTATACTTTGATGGCGGCATAGTCACCAACCGTGATGTGGGGCAGTCTAAACGTGACTCCTTGACATCTGTTGGTGGTGGTGTTCGCTTCGCAACGCAGCAAGGCCAAGCAGGCATACTCGGACTGGCCTTACCACTAGCCCGCGAAGTGAATGCACCCAATTATGGTCAAGGCAAGTCCTCGCCGCGTATTTTGCTGCAAGTGTCCCAAAATTTTTAGCCTCTCATTTATAGATTTTCTCTAACTTTCCCTGCATAAAATGCTAGGTTGCAGAATAATATTATGGTGCGAAAAACGACTCCAATCTACCAGAATTGGCGGCGAATGCTGTATTGCACGGCATCCGCTGTGTTGTTTTGTGCACCTTCTGCTCATGCAAACCCTGAAGACGGTGTCGTCGCAGACGGGCAAGCCCAAATCATCACCAGCATCAATGCAGTCGATATTCACCAGCAAACAGATCGCGTGGTGATTGACTGGCGGAGTTTTGATATCGCCGCAGGTGAGCGCACTGAATTTCACCAACCATCCGCCAGTGCGATTGCACTGAACCGTGTCCATAGTTCGCAAGCCAGCATCATCAATGGTGCACTCACGGCAAACGGCAATGTCGTCATCATCAATCAAAATGGTGTGACGTTCGGCAAAAATGCGCAGGTGGATGTGAATGGGCTAGTCGCCACCAGTACCGATATTGAAAATCAGCGGTTCATGAATGACCGCACGCCTCACTTCAACAAACCGGGGGCGCCCACCTCGATTATCATCAATGAAGGGCGCATCACCGCGAAGGAATCTGGGCTGGTAGGATTCGTCGCGCCGCATGTTGAAAATAGTGGTGTTATTCAGGCACGTATGGGTCGTGTAACACTTGCATCGGGTGATACAAGCACCGTCGATTTTTATGGGGACGGGCTGCTGGAAGTCGCAGTCAGCGACGCAGCACAAAAGCAGCTGGTGCGCAATACGGGCACCCTTTCGGCGGATGGCGGCACCATCACCATGACTGCCGCGGCAGGCAGCAAATTACTTGCCAGTGCGATTGAGGTCGAGGGTACATTACGCGCCCAAACAGTGCAGCAAAAAAATGGCACGATTGTGATTTCCGGCATGGGCCAACATGCTGTCACTGGCAACGTTGCATCGAACAAGGGTAAGTCGCCCACCCTAAGCAACATCACCCTGCAAGCCAACCTTGATGTGAGTGGAAAAACCATTTCAGAACAAGGTGGTAAAATTGTTGTAACAGCAGATAACATCACACTCAAAAATGGCACGAACATCAATGCCAATGGTGCAAGTGGTGGCGGTATCGTGCGTGTTGGCGGCGAATATCTCGGCCAAGGAACGACCCCTGTAGCGCGCAATCTCACCATGGAATCTGGCAGCGTGATTCAGGCCAGCGCCACCACGCAAGGTCATGGCGGCGAGGTGATTTTATTCTCTGAAAATACGACGAGATTTGACGGAATCATTCGCGCTAATGCTGCAGGCACAGGCGGCAATGGCGGGTTTGTCGAAACCTCGGGCAAAGCGTTTTTGCATATTGATTCGGGCACGGTTCAAGCCAAGGCCACTGGCGGTAATGCGGGCAATTGGCTGCTCGATCCTGCCGACATTACGATTACCGCAGCGACCAACAGCAATATCACGGGCGCAACACCCTTCACGGCAACTGCAACAGGCAGCCAAGTTAGCGCCGCAACGATTGTGGGTGTGCTGAACGGAAATACCAATGTGACCGTGCAGACCACGAATGATGCGTTTGCGGGTAACGGCGATATTTTCGTGAATAGCGCCATCAACACAACAGGCACTGGCGCGCTTACGCTTTCAGCCTTCCGTAACATTGATGTGGGTGCGGCCATTACACTCAATGGTGGCGCGCTTACCCTCCGCTCCAACAATACGGGTGGTGCTGGTGGCGGCTCGATTCGTACCACAGCGGCGATTACGACTAATGGCGGTAACGTAACGATGAGCGGTGGCGCAGCAGCCCCCACTTCGGCGACCTATAACGCAAACGGCTCGGTGAACGTAGCAGCAACAGGTTATGCGCAGGGCATTAACCTTGCGAATTTTTATAATGGTGTCAGCATTGGTGCGAATATTAACGCTACCGGTACAGCCGCAGGCGGTAACATTCTGATTAATGGTCGCGGTGAAAACGGCACCAATGCCAGCCATGGGGTTGAGGTAACTAGCGGTGCTCTCAGCACCAATTTTGCAGGCACGATTAACATTAGTGGTATTGGTCAGGGCACGGCTGGTAACGG
>JBMOEL010000103.1:0-6711 GCA_049314715.1 Rickettsiales bacterium
GCCACCACGCAGGTATGCTTTGCGCAAACGTGTATTCACCAGCGGTGCTTCCGCGCGCGGATTGGTGCCAATGAACAATACAACGTCCGCCGTTTCAAGCTCCGCAATCGGCGTATTCATGATATAAGCACCACGATCCGACGCATCAATTTTCGCACCGTCTTGGCGGCATTCCAAATGCGCACCTGCCATGAGTTGCTTGAGCGCGAACATGCTCTCCGCATCCGCGAGGTTACCGGCGATTGCCGCCGTTTGCTCTGGCTTCAGCGATTTCAATTTCTCGGCAACCACGCCCAATGCCTCGTCCCACGACGCAGGTTGCAACTTACCGTTCTTGCGCAGATACGGCCTATCCAAACGCTGTGTTTTCAGGCCGTCACACGCATAGCGCGTTTTGTCGGAAATCCAATCCTCGTTCACTTCTTCATTCAGGCGCGGCAAAATACGCAGCACCGCTTCACCACGCGTATCGATGCGGATATTACTACCCACCGCATCCATCACGTCGATCGACTCGGTCTTCTTCACTTCCCACGGGCGGGCATGGAAGGCGTAAGGCTTACTGGTCAGCGCGCCAACGGGGCAAAGGTCAATCACATTCGCCGAAACTTCCGAGGTCAGTGCTTTTTCAAGATAACTGGTAATTTCCATATGCTCACCACGGCCAATCGCGCCCAGCTCAGGCACACCCGCCACGTCTTCCACAAAGCGAATGCAGCGCGTGCAATGGATACAGCGCGTCATATGCGGCTTAATGAGCGGGCCCATATATTTGTCTTCCACGGCGCGCTTATGCTCGTGATAACGGCTCGTGCCCGTACCATAAGCCATGGCCTGATCTTGCAAATCACACTCACCGCCTTGGTCGCAAATCGGACAATCGAGCGGATGGTTGATGAGCAAAAACTCCATCACCCCTTCCCGCGCCTTTTTCACCATGGGTGACTTGGTATTCACTTCCATATTCTCGGCACACGGCAAGGCGCAGGATGCTTGCGGCTTTGGCGGCCCAGGCTTAACCTCAACAAGGCACATGCGGCAATTGCCCGCAATATGCAGTTTTTCGTGATAACAAAAACGCGGAATCTCAACACCAACACGGTCACAGACCTGAATCACCGATTCACCCGGTGTGAATTCTACTTCCTGACCATCTATTTTCATCATCGGCATATTAGTTAAATACCTTACAAGTTCCGTAATTTTGACTAAAGATAACACTTCCTAACATTGTCATATGGCGAGACATAACTATGTTGATTTGACCATTTTTATCTTCAGCTAATGTGCTGAAAATCCAATTCCCCGTTTCAGTTCTATCAATCATAGTGAGAACTTCTGCGGCTTCCAAAAATAGCCACATCATCTGCACCAGCATTGCCAATTAAACGTGCCATCTTGCTTTTAAGATCAATAGAGTCAAAAACCAAAGTTGATTCATCTCCAAAGGGCTTATCTGTAGTCATTATTTCTTCGCCGTTAAAACTAGCGCCTTCTGTAAAAGTACATTTTAGTGTTTTTATTTGTTCCCAGTTTGGAGCTGCAAAAGTTAAAGATGGTAAGAACACAATGGTCATTGCGAGGAGCGCAGCGACGCGGCAATCCATCTTTCTTCGTGTGGCCAAGCTGGATTGCTTCGCTAGCGCTCGCAATGACGAATGAATGGGTATCACGCTGCCCTCCGTGAGAATTCGTCGATACGGCGTTCGATTTCGCCGCGGAAATGGCGCACAAGGCCTTGCACCGGCCATGCCGCAGCATCTCCCAATGCACAAATCGTGTGGCCTTCGATGCGTGAGGCAATATCCAACATATGGTCGATATCCGCCTTCGCGGCTTCGCCTGTTACCATGCGCTCCATCATCCGCCACAGCCAGCCAGTGCCTTCACGACACGGCGTGCATTGGCCGCAGGATTCGTGGGTATAAAACTTACTCAAGCGCGCAATGGCTTTCACGATATCGGTCGATTTATCCATCACAATCACCGCTGCGGTGCCAAGGCCTGATTTCACTTCACGCAGCGCGTCAAAGTCCATCAACACCGTTTCGCAGATTTCTTTGGGTAATAGCGGAACCGACGAACCACCAGGAATAATCGCGAGCAAATTATCCCACCCACCGCGCACACCGCCTGCGTGTTTTTCAATCAGCTCTTTGAGTGGAATGCTCATCGCCTCTTCAACGTTGCAAGGGTTGTTCACGTGACCGCTAATGCAAAATACTTTTGTGCCCGTGTTATTCGGGCGGCCAATGCCCGCAAACCAGCTTGCGCCACGGCGCAGAATGGTTGGCACAACGGCAATCGACTCCACGTTATTCACCGTCGTCGGGCAACCCCACACGCCCATCGCGGCGGGGAATGGCGGCTTCAGGCGCGGCTGGCCTTTTTTACCTTCGAGCGACTCAATGAGCGCGGTTTCTTCCCCACAAATATAGGCACCTGAACCGCGATGCACATAGACATCAAAATCATAGCCCGAACCGCAGGCATTTTTGCCTAAGAAGCCCGCTTCGTTTGCTTCTTTAATCGCATGCTCGAGATGGTCAATTTCCACTCGGAACTCGCCGCGCACATAAATATACGCCGCCACCGCACCAATCGCGAAACCACCAATCAGGCAGCCCTCAATCAACTTATGCGGCTCATGGCGCATCTGGTCGCGGTCTTTGCAGGTGCCGGGCTCGCCCTCATCCGCATTCACCACGAGATAGGCTGGGCGACCATCCGAAACCTTCGGCATGAATGACCATTTCATCCCCGTCGAGAAGCCCGCACCACCGCGTCCGCGCAGGCCGGAAGCCTTGACTTCCTCAATAATTTTATCGCGTCCCCACGAAAGGATTTCTTTGGTATTGCTCCAGTCGCCGCGCTTCTGCGCGCCCTTCAATGTCCAATCATGAAGGCCGTAGAGATTGGTAAATATGCGATCCTTATCGCTGAGCATCACGTTGCTCCTTTTCGTCCATACGCTTGAGGATATGTTGGTTGCTAATGAATTCACGCGGAATCAGGTAATCAATCTCGCCTGAGCTGTAGGGCCCAATTTGATACACGCCAAATTGCGCATAAAGCCCGTCTTCTTTCAGCATCAATGTGAATTCGCGGTTCTTATCGGAAATAAACGGTGAATATTCTTTGGCGCGCGTTTCGCGAATAGTGTCAAATACACGCTCGTCTTTTTCAATCTGGTCGAGCAGATATTCGTTCAACTCATTGGCTTTGCTCATGTCGAGCAAATCACCCGTGCCAAGCTCTTTACCCATTCTGGCATCAATAATCACGCCATCACTGCCACCAATACCATGTGCCGCACCCGCGCCATAGGTATAGACATTCTCTGAAAAACTCAGCAACACACCGTCATTCACCAGCACATCATAGTCACTTTTATAAACATTCGGCGTGCGATCCGCCGTCAATCCTTCCGCAATTTTTCTGCCCGCGCAACGCTGCTGCTCGCCTTTTTGTTCCCATTTCTTATTCAGCGCTTTTTGATTGGCCATATGCTCAATCCCATCCACAACGGGATAGCTAATGTCACAATCACTCAAGCACGCGTCGGGAAAATCATCATCCGTTTCGCATTCAGGGTCCTCGAAAATACCTTTTTGCAAATGCAACATACTCACATGCGGCTTCTCGGCCAGCGCTAGCGCTGGCATCAACGCAATCACCCCAACTATAAGCGCGCGCATCATGCCGAAATCTCTTTGAGTGAGGTTAAGCCAGCCTTGGGCTCCGACGAAGTGCGGCCAATTTGTGAGCCGGCTTTCGGTTTCTTGCCTTGCATAAGCTGGAGGAGAATTTCTTTGGTCGTCTCGTAATTCAAATCTTCGAAATATTCATCATCCGTGCTGCTGGTTACTTGAATCATCGGCGCATTCACGCAGGCTCCCAAGCACTCCACCTCCGTCAGGGTAAATTTACCATCGGCCGTCGTTTCACCAAATCCAATCCCGAGTGTATCCTTACAGGCTTTCACCACATCATCCGAACCACGCAACCAACACGGCGTCGTCGTGCAGCACTGAATGTGATGTTTGCCCATCGGCGCGAGATTATACATGGTGTAAAAACTCGCCACTTCATAGGCGCGGATATACGGCATACCCAGCATTTTCGCGACCAACTCAATCGCCGCAACGGGCAACCAATTGGCGTGCTGGCGCTGCGCAAGCATGAGCAACGGCATGACGGCAGATTGCTGGCGACCCGCAGGATACTTCGTGATGATATGCTGCGCTTCCTTCAAATTCTCTGCGGTGAACGCGAATTCTTTCGGTTGCTCAAATTTCTTAACTGTAAGTGCTCCAGCCATTAGAACGCACCCTATTTTTTATAAAGCCCATCAATAATCGCCGCATATTTCGTGCGCTCCTCAGGCGATACCATGCCCCTAAACTCACCATCAGCACCGACATCATATTGAAATTTGCTTTGCAATTCGTAGGGCAAATCCGCGCACATACCCTTGCTGTGCTGACAGCTATTAATCGCCGCTGTTTTAGTGGTGGTACACACCGTACTCATCGCCTGCCGCAAATCATCTATTGTTCTTTGATCTTTTTGAAGCTCAGCAATTTTCGCAGTGGCCATGCCCGCCTTCATTTCAAGGCGTACATACTTACACGCAAAGGCAGGGCTTGCTGCCAGTATCACACACGAAACAAGCAAGAATTTCTTCATCGGTCAATCTCCCCGAATACTACGTCGAGCGTACCTATAATCGCTGAAACGTCGGCCAGCATGTGGCCTTTACTCATGAAATCCAGCGCCGCGAGATGCGCAAATCCCGGTGCACGCACATGGCATTTATAGGGTTTATTGGTGCCATCACTCACCAAGAACACGCCAAACTCACCCTTCGGCGCTTCCACCGCCGTATAGGTTTCGCCCGCAGGCACGTGATAGCCCTCAGTGTAAAGTTTGAAGTGATGAATCAACGCTTCCATTGATTGCTTCATTTGGCCACGCTTAGGGGGTGCGATTTTCGGATCATCCGTCACCACGGGGCCAGGCTTCAACAATTCTAGCGCTTGTTCAATCAGGCGAACAGACTGGCGCATCTCTTCCATACGGACGAGGTAGCGATCATAACAGTCGCCATTTTTACCAATCGCGATATCGAAATCGAGCTGGTCATAAATCTCATAAGGCTGCGCTTTGCGAATATCCCACGCCACACCTGAACCACGCAACATCGGCCCAGTGAAACCATAGGCCAGCGCGTCCTCGCGGCTGACCACACCCACATCCACCGTGCGCTGCTTCCAAATGCGATTTTCCGTCACCAGCGAGTCGATATCCTCTAGTAGCTTCTTATAGCCTTTGCAGAACTTGGCGATGTCATCTTCCATGCCGCGTGGAATATCTTGGTGCAGACCACCTGGGCGAATATAGGCCGAGTGGAAGCGCGCACCCGAAGCACGCTCGTAGAATTCCAAAATCTTATCGCGCTCTTCGAACATCCAAAGCACGGGCGTGGTCGCGCCCACATCCATAATCCATGTGCTGACGTTCAATGCGTGGTTAAGGATGCGCGTCAGTTCGAGAAAAATAACGCGCAACACTTTCGCACGATACGGCACTTCGCAACCCAGCAATTTTTCCACCGCCAGCGCAAATCCATGTTCCTGCGCCATGGGCGACACGTAATCAAGTCGGTCAAAATAGGGCAGCGCCTGAAGGTATGTTTTATGCTCAATGAGTTTCTCGGTGCCACGATGCAGCAAGCCGATATGCGGGTCCGCGCGCTCGACAATCTCACCGTCCATCTCAAGCACGAGGCGCAACACACCATGCGCCGCGGGGTGCTGTGGGCCGAAATTGAGCGTCATGTTCTTGATGTCAACTTGGGTCATAAAAACCTATGCATGATGTAAATATCCACGGGGCCGTGAACGGAGTGTCGAAAAGATTTCGGTGCGCAGCCGATGATTTTGAAACCCATGCGCTGCCACAACTCCACCGCCAGCGTATTAGTGGAAACGACGTAGTTAAATTGCATGGAGGTAAAGCCTAAACCCTTCGCGCGCTCCATTGAGTCGTTGCACATTGCCTTAGCGATGCCGCGCCCGCGATAATCCTGCCGCACCATATAACCCGCATTGCTGACATGCGATCCTAGCCCATAATGATTCGCACGCAGCGAATAGGTGCCAACGATTTCGTTGCCATCACGCACCACAAACGTGTGCGCCACCGTGCCATGCGCCGCACGACCCATCCAAATTTCTTTGGCATCTTTTTCCGTAGTGTCTGGCGCATAAGCATAAGTATCGCCCGTGCCAATCACGTCTTTGAAGATAGCCCAAATACCCGCCCAGTCTTTGTCACTGGCGGGCTCAATAAGCCACTGAGCGTGCGGCTCAGCCTGCTTTTTTGTCATCGCCAGCGCCATAGTCAGGCCCTTCCCACGGTGAGAGAAAATCAAAGGAACGGAATGCCTGCTGCAATTTCACAGGCTCATATACCACGCGCTTCTGGTCTTCGTCGTAACGCAATTCGACATACCCCGTCAGCGGAAAATCCTTGCGTTGCGGATGACCATCAAAGCCATAATCGGTAAGGATGCGGCGCAAATCAGGGTGATTGGTGAAGAACACGCCATACATGTCCCACACTTCGCGCTCGAACCAGTTCGCCGAGGGATAAACACGATTCACCGAAGGCACAGGCTTCGCCTCATCGGTCGATAACTTTACGCGA